>CALWVA010000085.1 GCA_944384875.1 uncultured Clostridia bacterium
TCCAGCGTCATAGACGCCGGGCCATATAAATAACTTCCGTTTACCCGCTCGTAAACGGAAATGGTAATCGTAATCTCCTGCGCAGCCCAAACCGTGCCCGTCCACCCGAACAGCAGACAGACAGACAACAGACAAGCAATCGCTTTTTTCATATAGACGATCAACCTTTCACCCGCAGCATTTATCACAAAGGTCTGATTTATTCTCCAAAAAACTTTTTCATTTTATTGTGCAGCATTGACATATACATCCAAACCACCCGGGTTACGGCAAGATCATAAATAAAAAACACTACATTGCAAAGAACAAAAAACAACAGTAACGTATATTTTCCAAAATCGCCGAACCCTTCGATATCCAGGCTGAACACATAAGTCACGGCAAGATAATAAACGGCAAAGGCCAGATTAAACACCACAAACTTCAGCGCCCATTGCAGCGGTTTGGACCGCAGCCGCTCCAACAGCGACTTGATAATCACATAATATCCAAAAAAAACAATATATAAAACCTTGGCCTCAGTTTCACATAAAAAGAAACACAATATCGCTGTCACGCCATATACGAGCCACGCCTGCTTTCTGCCGATTTCAATGATCACGGGAATCAGCAGACAGCCCACCAGCGCCGGCAGCGCATATGTAAGATAGGGAAACCACGCGGCCAGCATTACCACAATCGACATCGCGGCGATCAGGCCTCCCATCGCCACCCGACCGCTTTTTTTCATACCGCTCCCCATCGGCTCAGCAGCACCGGATCAAGTCGCCGCCCATGCATTCGCAGCAACAGTCGGCGCAAATCAGGCCGCTGCACATATCGCAGGCAGAGCAGCCGCCGGCATTATTCATCCGGCCGCCGGTATACGCAGTCTGAAACCCGCCTGCCCGCTGGCTGCTGATCCGCTCCAGCGCCGCCTGGTATTCGGGATTCTGCGGATCCATACGGCAGGCATTGGAAAACGAAGTGTAAGCATCGTCAAACCAGCCCCGCTTATATAACACAGAGCCGTTTAGAAAATACCACTCCGCAGAACGCTGAGATACCGCAACGCCGTCTAACAGCTCCTGTGCTTCTTCCAGACGGTTTTGCAGAATCATCTGCCGGATATCGGCAAACTCGCCGCTGGCCTGATAAGCGCCGCCGCGATATCCGCCGGATTTTCTGCGCGCCTTGCGCTCGGCCATGATCGCGTCATATGCCTCGTTGATCTCCTTCATCTTTTCTTCAGCAAGATCCGAAAGAGGGTTGTTGTTGTAATTGTCCGGATGGTATTTGCGCGCCTGTTCTTTATAAGCGGCCTTGATCTGTTCATCCGTGGCGTCTTTGGATACGCCCAGCACCTCATAAGGGTCTCTCATTCTTTTAAACCATTCCTTTCGCAATCTGCCGCAGCAGAAGCTGTAACCACCGGCTCCCCGGTTTTATCTTTAGGCGGCCTGCGCCTTTTATGCAGATTTTTGATCACATCGGGCATACCCAAATAGATGATATTTCCCAAAATTGTACCATAACGCCGAATCTGCAGCAGCTCAAATGCTGCCGCCAGCTGCGCGTTACAAACGTTTAGCAGCGCCCTGGTCTGCGCCTCGGCCTGCGCCCGGTCGCTGCCATCTGACAGCCCAAACCGCAGCGCTACCGGATTATACCCGCCGGATTGCAGATCCTGCGACAAATCGTCCAGCGCGTCGGCCAGATAGATCCATTTTCCGGCGCAATAGCCCATCTGCTGCAACACCCGTTGTTTGATCGGATCAGTCTGCCCGTGTGCGAACATCTCCTGTAAAAGCAACGCCGTAGGCTCCGCCGCGCGATCCAGACTGTCGCAGCCGCCGCGTTCCAGCGCTGCCTGCCGCTGCATCATGTTTGCCGCCGCCGATTCAATTTCGGGATAATCCCGCGCCGCTTTTTTATGCGCCCGCCGGTAAAACAGACGGATCAACCGGTATTGCAGCCGCTTGAAAAAGCCGCCGTCGGCAATGTTATCGGCAATTTTGCAGTAAAACAAAATGACCGCGCACGCTGCAGTATAGGCCAGGCTGTCGCTGGGCTGCTGCAGCCTGTGGCACTTTTTCAGCGGATTAAACGGGCAGCGCATTGTCGTATAGCCGCAGCATTGCGGCTCACCGGCCAGCAACAGCATCGCTAAAAACGTGAAATCATAAGACAAAATCAGTCTGGATAACACGCCATAGCTTTTACCCAACTGCCGGCAAAGAGAACAATACACCGCTTTATAGGTTTCAAATTCGGCAATTTTCAGCTCAGGCTGATAGGATTTCACATAGCCGAACACCGGTGTTCCTCCTTTAAACCGACTACAATCTGCGTCTATTATACACCAAACGCCGTGTGAAAATTGAACAAAACGTAAATTTTACCGCTATTTCACGTCTAAAAGCGGTCGCAGATACTGCCCGGTGTAAGATTTGGGATTTTGCGCCACCTGCTCCGGCGTCCCGGTGGCGACAATCTGCCCGCCCTGATCGCCGCCTTCCGGCCCCAGGTCGATGATATAATCCGCCGTTTTGATCACATCCAGATTATGCTCGATCACCACCACGGTATTCCCTTTATCAACCAGCGACTGCAATACCTCAATCAACTTATGCACATCTGCGGTATGCAACCCGGTGGTCGGCTCGTCTAAAATATAGATGGTCTTGCCGGTCGCCCGTTTGGACAACTCGGTTGACAGCTTGACCCGCTGGGCTTCGCCGCCCGACAGCGTGGTCGCGCTCTGGCCGATCTTGATATAGCCCAGCCCCACGTCATACAGCGTCTGTAGCTTGCGCCGGATCTTCGGAATCGCCGAGAAAAATTCCAGGCCTTCTTCCACCGTCATCTCCAATATATCATAAATATTTTTTCCCTTATATTTGACCTCCAGCGTCTCCCGGTTATACCGCGCGCCCTTGCACACCTCGCATGGCACATAAATATCCGGCAGAAAATGCATCTCGATTTTAATAATACCGTCGCCCTCGCAGGCTTCGCACCGGCCGCCCCGCACATTAAACGAAAACCGGCCCGGGGTATACCCCCGCATTTTTGCGTCGGCGGTAGAGGCATACAGCTCCCGGATATCGCTGAACACCCCAGTATAGGTTGCCGGGTTGGACCGGGGCGTTCTGCCGATGGGCGACTGATCGATATCGATGACCTTATCCAACAGCTCCAGCCCCTGTATAGCATCGTGCGCGCCGGACTTGGTTTTGGCGCCGTTCAGCTCCCGGGCCAGCGTTTTATAAAGAATCTCGTTGACCAGCGAGGATTTCCCCGAGCCGGATACGCCGGTCACCGCCGTAAACGTCCCCAGCGGGATATCGACGTTGATATTTTTCAGATTGTGTTCCCGGGCGCCCAGAACCCGCAGCCTGCCGCCGTTGCCGGCACGCCGGGTCCGCGGCACCGGAATTTTCCTCCGGCCGCTGAGATAAGCGCCGGTAATACTGGCTTTGCAGGCCTCCACCTGCGCCGGCGTGCCGGCGCAGACCACCTCGCCGCCGTGGATCCCCGCGCCCGGGCCGATATCCACAATATAATCCGCTTGCCGCATGGTATCCTCGTCATGCTCCACCACAATCAGCGTATTCCCCAAATCACGCAGCCGCTTGAGCGTCGCCAGCAGCCGGTCGTTATCCCGCTGATGCAGGCCGATGCTGGGCTCGTCCAGAATATACAAAACGCCGGTCAGCGACGAGCCGATCTGGGTTGCCAGCCGGATGCGCTGGCTTTCCCCGCCGGACAATGTGCCGGACGACCGCGACAGCGTCAGATAATTCAGCCCTACGCTGTTTAAAAAGCCCAGCCGCTCCCGAATCTCCTTCAAAATGCCGGCGGCGATCATCGAATCCCGCTCGGACAGCCGCAGACCGTCGACAAAGGCCAGCGCGTCCACCACCGATTTCCGACAGAATTCCATAATATTGATACCGCCCACCGTCACCGCCAGCGCGTGAGGCGCCAACCGGTCGCCGTGACAAGCGGGACAGTTTTCAGCAGTCATATAGCTCTCGATTTCAGCTTTGGCCCAGTCGCTGCCCGATTCTTTATACCGCCGCTCCAGATTACCGCAAACCCCTTCAAACGAAGCATAATAACTGCCGCTGCCATAGGCAAACCGCCGGTCCAGTTTTATTTTCTCATTGCCGGTTCCATATAAAAGTGCCTGCTGCGCTTTAGGCGACAGCTCCTGAAACGGCGTATCCAGCGAAAAGCCATAATGGTTTGCCAGCCCCTCATAGTACATGGCTGCAATTGAGCCCCGGTCTTTAGAGAACCAGCCCGGCGCACGGATCGCTCCCTGGTTTACCGACAGCTTTTTATCCGGCACGACCCGGTCGGGATCCACCTTCATAAAAGTCCCCAGGCCGGTGCAGACCGGGCAGGCGCCCGCCGGGTTGTTGAACGAAAACATCCGCGGCGAAAGCTCCTCCACGCTGACGCCATGCTCGGGACAAGCATAATTCTGTGAAAAAAGCAATTCCTCGCCGCCGATCTGGTCGATCATCACCAGCCCGCCGGAAACCGACGCCGCCGTCTCACAGGAATCCGCCAGCCGCCCTTTTATATCCGGCCGGATCTTCAGCCGGTCGATCACAATCTCGATATTGTGCTTTTTATTTTTTCCCAGCTTGATCTCTTCGCTCAGATCATACAAATTGCCGTCTGCCCGCACCCGGACATAGCCCGACTTTCTGGCCGATTCAAAAATTTTCAGATGTTCACCCTTGCGCCCGCGTACCACCGGCGCAAGCACCTGAATCTTGGTCTCTGCAGGCAGCGCCAACACCTGGTCAACGATCTGGTCAATGGTTTGCTGCTTGATCTCCCGGCCGCAGACCGGGCAATGCGGCACGCCGATCCTGGCGTATAGCAACCGCAGATAATCATAGATCTCGGTCACCGTTCCCACGGTAGACCGGGGATTTTTCGACGTGGTCTTCTGGTCGATGGAAATCGCCGGTGACAACCCGTCAATCCGATCAACGTCGGGTTTTTCCATCTGACCCAGAAACATCCGGGCGTAAGACGACAGCGATTCCACATACCGGCGCTGGCCCTCAGCATACAGCGTATCAAACGCCAGCGAGGATTTGCCAGAGCCGGACAAGCCGGTAAACACCACCAGCTGATCCCGTGGGATGGTCAAACTGATATTTTTCAGGTTGTTCTCCCGCGCGCCCTCTATCACGATTTTATCCATACTCATTTTTTTGTTCCTTTCAATTGCTCGATCCGGTCGCGCAGATAGGCCGCGTGCTCAAATTCCAGCATCTGCGCAGCCGCGCGCATTTCTTTGGTCAGTTTACGGATCAGCTCTTCCCGCTGCGCCTTGGTCAGCTTTCGGTCGCCGCCGGTCTTTTCAGATTTTTTGGAAATCTCCAGAACCTGCCGCACATCCTTGATAATGGTCTTGGGCTGAATGCCGTGGGCCTTATTATAAGCGTTTTGAATCTCCCGCCGGCGCAGCGTTTCAGAAATCGCCCGCTCCATCGAATCGGTAACGGTATCCGCATACATGATGACCTGGCCGTTTGCGTTGCGCGCCGCACGTCCGATAGTCTGCACCAACGACGTCTCCGACCGTAAGAAGCCCTCTTTATCGGCATCTAAGATTGCCACCAGCGACACTTCCGGAATATCCAGCCCCTCCCGCAGCAGGTTGATGCCTACCAGCACGTCGAACTCGCCCAGCCGCAGGTCGCGGATGATTTCCATGCGCTCGATGGTATCCACATCGTGGTGCATATACCGCACGCGCACGCCCAGATTGTCCAAATATTCAGTCAGGTCCTCCGCCATTTTTTTAGTCAGCGTGGTTACTAAAACCCGCTCGCCCCGATCGGTGCGCTGGTTGATCTGAGAAACCAGGTCTTCAATCTGCCCTTCTACCGGCTTGACGATCACTTCAGGATCCAGCAGCCCGGTTGGCCGGATAATCTGCTCGGCAATCACAGCCGAGCGGGTACGTTCAAATTCACCGGGCGTTGCGCTGACGAACAGCGCCTGATTAACCCGGCTGTAAAACTCGTCGAAATTCAGCGGCCGGTTGTCAAACGCCGACGGCAGCCGAAATCCGTAATCCACCAGATTGCGTTTGCGGGCATAATCGCCGCCGAACATCCCCCGCACCTGCGGCAGCGTCACATGCGACTCATCTACAATCAACAGATAATCTTTCGGAAAATAATCCAATAACGTAAACGGCGTGCTGCCCGCCGGCCGGCCGGCCAACACCCGGGAATAATTTTCGATGCCTTTACACATACCGACCTCCAGCAACATTTCCATATCATATTCTGTGCGCTGCCGGATGCGCTGCGCCTCGATCAGCTGACCGTTGTCGGTAAAATATTTGACCCGCTCTTCCATCTCCCGCTCGATCTCATGCACCGCGTCTACCAGCTTATCCCTGGGCACAATGTAGTGCGAAGCGGGATAGATCGCCACATGCTGCAGCGTGCTGACGATTTCGCCGGTCAACACATGGATTTCGGTGATCCGGTCGATCTCGTCGTCAAAAAATTCTACCCGGATCGCATTTTCGCTGTTGCTGGCCGGAAAAATCTCTACCACATCGCCCCGCACACGAAATTTGTTGCGCACAAAATTCACATCGTTGCGCTCATATTGCAAATCCACCAGCTTGCGGATCAGCTCGTCGCGGTTCTTTTTCTGCCCGGGCCGCAGCGAGATCACCATATTGCGGTAGTCGATGGGTGCGCCCAGGCTGTAAATGCAGGATACCGATGCCACAATCACAACGTCCCGCCGCTCAGACAGCGCCGCCGTGGCAGAATGGCGCAGTTTGTCGATCTCATCATTGATCGCAGAA
Source organism: uncultured Clostridia bacterium (assembly GCA_944384875.1). Classification (GTDB taxonomy): domain Bacteria; phylum Bacillota; class Clostridia; order Oscillospirales; family Acutalibacteraceae; genus RUG14109. Next base: position 6,842 of record CALWVA010000085.1, read on the forward strand.
TCTTTCTCTATATAGGTATCAGTATTGGGAATATACGCTTCCGGCTGATAATAATCATAATAAGAAACAAAATATTCCACCGCATTATTGGGAAAAAATTCTTTAAACTCGCTGCAAAGCTGCGCTGCCAGCGTTTTATTATGTGCCAGCACCAGCGTCGGTTTCTGTACCCGCTGGATGATATTAGCCATGGTAAATGTCTTGCCGGAGCCTGTTACCCCCAGCAGCGTTTGTTCCTTATGCCCTTGTAAAATGCTGTTCGCCAGTGTATCGATCGCCTG
>CALWVA010000086.1 GCA_944384875.1 uncultured Clostridia bacterium
CAGCAACATCGACTTGTTTTTGCAAGTCGATGTTTTTCATTTATATGCGCCTGTAGCAAACGATATAAACCATGTCCGGTTTTGATAGAAAATATTACATGGATACATAAAACCAGTAGCTTTGATATTAAGCAGACGAATGATGGTGGGAAATCCACAACGCTGTCCGCTAAGATCAGAATGTCCTTTTTCAGTTCTTATAAATAACGACATCAAACGAAATTATTTTAATTTCTGTTTGCTTCTTACGATTTTTCTAAATGTTTCGTATGCATACGATCGATTGTAAAACATACAGATTGGCCGCCGTCCTATTTCTGTGCACACAGACTGCAACAATCATCTGCGAAGTTTCTTGATTTATATAGAATCTACAGACCTGCGCAGCATTTTCTGTTATATTGTGGAAAACAGTGTGGAAAATGTTAATAATTGTAAGTTGTTTGGCGTTGTTTCATTTTTTAAATCTTATGATGGCTGTCTGCACGATTATGATACACATATACAAACGATAACATTCTAAAACCCGCCCGGCGCTTTGCCGAGCGGGCGCATATTGTTTTCAATATAATACAGCCGCTGTTACACGCCAAACATCGTAGACATCGGCTTATCCTCATAAATACGTTCAATCGCCTCGGCAAACACCGGTGCTACCGGCAACATTGTAAATTTCGGACTGGTGCGGCTTTCTGTCAATGGAATGGTATCCAGCATCACTACTTCTTTCAACACACTGTTGTTGATTCGCTCAATAGCCGGACCGGAAAGCACACCATGCGTCGCACAGGCACTGACCTCTTTCGCGCCGCCCTTTTCGATCATGGCGGCTGCGGCGTTGCACAACGTCCCCGCCGTGTCGATCATATCATCTACGATAATAACGCGCTTGTCCCGCACATCACCAATAATATTCATAACCTCGCTGACATTTGCCCGCTGTCTGCGCTTATCCACAATCGCGATGGGCGCGTCAATTCGCTGTGCAAAATTTCGCGCTCTGGTTACCGAGCCCAGATCCGGTGAAACCACCACGACCTCATCCTTACAATCGGCAAACTTTGTCCCGAAATATGGCGCCAACAGCGGCACACCCAGCAAATGATCCACCGGAATATTGAAAAAGCCCTGGATCTGTGCGGCGTGTAGATCCATCGTCAACACCCGGTCGGCGCCCGCCACCGTCAGCAGATCCGCCACCAGCTTCGCCGAAATGGGATCCCGGGCTTTTGCCTTACGGTCCTGCCGCGCATAACCAAAATACGGCATGACGGCGGTGATCCGGCCGGCAGAAGCCCGTTTCATCGCATCGATCATGATCAGCAGTTCCATCAGGTGCGTGTTTACCGGCGCACAGGTAGACTGCACAATAAATACATCCGCTCCGCGCACCGATTCATTGATCGAAATAGAAATCTCACCATCGCTGAAATGATGGACGTCTGCTTTTCCCAATGGTAAGCTTAATGCCGTCGCAATCTGCTTTGCCACAGCCACATTTGAGTTTGCGGCAAAAATTTTGATCTCTTTTCCGTGAAAATTCATAAACATCCTGTCTCCTTTTCAACATGATCCGCGCACACAACACAAACTGGAAACCCGACTAATCCACCGCTTCACAAAAATGCCGTCTCGCGCATTGATTCAACAATTCCAACTGGTGCGGATCATTGGCGCCCATTACCACATCCGGACAATCTGCTACATAGGATCGAACCGCCAGCCCGTTTTCAATCGCAATTTTCACCGCATCGGTTAAATAATATTCATGCTGCGCGTTATCATTGCCGATCTGTTCCAACAGCTCCAGCAGCAGATCCGCCTGAAACCAGTAAGCGCCGGAATTGATCTCCCGGATTTGCAACGTCTGCGCATCTGCGTCCTTGCGTTCGACAATTGCACAAATCTGCCCGTCTTTTTTAACAATCCGCCCATAAGAGGCAGGATCCTCCAATTCAGCAGTGATCACCGTAATTACATTATGCTCTTGTTGATGCACCGCCAGCGCCCCCTGCACCGTTTTTGCATCCATCAGCGGTGCGTCTCCGCACACCACTAAAATATTCCCGCCGGCATGCGCAGCAATAAATGATCGAGCCTGTAATACTGCATGTGCTGTGCCCAACTGCTGCGCCTGTAATACGGTCTGAACCGTTGTTCCCAGATGCGCCCGGACAACATCTGCTTTAAAACCGACGACTACACACAGATCTTCTACACAACTTTTGCAGGTATCCAGCACATAGTCCAGCATCGGCCGCCCCAACACCGGACACAGCACCTTCGGCAGGCTGGATCCCATTCGCTTGCCCTCTCCGGCGGCAAGAATGACCGCGCCGTTTTTAATTGACACTGCGCTTCAACTCCTTTGTTCCTATATAACTTTTACATTTTATTAAACACACAGCAACCTTCCCATGCCTTGGTTGGTTTTTATGCTTTGCCTGATCGGCCAGACTGAAGATGCCGTTCGTCATCGGCCATGATATGATCAATCCATTCCGCCATTTTTAAATCTTCCGGCGTCGTGATTTTTAAATTCAGTCTGCTGCCGGTCACCAGATGTACCGGCTGCCCCTGCGCGACACAAATAGCGCCCGCATCCGTCATGTTCACAAGCTGCTGTGCATCTGTCCGTCTGTACATTTGCCGCAGCAATCCAAATTGAAAGGTCTGCGGCGTCTGCACCTGTATCAGCTTTGACCGATCCAGCAGGCCACTGACGGTCAGCCCGTCTTCAGACTGTGCAATCGTATCCACCGCCGGAATGGCCGCAATCGCCGCGCCATATTGTCGTGCAGCAGCGATACTTCGCTCCAGTAAATCAACCGTTACAAACGGACGCACGCCGTCGTGGGTCACCAGAATACTGTCCGGCGCTGCGCACAACCGATCCATTTCTTGTAAAATACATCCCATCGTTTCGTTGCGGTCAGAACCGCCAACAAAACACGTTACAACAACAGATTTCGGCGCCCATTGATGCAGCAAGCGTTTGGTATACGCCAGCCAATCTGCATGCACAGCCAGTAAAATATGCTCAATCTGCGGACATTTTAAAAAGGGTTGCAATGTCCGAATCAAAATCGGCCGGCCGTCTTGAAGCGCCAAAAATTGTTTTGGAATCTCCGCACCCATTCGGGAACCGGTTCCCCCGGCCAATATCGCACCGTAAACCAACTACATCCACCGCCTTCCCAAGAATTGTGCGAAAACATTCCATATATATTAAACAACATGTTGCAAATATACTACTATAAATATATCACGACACCTGCAAAGCGCCACCCGTATTGCATTTACCGCTTGCCAAACAGCTTATTGTTATAATAATCTATTTTTCACTACACTGTCAACCCTGTGCACTACAAATCTTGTCCTACAACGCTTTGATATATAAGCCGCTGCACAACATGCAATTGATCTGGAACCGGCAAACCACCCAGGCCGATCAATTGCTGATTGCCGGCGCAATCTGGGTGATCAAAAACATAAACAGCTTTCCCACGAGCCAACCACTGCCTTGCGCCGCTATAGCTCCCGCCTTTCCCGGCTTTACTCTCGCACACAAACACACAGTTGGCATTTTGATAAATATAACGATTGCGGGTCAGCGCATAATAAGCGGAAAACGCCGTATCAGGCGCGCAGGCCGACAATATACACAGACGGTTCTGTGCCAGTGACTGCCTGTATAAAGGCTGCCGAAGCACCTGCCACAATGGAACTGCAGGGAACAAAACAACCCGTCCACCCTGCCGCAGCGCTGCCTGCGCCGCAATCGTATCACATCCCTTGGCCGCGCCAGTAACCAGCGTCAGCCCGCAGGCAGCCACCGCGCCGCCCACCATTTTCGCAAAAGCAGCGCCCACTTCCCCCACCTGTCGGGAACCAACCACCGCAACGGCATTCTGATTGGCTATTGACAAATCGCCGGCATAAAATAACACCGGCGGCGCATCTTTGCGCAGACCATAACGCAGTCTGATCGGATAATCCATTTCTGCGACTCCAACACAGCCAATACCGTTATCAGAAAGCGCCTTCAGTTGCTGCCGAACTCGATCAACACCGGCGGCCAACGCCAAAATCTGTGTTGTCTCTGCCATTGATACCACTTCGGTTTGCAGTAATTCCGAAAGATTCAACGACAGCAGCGCCGCCGGCGAAAGATTATGTTTCGCCAGCGACGCTGTCAATGTTTGAAAACGTCTGGGCGTCAGCGGTCGAACATCTCTGGTTGTTCCCAGTCCGGTGCATAAAACTACCGCTGCCAGCGTATCCGCATGCATCCGGCTACCTCCTTTTTAAAATTCACGATATTCCAGCTGAAAGCCGCTTTACTTCTGATAGCATCTTACTATGACAAATGATTGTTCAAGCAGTTCCAAATATCAAAAATCAGACGCTGCAAAATTTTGTAATCACATACGACATACGCCGTTGATCGTATAAACCAGTTGAAGTCATTTTCCTATCCCTTCGGATCTGTTACAATTTTATGGTTACAAAATCGCCCCGCATATGCGGGGCGATTTTGTAACCTATTATTTATAATAAATCCTGAATAATTTCTGCCAACGCTTCACCGGCCGCTCTATGCTCCGATACCAGCGGATGCCCGTCCCGGCCGCTCTTGCCGCAAGGCAAATTCTCCACCAGCGTCAGACCGCTGTAATTCAGTTCCTGAATTGCCTGCGCAAACGGCGCTCTGGCATCGTTGTTACCACTGCCCGACAAGCCACAGATCCAGACAATCTTACAATCCGGATATTTGCTGCGGATATTATCCAACAAAGTGGTTGCACGCTGCTGAATTTCCGCCTTGGTAATTGTCTTACCGCAGTTTACATCGTTAGTTCCGATATTGATAACCACTACATCCGGCGCATCTCCTGCAAAATCCCACGCCGTGCTGGTGTTAGAGCGCAGGCCCTGATCCCAGATGCTTTCCAAAATGCCCGAAGACGAACCTGAATAATCATAGCATAATCCATATCCAGACTGCGCACAGGCGCTGAAATCAGCGTCTAAGAATTGCGCACAGTAAGCCGCATAGGTTTTATACGCGTTTTCATCCATTCCGAACGGCCCTGAGGGTCTTCCCAAATTGCCGTACCCACAGGTATAAGAATCACCGTAAAACTCCAGCTTCAAATCTTTTTCAGCCGGCTTGTCGCCCAACTGACCGGTCAGCGTTACCGACCGGATCGCAATCGACTGCTGCATACCATTGCTGGAATATTCATTGATCTTTACCAGCCGGATAGTATGCTCACCATAAGGCAGATCTGACGCTACTTCCAAAGTGCGGTCACTGTTACTGAGAACCAGTTCTTTCATGTTCTCAAAATCGTTGTCAATTACAACGCCAAACAGTCCATCGCTGGAATACCAGCTGGGGCCACATGCAATAGACAATGTTACGTCGCCCTGGCCGATAAATGTAAACTCCATACCTGCCGTGGAGAAATCTAACCCCAGCGCCATACCTTCAGCGTCCGCGACCATGTTGCCGCCTCTGTCAACCGTGCAGCGAACCGCGCGGCCCAGCACCCGCATAGAATCCCACATATCAGCAATCGTATAAGTATTCTGTTCCAGCCGGACCAAATCATAGCCTTCCCAGCCGGCGGCCGCACGCCGCAGATAAGCAACATCCAGCTGATCCACCACGCCATCATGGTTAAAGTCTGCGGTGTCGACATTCGCTGTGTGATTAGACCAACCGGTCAGATATTCGCTCAGATAAACAGCATCGTCGTCATTGACCACACCATCTGCGTTCAGATCGCCATATACAATGTCGGCGGGATCTGCTGTTGTCTGCAAAAAGCCAGATCCAAAAATGCTCGCCACCATGACAACGCATAAAAACAAACTTACGATCCATGCTCTTTTTTTCATGCTCAAATCTCCTTTTCAGCTTTCGGCGCTCCAGCCGGATACACGCCGACCATACCTTCGATGTTTTTCTTTCGCCGGGGCAATAAATAATACTGCACGTGCAAACAACAAACGCCCCTTCCGTCATCAGGGCAACAACCGGCATATAAATGAAAAACAGCTTTTTGATTGCTTTTATTATAGCAAATTTATCACTAAAAATAAACTGTAGAATTCGATAAAAAGCAAGGCGAATATTTGGCAGAATACCCAAAATATACGACGACTGAAACAAATCGTTTTTCATCTTATAGAAACTTTAATATGTATTACAGTGAATTTACGTCCGTGAAGGCAGATACATACGCCAACTGCGCCGAAAAAGGCGGCGTGCCGCTTTGCTGCTGCCTCAGATCAGACACCCCGTATCCGGCTGTCTTACGCCGGGCCGAAAAGAACCTCACACCGGGTAAAGCCGTTCTGCTGTGACCCTGACCGGTTTACCACGCCCTGTTTAATGGGCAATTTAGCTAATAAAACAGGGATTTTATTTTACACTTTTACATTCTCTCTATTTCAATTTGATGAAAAGTATGTTAAAATGATATTGTATATTTTGACGCTATGACGTTTAAAAATCAGATGGGGTGACAAAAACGTGGTAAGACGCTTATTCGTTGAAAAGAAAAAAGGCTTTGATATTGAAGCACAGCAGCTGCTGTCCGACCTGATCTATAGTTTGAACATCGATAAAAACGCTGAGATCCGGCTGTTTAACCGCTATGATGTGGAGGGGTTGGGCGACGATGATTTTGAACGTGCGAAAGTGACCATCTTTTCAGAGCCGAACGTCGACAACGTGTTTTCGGAATATCTGCCGCTGACTGCCGACTGGCAATATTTCGCTACCGAATATCTCCCGGGGCAATATGATCAGCGCGCTGATTCCGCCGCCCAGTGTATCCAGCTGCAAACCGGGGGCGAACGCCCAAAAGTCGCCACGGCGCAGGTTATCGCCCTGCGGGGTAAAATTTCCGCTGGCGATCTGATGAAGGTACGGGCTTATGTGGTCAACCCGGTGGAATCCCGTGTCGCTTCTAATACAAAACCCTCCAGTTTGGATCTCCACGCCGAACCGCCTGCCGATATCAAAAAGATTGAAAACTTTATCAAAATGAACGATATGGAGGTTTACAACCT
>CALWVA010000087.1 GCA_944384875.1 uncultured Clostridia bacterium
TGACCGTTCAGATAAATCGCGCAGGAATTCATTTTTTTTTTTTTTGCTGCGAAGAACAGAAAAGCGTCCTGGATTTCATCGGTATGTTCCACTGTGAATTCTTTTCGGAACAGTTCTATTTTTCCAAAGCAATTGCTTATTTTAAACCAGTCGGCACACCACTGACGCATTTTGAAAAACCCGGTGAGAAACCAGGAGTCTTCCCATTCAGAGCAGCGGTCGTCCTGATCCCATACTCTTGCCTTGAACAAGTATTTGGTCATAGGCTGGAGCAGGCCCTTTAAATGCAGTTCGATTCCATATTGGTTACTGGAGCAGACTTTGCCCGTATCGAACAATACGGCTCCGTGGATGTCGCAAACGACAATTTGATAGGCAGTTTGAAAACAGGGGTGCTGGTCGGCGTCCAGCGTCCAGCCGATGACAGGATCGTAGGTGTGTACGCCCATGGCGTGATGCTGGTATTCACAGGTGAGGCTGTTTTTTACAATAAACATAACGGTCATGCTCCTTCAAATGATTTATATGCTGGTTTGAACATGTCTGGACAGGATTATTCACAGAGAAATGTTATTGGTATGATGTGATGGTTGTAAGTTGTAAAGTATGCCCGGAACCGGTAGGCTTCTGATGGGATTTATGGGTTTGGATTTGATTTCCGGCGAAGATTTTTGACGATGGATCGGATGTCTGCAACCGGTTTTGCCTGTGGAGCCTGAATAAGCCGGGGACGAGTGTGAAAAATGTAATTTGATTTTGAAGAATTCTGTTTGGAAAGCATTATAACATATTGGTCTGTTGAAATCAATTGATTTTTGGTTGGTTGTTATGATCCGGCGTCGTCCTGTTGTTAAGCGTTTAAGCATGTAAAATAAATATTGACAATATGAATGGGGTTTGCTATAATTCATAATGCGGTTTTTAACGTAAATATTGAGTATACTGGTAATAATAATGGGTATATGCGAGTGTGCTGGAACAGGCAGACAGGCACGTTTGAGGGGCGTGTGTCTTTGACGTACGGGTTCAAGTCCCGTCACTCGCACCAGTCGAGAGCCTCGACACGCAATTCGCGTGCGGGGCTTTTTTCTTTGCCGGAGTTTGGGCGCTCGCGCCGGAAATGCATCTCTTTCGTTATCTGTTGACATAATACAAAGTCGCTTAAACAGCGACTTTTTTAATAGGGGTTTCCGGTATATTCTATATTGATAAATTTATAGATAATTATAAAACAAATCAATACTTTAGATTAAAAGTTCACACGAAATTGGCGTAATATAATGATTGGTTGGAAACCAATTTGTTAAAGCACCCGTCTATTGTAATATCAGCTTGCTTCTGATATACGGATTTTAAAATATTTTGTCCCGTCACGCGCACCAAATCAAAAGACAAATTTTGATACACCAGCCACCCTCCATTTTGGAGGGCGGTTAGTGTGTCTATGACCAGAAAATCAGTAATATCAAGGTTTTCCGGGCTATTTTTATTTTCGGGTCAAAACAGCAGCTTGCCTATAATATTCGCGCACGACACAACGGGTTTGGCGGTATATCGAAGCAAGCTCTAAAAGGCTTAAAATATCTCTTTTTTTCTTCTATGAGGGGCGAAAAAGCTCCGCCGGCGCGGGACCTTCTCCGTTGATTTTGCGGCAATGAGACCTTGTTTGTTCAGGGTTTCAACCAGTGTCGAATTTTCCGGTCTGGTCAGGGTTTCACACTTATCTACTGTGTACCGCCGATTTCATAGACGAAGCTGGGGCTGCCTTGTTTCAGGCTTGGCATTCGTAAATTCGCTGATCGCTACCCACAGCTCCTTGCGGCAACCCATATTATTGTTTGCGCTCTTTATAAGCTTTTATAACAATTTTTATTGCATATTGGTACAAATTATGGTATCATAAACAAAAATAAAATGAGTTGTATTGTGTCTACTGATGGCATAATTGGCCTTATGTCATAAATGATGCGTGAATAGAGAAGGGGGAGCGGCGGTGGACAAGCAGGCACAAATGCCAAAGGTCAGACAATTAAAAATTGTGATTATTATTCTGGCTGTCCTGCTGGTAATTAGTGCGGGTGGCCTTGCGGCGCGATATATCTACCTGTATATTTTCACACCCGCGCAGACGACCGTAACCGTTCCGGATAATTTGATCGGCGAGGAATCGGACTCTAAGAGACAAGATATAGTTTCGACGGCGGAAGTCGAAAATTCTTCTGTTTATGCGGGTAGCGCAACTGCGTCGGAGCCGGTCGGGGCATCCAACTACAATGGCGGCGAATCGGGCAGGCCGTCATCTGCCAAGGCGGAGGCCGCCAAATTGGAGCTGTATCATGGCCGGCCGGACGCTAATCAAAAATTTGAAGTCCGCAATATGCTCCCCGGAGACTGTGTGACAAAATATTTCTGTGTGAAAGCCAGCCACGATGCGGATATTGACCTGTTTTTTCGCACAGAAGTAACCGAGGAAACCAAGGCGTTGGGCGATATATTACATATCAAAGTCACCCACATGGAAACCGGTAAGGTGCTGTGCGACGCGCCGTTTTCCGAGATTGACGGTCAGGAATTCTCGGAACTACTCACCAAAAACGCGCAGGGTGAAACCACCGCCTATTATCAGATCGACGTGTCCCTAGATACATCGGTGGGCAACGAATATCAGGCAGCCATGCTCAAAGCGGATTTTGCGTGGTATGTCAAGGAAGAGGGCAGCCTGACTCCACCGCCGCAGACCGGTGATCCGATGAACCTGGCACTGTGGGCAGCTTTAGCGTTGTCGTCTTTAATACTGCTTGTTCTCCTGCTTCTGGGGCGGCGCAGAAAGGAGGATGCGCGGCATGGATAAGAATCAAAACCGGACAAAGAAAAATGCTGTTTCCAGCCTGATCGCTGTTGCCGTCCTGTTCGTCATGCTGGTGTTCACCACCTATGCGCTGATCTCTTCGTTTGTCTCGGTAAATGAAAACCTGTTTCAGACCGAGACGGTGAAAATCGAACTTAACGGCGGCAAGACGGTTTTCGACGGCTCTGATATGAATATTGAACCAGGCCACACTCTTGTCAGGAATTTCACGGTTGAAAACAAGGGGACGGCAGAGATTTATGTTCGTCTCTATCTGGAAAATGTACAGGGCGCTTTGCAGGAGGTTTTGACATTCTCCATTTACGAGGGGGACAAACTGCTGTTCAATGGCTCGGCAGACGAATGGACGAGGGAATCCCCCTGTATCAGCGACACGCCGCTGGCTGTTGGGGAAATCCGGACGCTGACGGCGGTGGTAAAGATGGACGAGAATGCCGGGAACGCTTATCAGGTCGCCGGTATCACCTTTGATATGACCGCCGACGCGGTGCAGTCGAAAAACAACCCGGATAAGACGTTTGAGTAGATGTGTTTGCTGTTTAGACGTTTATCAAAATAAATAAATTTTTTAAGGAGGATCCATACATGAAAGACACCAAAAGCAGCACGAAAAAATCCCTGTTAGCCAGCGGACTGGCTCTGCTGGTCTGCTGCGCGATGCTTATTGGCACCACCTTCGCGTGGTTTACCGACAATGTCGTAAACACAGGAAACAAAATCCAGGCGGGTACGCTGCTCATCAACGCCTATGCTTACGACATCGGCGAAGATGGCCTGAGCTACACCGTCGAAGGCATCAATGGCGACCAGCCATTTACCTTTGAGAAAGAGGGCCAGAACCTGAAAGAAACCACCGCTCCCATCATCAACGAATCTCTGTGGGAGCCCGGCAAAACCTCTGCCAAGCTTTTGAAGGTGGAAAACGCCGGCACCCTGGCTGCAAAGATCAAACTGGATTTTACCACCTCCGGCGATCTCACAGGCGCGCTGTGGTTTGACTTTATCCAGGTGGGTGAGGGCAACACGGTAACCGGCAGCTTTACCGAGCGGCCGATGAACACCCTGGATACTTTTGCAGAGAATCTGGAACTGCCCTTGCTGGAAAATGGCGACAGCCTCCAGTTCATCCTGGTCTACGGCATGTATGAGACAGCGAACAACGATTACCAGGGCGACAGTTTCACGGCGGACGTTTCCATCTTGGCCACCCAGCATACATACGAGCCGGACGGCTTTGGCAGCAGCGATTATGACGAGGATGCAGAATGGCCTGTGATCGAGGTGTCTGGGGCGGACGATATCTCTGAAACGATTGCTAACGCGCCAACCGGTTCAATCGTTAATCTGACTGAAGACGTTACTCTTCCCGCTGGTGATTCACTCGTCATCAGTCAAAAGGATATTTTTATCAACTTGAACGGGAACACCCTGACTATTGAACAGAGCGGGTTGCGTCCCATCAACGTTAAAGAGGGAGCGTCTCTGGAGATTTATGGGAACGGAAAGCTGCATACCGAAACCGCAACCGCTTGCATAGAAAACAGTGGCACGCTTACTCTGAAAAATATTACTATTGAGAATTCAGGCAACACTGCTATCCGTAATTATTATGGTACGATGACGATTGAGGGCTGTGAGATCACTGCCGAATTTTATGGCATCAACAATTACGATGGTACAATCGAATCTATAAAAAACAGCTCCATTTATGTATCTGGGCAGGGTCCGTGTGCCATCTATAACGCGGGAGCCTCGACTATTCGGGAGATTCGGGATACAACCATAACGGCTATCACCACGTCAATTTTCTCAGAGCGGGCAATCTATAATTCCGCGAATAGCGTTGTGGAAAATATCGTAAACTGCTCCACCGATGGCAAGTTCGACTTGGCTGGTAATAAGATTGGCATCACCAGTGGCACCTTTAAAAACACAAAATTGGAGCGAGAAGTCTTCGAGGCGTTAGTGAACGGAGACTATACGGTTACTGAAATTGAAGATGGTTATCAGGTAACGGCAGAATAAGCCTCCTCACCCTCCTTTGTGAGGGTGGGAATCCAAGGGCATAAGCCCAGCCCGTTTGTGCCTTTGGATTCCCCAAGCAAAAATTTTTTATGGAGGTATAACGATGAAAAGCACCAAAATGTCCCTGTGGGCAAGCGGGCTGTCCCTGCTGGTCTGCTGCGCGATGCTGGTGGGAACCACCTTTGCGTGGTTTACCGACAGCGTCGTGAACACGGGGAACACCATCACAGCGGGGACGCTGGACGTATCGCTTCAGTATAAGCACCTGACGGATATTGACGCCCAGTATGCTGATGTCAAGTCCGACACCCCTCTTTTTAACGCTGCGGATATCCTGTGGGAGCCTGGAAGATCCTATGGATATGACTTCCGGGTTGCGAACAACGGCAGCCTGGCGCTGACATACGTTTTGAACTTCCAAAACGTTGTTACTGGCGGCGGAACTGATGGCGCCAATATCGCCGATGTGCTGGACGTCTACTATGTATCCGACGTAAACGCCACCTCTTTGGACGGCCTGACACCGGTAGGCACCCTGGCAGAAGTGATGAACGGCCAGAAAGCGGTAACCAGCGGCGGATTAGCAGCGAACGCTGCCGCCCAGGAATTCTCGGTGGTCGTTAAGATGAAAGAGAAAGCCGACAACAAGTATCAGGGCGCGTATGCCACCTTCACGGTAGAGCTGCTGGCCAAGCAGGCTACTGCGGAGCAGGACGGTTTTGGCAGCAGCGTCTATGACGAGGATGCAGAATATCCGACTATGCAAGATAACGGCAATGGTACCTATACGTTTGACGGCAACCTTTATGTTTATGTGAGCAATCAATATATTCCTGTAACAGCCGATGGAGCCGTCAACGGTCTGTATACCGACGTAAACGGAAACAACTATGTGGCCGAGGCGGAAGCGGTAAAAACGGTTTTTGCTAATGCACAAGATGGGGAAAACATCACTTTTATAGATAATGTTTCTATCTCATCAATCGGTGCAGATACATACATCACAGCTAAAAATGTTACTATTGATTTAAACGGTCGCACCGTCTCTGTCGATTTAGGTACGGCTGAAAATTCATTTTCTGTAACGGGAGACGGCAGTGTAGTGAAGAACGGGACCTTCACCTGCACCGGCAGCAGAGCGAACTATCCTCTCTGGATCACGGGCAACAGCCCAGACAGAGCAAGCATCCTGGTGGAGAATGTCACCATTGAGGGCGGTATGCAGGTGACGGGGACTGTTGATGCCACGTTGAAAAATGTTACTATTACTGCCAACACCTGGCACGATGTTTATCTGGCCCAAGATTCGAGTGTGACCGTTGAAAGCGGCACCTTTACAAGTACAGGATCGCAACCGCACTTTTATTTTTTCAACTACGGCTCATCTTATAACCCAACAGTAACGATCAACGGCGGCGAATTTAACGGTGATACGCCGACGTATGCAGTGCGGTTCCCTGGTAACCCCTACACCTTTACAAACAACCTGGGTTAATCTAATTTAGAAAAGAGGAGGAAAATAATATGAAGAAAAGTAACAAAAGCAGCAACACCAAAAAGTCCCTGTGGGCAAGCGGGCTGTCCCTGCTGGTCTGTTGCGCGGTGTTAGTGGGAACCACCTTCGCGTGGTTCACCGACAGCGTCACTAATCAGGGCAACAAAATCCAAGCTGGTAGGCTCAATGTATCTCTGGCAGAATGGGATACCAAAGCCGGCGGCTATGTGGAAGTCGGCGAAGCCCCCATTTTCAACTATAACCTGTGGGAGCCGGGTTATACCGACATTGCGGCGGTTAAGATCGGCAACGAGGGTACATTGGCGCTGAAATATCGGCTGGACATTATCGCCGACGGGGCAACCGACCTGGCCAAGGTCATCGACGTGTACTATTACCGGGGCGGAACCGTCACACAACAGAGCGATCTGCCTACCAATTTTGACGCTTTGAAGGGGAATGAAAATTACGTCAATCTTGGTACGCTGGATAAGTTGTTGGCTGACGAAGACAATAACGGCGTGGCCAACGGCCATCTGAACGCGGGCGAGTCGGATTTCGC
>CALWVA010000088.1 GCA_944384875.1 uncultured Clostridia bacterium
TATTCTGAGGATTTTTACAATCGGCGATTCAGAAGACCACTTAAGAACAATTTACTGAATTTCGAGAATTAGCGGTTGCTATTATTGAGGTGATTTGATATAATATAAAATCATAAATTGTTTGGTTTTGGATTATTTGTTTACAGGTTGTTTGACAGTTGTGTAACGAACAACAAGCAGCTTGTGTTTTGGCAACAACTGCGACGAATTTTTAATGGTTGCTGTAGTTGGTGGTTGTGTTGTTATAGACTGTTTTACCACCCTTTTTGAAGAATAAGAAGATATTGACTTTGATCGGAGAGAACGCATGGGACGGTTGATTGTGTTTGAAGGGCTGGACGGAAGTGGAAAATCTACACAGATGGAGCGGTTGCAGGCGTATTTTACAAAATACAATAGGCCTTTTCAACAGATCAAGCTGCCGGATTATGACGATCCATCCAGCACACTGGTTCGGATGTATCTGAACGGTGATTTTGGAGGCCGCCCATCGGATGTTAACGCTTATGCGGCGTCTTCTTTTTATGCGGTGGATCGTTACGCCAGCTACCGGCGCCACTGGCAATCCGCATATGAGGCAGGAATATTGATCCTGGCTGACCGTTATACGACTTCCAATGCGGTACACCAGGCCAGCAAACTGGATGCATCCGAGTGGGATGTTTATCTGGATTGGCTTTATGATTATGAATTTCGGTTGTTGCAGATTCCAAAACCGGATCTGGTATTATATTTTGACATGTTGCCGGCTGTTTCCCAGAAGCTGTTGTCAGCCCGGTATCAGCGGGATGATACAAGAAAAGATATTCATGAACGGGATGTGGCATATCTTCAGCGTTGCAGAGAAGCGGCGCTGTATGCCGCCCGGCGATTGGGGTGGATCGTGATTCGCTGTGACGATGGTGTAGATCCGAAACCGATTGATGTGATTTTTGAACAGGTGTTACAACATATACGGGTATTAGAACAATAAAAAGAGAGCGAAAGGAAGGTCAGAATGGTTTATGTATTTTTAGCCGAAGGCTTTGAAGAAGTGGAGGCCTTGGCGACGGTAGACGTTTTAAGACGTTGCGGCATACAGGTGCAGACAGTAGGCGTGGGCGGTACGACGGTTACCGGATCTCATGGGATTTCAGCATGTGCGGATCTTGAAGATGTACATGCTACGAAATGCGATGGGCTAGAGGCAGTGGTTTTGCCCGGCGGCATGCCCGGGACGCTGCATCTGGAACAGTCAGAAATTGTACAAAGTTTTATAGACTATGCGGTGCGCCATGAAATTTTATTATGTGCGATTTGTGCGGCCCCGTCTATTTTAGGCCATCTGGGCCTTCTGGCAGGCAAGAAAGCAACCTGTTTTCCGGGATTTGAAGAACAGCTGACCGGCGCACAGGTGACCGGTGAACCTGCGGTACAGGATGGAAAGATCATCACCGGTAAAGGCGCAGGGTGCGTTTTTGAATTTGCATTGCTGATCGGGCAGGCTTTGCAGGGGGCGCAAAAAGCGGATGAGATCAGGAAGTCAATGCAATGCATCGGGTAGGAGATATACGAGCCTATAAGGCTGCGCTGCGTCAGCAATGTAAGCAAAGACGGTTAGAGATGTCGCCTGAAAAAAAGCTTCAACTGGACCGTGATATATATAAACGGATCTTGAAGTTGAATCAGTATAAAAACTGCAAAACGCTGTTAACCTATGTATCCACGCCGATTGAGGTAGATACACGAACACTGATTCTGGATGCTTTGCAGCAGGGAAAACGAGTGGCTGTTCCGCGATGTGTTCCGGGAACCAGAAATATGGAGTTTTATTATATCCGGTCACTGCAGGAATTAAAACCCGGCGCATTCTCGGTAGATGAACCGGACCCGGCGCATTGTGAACTGGTGACGGATTTTCGCGGCAGTATCTGTATTGTTCCCGGTTTGTGCTTTGATCGAAGCGGATACCGGCTCGGTTACGGTAAGGGATATTATGATCGGTTTTTATGCGGATATTCCGGCTTGACGGTTGGAATCTGTTATACGAATTGCATGAAAAATAAATTAGTTACCGGCAGGTTTGACCGGCAGTCTGATATTGTGATTACCGAGCGGTATGTAATCAGAACATATCTGTAGACGATCTGTAAAGATGTAGGCTTTCCGGATTGGATGAAAGGATGTACAATCATATGGACGATCAGAAAAAAGATTTTAGTTTGGATGATATTATCAATAAATATAAAAAAGATGATATGCAGGCGGATCTAAACGGACAATTGCCGGAACAACCGGGGCAGGATGACGTTTCTGCGACAAATGATCCGATGAACGACGCTTCGGAAAATACTGAACGGTATACGGATGTGCATGCGGTAGATACACAGGAACAGCCGTTGGATATGACTGCCGGTGTGTCGTTATCTAAGGCAGTAGAGCAACGCCGGCGCAGAGCGGCCGCGCCAGGACGCGGGCCGGATAAACGCAGAAAAAAACGTCGGGGCGGTCTGAAGGCTGTCATCTGGGCGATCGTTATTATTGTAATATCCATTGGGATCGCTGCAGCTGTAATTGTGTCGCTGATCGATATTATGGGTTTTCATTTTGACAGCGACGCCAGTAAGATGCAGTGGGTTACAATCGAAGAGGGATCTTCTACACAGGAGATCGCTGATTTGCTGGCAGAGAAAAATATTATTAAATTTCCGTTTGTATTCCGGGTGTATTCCAAACTGACCGGTGCGGACGGAACCTATAATTATGGCGATTACGAACTCAAGGCGACGATGGGTTACGACGGTGTAATCGACGCATTGCAAACCGCCGGTATCCAGGCAGACGAGGTAGAAGTAACCATTCCGGAAGGGTCAGATGTAGACGATATTATGGCGCTTCTGGAAGAAAGCGGCGTTTGTTCTGCGTCAGAGTTTAAAGAAGCAATGCGTGACGGCGCGTATAGTCAGAGATTTATTGAGGGTATCCCACGGGAAAAGGTCTATTATCTGCTGGAGGGATATCTGTATCCGGATACTTATAAATTTTATCTGAAAGATGAAAACAACGGGGTAAAAAACGCTGAGCGGGCCATTAATAAAATGCTGGATGAACTGGATAATAAGTTAACAGATGAAATGTATGCAAAGGCGGATGCAATGGGGTATAGTATGCATGAGATCTTGACCATGGCGTCAATTGTCGAGCTGGAGGCCAGCGGATATCCGGATGAGATGAGCAAAGTGGCGCAGGTGTTTTATAACCGGCTGAATTGGGATGACGCCAAATTTTTGGGTTCTACGCCTACGAAAGAGTATCCGCATGGCAATGGCAGATATGACACCAATGCAGATACTGGCTATGAAGGGTTACCGCCCGGCCCGCTGTGTAGTCCGGGTATGGATGCGATCCAGGCTGCGCTGTATCCTGATACAACGGTAGAGGCAACTTATTTTGTCACGGATGCACACATGAAGTTTTATTATACCAATTCGCTGTCGGAACATGAGGCGCTGGTGCGGCGGCTGCAAGATGAAGGAAACTGGATTTATTAATATGAAAACTGAGACTATGCCGGAGGTGCTGGCGCCGGCGGGAAATTTGACTGCGCTGTATACCGCTGTGGATTATGGTGCGGATGCGGTTTATGTTGGCGGGCAGGAATTTGGTATGCGCGCTGCGCCGGATAATTTTACGATGGAACAGCTGGCGTCGGGTGTGCAATATGCACACACCCGGCGGGTGCCAGTTTATTTGACGTTAAATACATTGCCCAGAAACGACGAGGTCGATCGCCTGCCTGATTTTATCCGGCAGGCGGCGCAGGCAGGCGTGGATGCATTTATCGTTACCGATCCCGGTGTGTTGGCACTGGTGAAACGCTGTGCGCCAGATTGTCAGCTGCATATTTCAGTACAGGCGGGAATCGTCAATTATGCTGCCGCCCGTTTTTATCATGATCTGGGCGCGAGCCGTATTGTAGTCGCACGGGAACTGTCGATTGAGGAAATTGCTGAAATCCGAGCGAAAACGCCTGCGACGCTGGAGATTGAAGCGTTTGTGCACGGTGCGATGTGCATGTCGGTTTCCGGCCGATGTTTGTTATCGGAATACTTGACCGGTCGAGATGCAAATCGGGGCGACTGTGCACAGCCTTGCCGCTGGGAATACGCGTTGGTTGAGCAGACTCGTCCGGGACAGTATATGCCCATAGTGCAGGATGATCGGGGGAGCTATATCTTGAATGCCCGTGATCTATGTATGATTGATCATCTGGATAAGTTGTACACAGCCGGTGTGACCAGTTTTAAAATTGAGGGCAGGGCAAAGACCGCTTATTATGTAGCGGCGGTGACATATGCATATAAACAGGCGGTAAAGCTTTTGCGCGGAGGCGGTGAATACCGGTTGCCTGCACAGATCAGAGATGAGGTTGAGAAAATCAGTCATCGGGCTTATTCTACTGGTTTTTATTTTGGAAGACAGGACGCCGTACAGGAATATGCCAGCAGCGGCTATATTCGGCCATATGAGTGGATCGCTGTTGTGGAGGATTATCAGGATGGTATAGCGACTGTAACGCAGCGTAACCGGTTTTATCCAGGAACATATGATGTCTTGGATCCTGTTCGCGGCAGTTTTAAAATTGTGGTCGATCAGCTGTATGATCAAGATATGCAGCCGATCGAATGCGCCAGACATGCGGCACAGATTGTGCGCTTTCGGTCAGAACCGTTGCGCCGAGGAGCATTTATTCGGGCAAGAAAGTCAGAATAGCGTGTTGATTATTAGCAGGAATAAAACGATTATGTCAATTGAACATACTATAAAGGAAACAGCCACCGGTTATCCGGTGGCTGTTTGACATCGTATAAGAACGTGAATCTTAAAATATTGAAAATGAAGAATAGATCGGTTTTTATACATGATTTGACATAAAAAATAAAATAAAAAATACCCGCCCTGCCGAAATGATGCCGTCGACTCATAACCTGCGGTATATGCAGGTGGGTGCCCGCCCAACGGTTTTGCGCTTCCAACGTCCTGATATTAATCAGGGAGGCCTGCAGGACCCGCCGTCGGAGCCAAGCTCCCGATTATAGAAGTGTAGGGTTATTTAGACAACATCAATACACGAACAGGGCAGGAATCAAGCTCAGACCTCGTCGATCTCGTAATAATCCTGCAATCGGGCGATAAAAGCGTCGCCGACGGTTTCATATTCTTCATCGTCTTCGATTTCAACGTAGTAAATTTCACCGTCAGGCTCTTCGACCTCTTTCATAATGATCAGGCTACCATCGTCATTGACCTGATCTTGCGGATCGTCAAACACCGGCGTCAGCGCTACATATCGCGCGTCGTCGGTTTCGATCGCATCTAACACTTCGAAATTGTATTCATTGCCCTCATCGTCTGAAAGAGAAATCAGATCAGGGGTATAGTCCTCCTGCATCGGCTTATAACTCCTTTGGCTTAGTATCTGTTCTGTGCCCTTATTTTACACCGAACATTGCAGATAGTCAACAGTTTTCCGACGGCAAATTCAGACAAAATTTAAATTTTATAACAACTGTTTTTTGATTTTGGAAAAAAAGGGGCGCTGCGGTTGCATGGAAAACAAATTTATAGTATACTAAATTATTATAGTTTATAAAAAGGGACGATGTAGTTGCATTTTGGATATTTTGATAATGCGGCGACGACCGAATTGTGTGAACCGGTTAGACAGGCAATGATTCGCGCGATGGACTGCTTTGGAAATCCATCTTCGCTGTATGACCTGGGAATTCACAGCCAGCAATTGGTAGAGTCGGCGCGCAGGAAGATTGCTGTGCAGCTCAAAGCAAAGCCGAATGAAATAATATTTACTTCCGGCGGGACAGAAGCAGATAATTTGGCGATTTTTGGGGCGGTAAGCGCCCGTAAACGGTTGGGCAATCGGGTTGTTACCACCGGTTTTGAACATGCCGCCGTACGTAACAGTATGGCAGAATTACAGCGTCGTGGCTTTGAGGTGGTTTATCTGCCGCCAAACACTGATGGGACAGTCGCACCCGAGGCCTTTGAACAAGCAATCAATCAGGATACAATCTTGGTCAGTGTGATGCAGATTAACAATGAGACCGGCGCGTATTTGCCGGTGGAACGGCTGTCTCGCATTATCCGGGAGAAACAGGCGCCGGCGTTGCTGCATTGTGACGCAGTACAGGGATTCGGAAAGTATTCGATGGTTCCCGAGAAGTGCGGTATTGATTTGATGACGATCTCGGCGCATAAAATTCACGGTCCGAAAGGAATCGGCGCTTTGTATATCCGAAATGGCGTAAGAATTTTGCCGCAACTGTTCGGTGGAGAACAGCAGAACGGTCTGCGCCCCGGTACTGAGCCGGTGATTTTGATTGCGGGCTTCGGCGCTGCAGTAGATGCGCTGGGTAATCTGCGGGAAAATGAGCAAAGCGCTGCGCGCGTCAAAGCATTTCTGATTCAAAAGCTGTCTGAACTACCGGACGTGATCATCAATTCTCCGTCGTTGTCCAGTGCTTATATTTTGAATGTGTCGGTTTTGGGACTGAAAAGTGAAACATTACTGCATTTTCTGGAACGAGACGGAATCTATGTTTCTGCGGGCAGCGCCTGCGCGAAGGGTAAAGCCAGCGCGGTGATACAGGCGCTGGGGTATGACCGTCGACGGGCAGACAGCGTGTTGCGGATCAGTATGTCCCGATATTCTACGGTAGAAGAGGCACAGGCGTTGGTTGATGGCATTCTGCGTGCACAGCAGACGCTGATTCATACCAAGAAATAAAAACTTAAAAGGAACAGATTAGATATGAAACAGGTTATACTAATTAAAAACGGCGAAATTGCGTTAAAAGGTTTGAA
>CALWVA010000089.1 GCA_944384875.1 uncultured Clostridia bacterium
GATCAATACGGTGTTTTGGGAAGATATAGGGCAGCAGCCGGAAATTACCGGCGATGTAAACGGCGACGGCTATCTGAATAATAAGGATATGGCGCGATTAAAGGCTTATCTGGCAGACGATCTGACGCCGGTCAATGCGTCTGGGGTAGATGTAAACGGAGACGGCTGGGTTAATAATAAAGATGTTTCAAGATTAAAATATCTGTTGGCGTTGTAAAGAACATGAACAGGAGGCTTGAAAAATGAAAAAAGCAGTCGTATTGTTGGCCGGTATATTGCTCATGTGCGCTTTCTGTTTTCAGGTTTGGGCAGAAGACGGTACTATGGTGATCACTGCATCAACGGTGTCCGGTAATCCGGGAGACACGGTAGAAGTAACGCTGGATGTTTCCGGAAACTATGAAATCTGGGCGGTTGGTTTTTATATCTATTATAACCAGGATGTTCTGGAACTGCAGCGGATCGACAATGGTGAGATTTTTGCAGATGAAGGGGAATGGAGTGCTCCGTCTGAAGATCTGATTGAGCGTGATAACGCAAGGGGCTGGTATAAATATCTCGCAACATTGAATGAAATGGACAACACTTCTGTTACCGGACGTTTGTGTACGCTGGTTTTTAATATCAAGGAAGATGCTCCTACAGGCAGCTATCCGATTACCATGGATCTTGGCAATGACTGCAATATCAAGTGGCCGGAAGAAGATGTGCCGACCGATTTTATTTTCGGCAAAGTTACAGTAGGCAACGGGCCGGATGCGGATACGCTGGTGACCCGTCCGGATCAGACAATGGTCGACGGCGGTGCATTGCATGAAGGTCTGGACGGTATCTATGGAGCGATCGGTGCAACAGATGCTGCTGACAGCGGTAATGCGGCGCAGACGCAGGGCTTGACCGGTACAGACGCCACACAGGTGACAAATGCTGCCGGTGGGCAGACGGATCAATCGCAGACGGTGGCCACTGACGTGAAAGATTCGTCGCATACGGTGCTGTTAGTGGTCGTTGCGGTGTTGGCAGCGGTGATTATTGTGGTGGCTGTCGTGGTGATCACAGCGCGGAAAAAGGCGCGTCAGAAACCGTCGGATACAACCTTGGAGCCGCCGCACGACGATCAAAAATAAAAGGACCAGTGCTTGTACAAAGTGTTATGCCGCTTTGTACGCAAATGAAAACTGGCTGATTTAGTTGATGTTATGTAAAACACACTGTTTTCTAACACACCCCGATTGTATCTACAATCGGGGTGTGTTCAGAGCATAATATACAGCAGCGCATAAATCAGAAAATCATCGCTGTGATCGTCACTGAGCAACAGCAGGATCAGTAAAAGCAACATGGTTTGTTCGGAATCTTCACCGATCAGTTGTTTTAAATCCAGCGATTTTAAAAAATGTAACCCACCACCATGTTTTTTGGTCGGCGACAGGGTGTCTTTGTCCGGCTTCTCAGGTGATGGCGAGGCGGCTGGCGGATGCGGTCTGGTTTCCATCCGGCGGTTGGTTTGTTCCACCTTTTGTTTGGATCGCTGCTGCATTTCCCGTACTCGGCGCGTCGCTTCTTCCTGCATGTTTTTAATTTGGGATAGTGAATATTCATTCATAGGCGTCCATCCTTAAAACATCGAAAAGATCCCGCTTTCTGTTAATGCCGGCAGGAGCTTCATCATTTTCATCAGTTTCATCGCGGTGTCAGCTCTGGCCCGGCGTTCTTCGCTGAGCAGCGGTTTGAGCGCCATTAGAAACCGGATGTTATCGTCTTCGGTATTCTGGGTTTTAAAAACAGATGTCAGTTTTGCAACGGTTTGCAGCATATCGGGACTGATATCCAAACCACTGCTGGCGGTAGCGTCCGGTGTTCCAGATGACGCTGGCGCAGGTTGTACAGGGGTGTTTTGTTGTAAAAAAGATTGGGCGATATTTTTGATCTGCTCCATGCCTTTGGGGTCCTGTAACAGGGAAGTGAGCTTTTCGGTCAGATCGTCCATTTTCAAACCGTCCTTTCGAGCCGGCTTACGGAGTTTAGCTGGCTTATTTGCCAGACTGTCCGTTTTGGCTCTCTACGATTTTTTTCAGCAGCGCCTGCGCTTGTGGGGTAGACAGCAGCTGTCGGGTGGCCTGTTCGTCGGCCAGTACGGCATTCAGCCGTTTTGCATCCTCAGGTTTCAGATTTTTCATCAGTTGTTCTACCGGGCTTGCGCCGCCTTGCCGGGCTTTGTTCAGCAGTTCGTCAATTTGATGTTGATCCATCATGGGTTATCAACTCCTTTTGTGTTATCATAGTATGCGGGCGAATACATTGTTATGATAGGAAGTGGCTTGTTTGCGTATATTGGTCTTATCGGATGCACACGGGCGGACAGCGCCTGTTGAGCAGGCGATTGAACGGTCGCAGCCTGAAATTTTGCTGTTTCTGGGTGACGGCCTCCGGGAACTGCAATATTTACAAGAGTTGTATCCAAATATTATTTTTCATGTTGTCAAGGGCAATTGCGATTTTACTGATGCGCCTGCTACGCAGCTGTTGCAGATTGGCGGCAAACGCATTTTTATGACTCACGGGCATTTGTATGGAGTGAAATACAGCTATGAGACAGCGATTGCGGCGGCGGAAAAAGCCGGTGCCGATCTGCTGCTGTTCGGACATACGCATATTGCTTATCAGGATTATCAAAACGGATTGTATATTCTGAATCCCGGGTCGGTCGCATTTCCGCGCAGCGGTAAGCCCAGCTATGGCCATGTGGATATTGTAAACCGGCAAATTATAACAAATATTGTATATTTTTGATATATAGAAGATCGAATTTTGCCGAATCGAGAAAAATTTATGCAATTAGACAGATTTTTTGACTTCCATTTATGAAGTTTTTATAGTAGAATAAGAAACAGCGAAATGTTTTGAGGTGACGTTGTGACGGAACATAAAATATACCACGTTGGTATAGATATCGGTTCCACAACCGTCAAGGTGGTTGTGTTGGACCAGCAGGATCAGTTAATTTATAAAGATTATCAGCGGCATCATTCCAAATCCAGAGAAAAAGCGGTTGAGATGCTGAAAGCGGCTGTGTCTGCCTCCGGCGCCGATACTGTTACGGTATCGCTTTCCGGTTCGGCTGCGCTGAATGTGGCCCAGATGACCGGTCTGGATTTTGTGCAGGAGGTTTATGCGACCAAGGTTGCGGTGGATACGCTGATTGGCGATGTAGATGTCGTTGTAGAACTTGGCGGTGAGGATGCAAAAATCCTGTTTTTGACCGGTGGCAACGAAGAGCGGATGAATGGAAGCTGCGCCGGCGGGACCGGTGCGTTTGTAGATCAGATGGCGTCATTGCTCTCGCTGTCTCTGGAAGAGCTGGATCGGCTCAGCCTGCAGCATCAGCAAATTTATAATATTGCCTCTCGTTGCGGCGTATTTGCAAAGTCTGATATTCAACCGTTGCTGAACCAGGGTGCCAGCAAGGCGGATGTAGCTGCGTCGATTTTTCAGGCGATTGTCAATCAGACCATTGCGGGTCTGGCGCAGGGTCGGGATATTCAGGGAAAAGTCTGTTTTCTGGGTGGGCCGCTGACGTTTTTATACGGCCTGCGAGACCGGTTTGTCAAAACGCTGAACCTGGATGCCGAGCATGCAGTATTTCCGGAAAATGCACAATATTTTGTGGCGATGGGCGCCGCATTGCAAAGCAAAAAGACCGAGCCGTTGTCGGTAGAGCAGGTGTTGGAAAAGCTCAAAAAAGCAGAGCGCAAAACCAACTTGACCGATACGTTGCCGCCGCTGTTTGCCTCTGAAGAAGAGTACGCTGCATTTTGCGCCCGGCATGAACGCAACGATGTGGAATATACCGATCCGGCGGGTTACAAAGGAGACGCATATCTGGGGATTGACGCGGGCTCTACGACAACCAAGCTGACACTGATCGATCAGGATGAAAAACTGCTGTATACATACTATACTTCCAATAAAGGCGACCCAATGCACGTTGTACAGGCACAACTGCTGGAAATTTTGAAACTGTGCGGCGACCGGATCACCATTCGTGGCGCGGCGGTTACCGGATACGGCGAAGAATTAATTAAAAACGCGTTTGGTGCGGATTTTGGTATTGTGGAAACTACTGCGCATTATTACGCTGCGAAAAAATTCAATAAAGATGTGGATTTTATTATCGATATCGGCGGGCAGGATATGAAATGCTTTAAGCTGACAAAGGGCGTGGTAGATTCGATCATGCTCAACGAGGCCTGCTCGTCAGGCTGCGGATCGTTTATCGAGACCTTTGCCAGCGCGCTGGGATACACCAGCGCAGACTTCGCGAAGTTGGGGCTGTTTGCAAAGCATCCGGTCAATCTGGGTTCACGCTGTACGGTGTTTATGAATTCTTCGGTTAAACAGGCACAAAATGACGGCGCCGGGGTAGACGATATTTCCGCAGGGTTGAGTATCAGTGTTGTGAAAAATGCGGTATATAAAGTGATTCGCGCCCGGTCAGCCAGTGAGTTGGGCGAGAACATTGTGGTGCAGGGCGGAACATTTTTGAATGACTCGATTCTCCGGGCATTTGAGCTGGAAATCGGCAAGCAGGTGGTTCGCCCGAAAATTGCCGGATTAATGGGCGCATACGGCGCGGCGTTGTATGCGAAATCCAAACATCCGACGCACAGCGAACTGCTGGATGAAGAGGCACTGCGTAATTTTTCGTGTAAGTCGCAATATGCGCAGTGCCAGCATTGTACCAACCATTGTAAGCTTACCATCAATACCTTCAGCAGCGGCAAACGGTTTATTTCCGGCAACCGGTGTGACCGGCCGCTGGGGAAGGCGGCTAAAAATCTGCCAGACGCCTATGAGTTTAAGCGGCAGAAACTTTCTTCTTACCAGCCGAAGCCGGGGCCGCTGGGCAAGATCGGGCTGCCGATGGGCCTGAATATGTATGAGCTGTTGCCGTTTTGGTATACATTGCTGACCGGTATCGGCTTTGAGGTGGTTACCTCCGGCTTTTCAACCAGAGAACTGTATGTCAAGGGCCAGCATACCATTCCGTCAGATACGGTATGTTATCCTGCA
This sequence comes from uncultured Clostridia bacterium, assembly GCA_944384875.1. GTDB lineage: Bacteria > Bacillota > Clostridia > Oscillospirales > Acutalibacteraceae > RUG14109. The sequence goes on from CALWVA010000089.1 coordinate 5,074, forward strand.
AAGCTGATGCACGGACATATTGAAAAATTGCTCAATGACGGGGTAAAGGTGATCTTTTATCCCTGTATGCCGTATAATTTTGATCAGGATATGGGCGATAATCATTATAACTGTCCGGTAGTAGCCTATTATCCGGAGTTGTTGGCGGCAAATATCGAACAGTTGAAAACGGTCCGCTTTTTGAACCCGTATTTTGCGCCTCATGCAAAGTCCTTTAAAAAGGCGGCCTGCGATTATTTTCATGCGCAGTTTGATGTGCCCCGATCACAGACCAGAGCGGCGGTTGAAGCGGCTTATGCCGAATATGCTGCCTACCAGCAGTCGGTTTATGAATTTGGCGATCATGCGCTGCAGTATGCAAAAGAAAACGGGCTGCAGACCATTGTGCTGGCCGGGCGGCCGTACCATGCGGATCCAGAGATCAACCACGGCATCGATAAGTTGCTGACTTCACTGGGGCTGGTTGTGATTTCTGAAGATGCATTACGCCCACGGGAGCGGTTTAGAGTGAACGTTCTGAATCAGTGGACTTATCACTCCAGATTGTATGCAGCGGCAAAATATGTGACCGAGCATGAGAATATCAATTTGGTGCAGCTGGTTTCCTTTGGCTGTGGGTTGGATGCGATTACGACCGATGAGGTTAAGGAAATTTTGGAGAGCGGCGATCGAATTTATACCCAGATCAAGATCGACGAAATCAATAATCTGGGCGCTGCAAAAATTCGCCTGCGCAGTCTGATCGAGGCTGTGGGCACCAAACAGGCAAAATAAGTTTTTGGAAACGGAGTTTTATTGTGGCGGAGCTTATTTATGATCAAAACGGACGGCTGCTGTTTACAGAAGAAATGCGGCGGGAATATACCATTCTGATTCCGCAGATGCTGCCGATCCATTTCAAGTTTATCGAGCAGATCATGCAGGAAGCAGGATACAATATTGTTTTGATGACCTCTACCGATCCGGAGATTGTGAATCAGGGGTTGCAGAGCGTACATAACGATACCTGTTATCCGGCGTTGCTGGTCATCGGACAGATGATGAACGAGCTGAACAGTGGCAAATATGATCTGCATAAAACGGCGCTGATGATTACGCAGACCGGCGGCGGATGCCGTGCGTCCAACTATATCCATTTACTGCGTAAAGCATTGAAAAAGCGGGGATTGGATTATATTCCGGTGATCTCGTTCAATTTGGCGGGTATGGAGAAAAATCCCGGTTTTAAATTCACACCGAAAATGATTTTCAAGTTGTTGGGCGCGGTGGTATATGGCGATTTGCTGATGCTGCTTTCCAATCAGATCCGGCCGTATGAGGTGCATCCGGGGGATACAGACGCGCTGCTGGAACACTGGATTTCCACATTGTTGGACCGGAAGATGAGTATCCGGCATATGCGCCGGACACTGGATGAGATAACAGAGAGCTTTGTGCAGATCCCGGTTCATCGGACAGAAAAAGTGAAGGTTGGCGTCGTCGGCGAGATTTATATTAAATTTGCACCGCTGGGCAACAACAATCTGGAAAAGTTTCTAGCCCAGCAGGATTGTGAGGTTTGTGTTCCCGGGTTATTGGATTTTATTATTTTTATGGGCGATCACCACATGGTAGATGTGAAAAAATTTCATATCAAGTTTATGAAGGGCTTTGTGTCGCTGCTGATGAAAAAGCTGTTTGTGAATTTTCAGAATAAACTGATCGATGCGGTGAAAAAGTATCCACAATTGCGGGCACCGTCGGATTTTGAAACGATTAAATCGCT
>CALWVA010000090.1 GCA_944384875.1 uncultured Clostridia bacterium
TATTATATCATGGCGGTGGAACTGACAGATGCGGCTATGCATGCGGCTGGTATCACCGAATATCAGAGCCTTGGAACTTTCCGGGGTAGCGAACTGGAATATATGAAGACTGCCCACCCGTTTATCGATCGGGAGTCGTTGGTAATTGTCGGTGACCATGTCACGCTGGAAAGCGGCACCGGTTGTGTGCACACTGCACCAGGTCACGGCGTAGAAGATTTTGAGGTTTGCCGGAAATATAAAGAGCTGCCGATGGTGGTGCCGGTAGATCATAAAGGTGTGTTAACGCAGGAAGCCGGTATATTTGCCGGGTTGAAAACCGAAGAAGCAAATAAAAGGATTGCGCAACACTTAGAGCAGACCGGACATCTGTTTGCTCTTGAAAAGATTATTCACCAATACCCCCATTGCTGGCGCTGCAAATCGCCGATTTTATTCCGGGCGACTGAGCAGTGGTTCTGTTCGATTTCGGCATTTGCCGATCAGGCAGTCAGTGAAATCAATAAGGTTCAATGGATCCCTGCATGGGGGCGAGACCGGATTACATCAATGGTAAAAGACCGCAGTGACTGGTGTATTTCCCGGCAGCGGGTTTGGGGTGTGCCAATCCCGATTTTCTATTGTGAAGATTGCGGTAAAGAATTGATCACGCCGCAGACGATCCAGAAGATTGCTGATATTTTTAGAGAAAAGGGCGCCGACGCTTGGTATGAGCTGGACGCTTCAGAGTTGTTGCCACAGGATACGGTCTGTGCAAATTGCGGCGGCAAACATTTTAAAAAAGAGACCGATATTATGGACGTCTGGTTTGATTCCGGCGTGACACATGCTGCAGTTTTACAGCAGCGCCCGTATCTGCGCTGGCCTGCCGATTTATATTTAGAGGGGGCAGACCAGTATCGTGGGTGGTTTCAGTCTTCTTTGCTGACATCTGTGGCCTGCACTGGTAAAGCGCCGTATAAGACGGTGGTAACCCACGGCTGGGTAGTAGACGGCGAAGGAAAGAAAATGTCTAAATCTATCGGCAATACGGTGATGCCGGAAGATATTATTCCGAAATACGGTGCAGATCTTCTGCGTCTGTGGGTGGCTTCATCTGATTATCACGCCGATATCCGAATTTCAGATGAGATTTTAAAACAACTGTCTGAAAGTTATCGGAAAATCAGAAATACGGCCCGGTTTATTTTGGGAAATCTGGGTGACTTTAACCCGAATACCGACATGGTTGCAGACGATCAGTTGCAGGATATCGATCGGTATGCATTGATGTTGACCAGCGATCTGATTCAAAAAGTGAATCAGGCCTATGATGCGTTTGAATACCATATCATTTACCATGCGATTCATAATTTCTGTGTGGTTGATATGTCCAATTTTTATCTGGATGTGTTAAAAGACCGTCTATATGTGGAAAAAGCTGATTCTGCTTCTCGGCGGGCGGCACAAACCACTATTTATAAGATTCTCAACGCTTTGACACTGATGCTTGCGCCGATTTTGGCCTATACGGCAGATGAAATCTGGAGTTATATGCCTCATTTAAAGGGGCAGAACCCGAAACATGTGGTATTCAATGAAATTCCGCGCAGTCCTCTGATTGCAGAGGACAGTGCTTTGAAAGCCGATTGGGAACAGCTTGAACGGGTTCGTGAAGATGTCAAAAAAGCATTGGAATTGGCCAGAACTGACAAAGTAATTGGCGCTTCTTTGGAAGCAAAATTGACGATTTATGCCGATGGAGAAACTTATGCGCTGCTAAGCCGGTTTGCCGGGACGTTGCATACCGTATTTATTGTTTCGGAGGTGGCGCTGCAGCAGGGTAGCTCGGGCGCATATACCGGTGAGCATGTTTCCGTAACAGTCGCACACGCCGACGGTGAAAAATGTGAACGCTGCTGGAGCTATTGTGCAGATGTCGGTGCTGATCCTGTTCATCCGACGTTGTGCGGACGTTGCGCGTCTATTTTAAAGGATTAAGCGATGCAAAACAAACCAGGTTTGCTGAAAAAATGTATTCCGCTGTGTTTTGTCCTGGTAATGGTAGCGGTGGATCAATTGACCAAATTAATGATTGTCTGGTGGTTACCGAAAGATGAGACCCATATAACGGTGATTCCCGGCCTGATCGATTTTGTGTTCACAGAAAATCCCGGTGCAGCCTTTGGGCTGTTTGCGAATCACCGTTGGGTTTTCATGACGCTGACGGCGGTGACGCTGGTCGTATTGCTGGGGTTGTATTGGTTTCGGGGCTTTCACACCAGACTGGCAGTTGCTGCCGTTATGATGATCATCGCCGGGGGAATCGGCAATATGATTGATCGGATTGTTCGGGGTGTGGTAATTGATTTTATCAATTTCTCATTTATAACGTTTCCGGTATTTAATATTGCAGATTGTCTGGTGGTGATTGGATGTGGGATGCTGATCGTGCACCTGATTCTGGACAGCATACGTGAATCCAACAATAAACGTGAGGATGCTTCGAAAGGGGCGCAATCGTGAAACGGATCACGCTTTCGGTCGACTGCACGGACGAAATACGGGCAGACAAATATATTGCCGGTGCGCTGGAGGAATTGACCCGTTCCGCGGCTGCTGGAATTTTAAAAAACGGTGGCGTTAAAAAAAACGGGCAGCAGATCGCAAAAAACGAACTGGTAAAAACCGGCGATTTGCTGGAAATCCTGTTGCCGGATCCGGTGGATATGACGGCCCAGCCAGAACCGATTCCGTTGGATATTCTATATGAAGACGATCAGTTATTAGTGGTTAACAAGCCAAAGGGGATGGTGGTGCATCCCGCACCCGGAAATTATACGGGTACGCTGGTCAACGCGTTGCTGGCGCATTGCAAAGGGTCGTTGTCCGGTATTAACGGCGTGATCCGACCGGGAATTGTTCATCGAATTGATAAAGATACCAGTGGTTTGCTGATTGTGGCCAAAACGGATGCTGCACATCGGTTTCTGGCCGAACAGATTAAAGCGCACAGCTTTAAACGGGAGTATGAAGCGGTGGTGTGTGGGATGTTGCGCGACGATACCGGGACGATCAATGCACCGATCGGCCGGCATCCTGTGAAACGCAAACAAATGGCGGTTACTGAAAAAAACTCCAAAGAAGCTGTAACCCATTATCAGGTTTTGCGGCGCTTTGCGGCTTTTACCCATGTTCGTCTGCGGCTGCAGACAGGCCGAACCCATCAAATTCGGGTGCATATGGCGTCAATCGGCCGACCGGTGGCAGGGGATACGTTATATGGCGGTAAGCAGATATCGGGACTTCATGGACAGTGCCTGCATGCAAAAACCATTGGCTTTATACACCCAGACGGGCGATATATGGAGTTTGACAGCCCGTTACCGCCGTATTTTGTGAATGTATTAGATAAATTGGCAAGGATGGAACATGAAAAGATTTGACGATGTCCTGGTAGTTACAGATCTAGATGGGACGCTGTATGAAAACCAAAATGATATTCCCGCAGTGAATATCAATACAATCAACCGATTTATAGAATGTGGCGGCAAATTTGCCGTTTCCACAGGGCGAGGTATTTCCGCCAGCCGGTTTGTGGATGGACTGGTGCCGGTCTCTTGTCCGGTAATCGTGAATAACGGACATACGCTCTATGATTTTAAACAGAATAAAATTATTTTCACTGAATATCTTCCGGAAATTTGCAAGTCCATTGTAGATCTGGCTTTGCAGCAGTTTGATACGCTGGGAATTGAAGTTTATTCAGATGAGCAGATCTTTGTGTTACGGATGAATGAAATCATCAAGCAGCATTTAGAATATGAGCGGGTCGATTACACATTGTGCCAACTGGCCGATGTTGCAAATCTGTCGTGGTCTAAAGTGTTGTTTACTGACGAAGCGCGCCAGTTGAAGCCGGTACATCGGTTCGTGACAGAGCAGCCGCATCCAGGACTTAGTTATGTGGATACCTCTGCCAATTATCTGGAAATTCTAAAAGAAGGCGTCAATAAAGGTTCTGCGTTGTTAAAACTGGCAGACACTTTACAAATTTCAAAGCACAATACTTATGCGATTGGCAATTACTATAATGATCTCGAAATGATTCAGGCGGCATCTATTGGCGCTGTGGTGCCGGAAGCACCGGCGGATCTGCGTGACTGTGCAAAATATATCTGCAACCATACAGCACAAGAAGGCGCAGTAGCAGAATTTCTTGAATTTATTATGGGTAAATAGCAGCACCAGGCTGTGTGGATAAATGTTTTTTATCGGAAAGGGGAACATCATGGATAAGGAACTTGAAAAACGACTGAAAACTTTTGCGCTTAAAATTCGGATGGGTGCGATTGAAGGAGTTTATAACGCAAAAGCGGGACATCCCGGCGGTTCATTGTCAATCGCAGAGGTGTTGGCATGGCTGTATGAAAAAGAGATGCATATAGATCCACAGCAGCCGCAAATGCCCAATCGGGATCGGCTGGTGTTGTCTAAAGGGCATGGAGCGCCTGCCTTATATGCGGCGCTGGCGCTGAAAGGCTTTTTCCCTGAAGAAGAAATTAAAAGCCTGCGAAAACTCGGTGCTTTATTACAGGGCCATCCGGATATGAAGCATATTCCCGGCGTGGACATGAGCACCGGTTCGCTGGGCCAGGGCATTTCCACAGCTTGTGGCATGGCGCTGGCGGCTAAGCTGAACGGTGATGATTGGCGGGTATACACCATTTTAGGCGATGGCGAATTAGAGGAAGGACAAGTCTGGGAAGCAGCGATGTTTGCTGGGTTCAGAAAACTGGATAATTTAACGGCATTTGTAGATTTAAATAATCTGCAGATCGATGGAACATTAGACGAAGTGGTATCTCCGATGCCGGTAGATGAAAAATTCAAGGCTTTTGGGTGGAATGTGATTTGTATTGACGGCCATGATTTTCAACAGATTGAGCAGGCGTATACACAGGCCAAAGCCTGTAAAGGCCGACCCACTTGTATTGTTGCAAATACCGTTAAGGGCAGAGGCGTGTCTTTTATGGAAAGTGCGGTAGGCTGGCACGGCGTCGCACCGAATACTGAGCAGTATACACAGGCAATGAACGAGCTGCAGGCGGCGCTGAACCGGTTGGAAAATGAATAAGGCGTTGCAGCACTTTAAGAAAGGATGCGAACTTTTATGGCTGAAATCAAAAAGATAGCGACCCGGGAAGGCTATGGACAGGGCCTGGTAGAACTGGGCGAGAAATATGACAATATGACCGTGTTGGACGCGGATCTGGCGGCGGCTACCAAAACCGGGATGTTTAAAAAGGCATTTCCGGATCGGTTTATCGATTGCGGTATTGCCGAACAGAATATGATGGGAATTGCCGCAGGGCTGGCGGCAGCCGGGCGATTGGTGTATGCCAGCAGCTTTGCAATGTTTGCTGCCGGCCGGGCATTTGAACAGGTGCGCAATTCCATTGGTTATCCGCACCTTCCAGTAAAAATTGGCGCCACGCATGCAGGCATCTCTGTTGGAGAGGACGGCGCAACACACCAATGTAACGAAGACATTGCGCTGATGCGAGCCATTCCCGGTATGACAATCATCAACCCGGCGGATGCTGTAGAAGCGAAAGCTGCAACCATTGCAGCGGCAGAAATCGACGGACCAGTATATATGCGGTTTGGACGGTTGGCAGTTCCGGTTTTCAATGATGCGCAGACTTATCAGTTTGTTCCGGGCAAGGGAATTGTCCTAAAGGATGGCTCGGATGTGGCAATTATCGCAACCGGCCTAATGGTCAACGAAGCCAGACTTGCAGCTGAACAGTTGCATAGTGAAGGAATTGATGCGATGGTAATCAATATTCATACCATCAAACCATTAGATAAAGCGCTGATATTAGAGGCTGCCAAAAAAACAGGGGCACTCGTGGTCGCGGAAGAACATTCGATTATCGGCGGATTGGGAAGCGCAGTTTGCGAAACTTTGAGTGAAGCGCTACCAACACCGGTGGTTCGAATTGGTATGCGGGATGAATTTGGCATGTCTGGTGCGGCGGTGGAGCTTTTGCAGTATTACGGACTGTGTGCAGACAATATTGTGGAGAAAGCGAAGCTGGCAATGCGTTTGAAATAACCTTCACGGGCGATAAAGAGAGGGTGCAGGATGATGATATTGGCAGCAAATTTACGATATCTGCGTAAAGAGTGTATGTTGACACAAAAACAGGTTGCGGATATATTGAAAATTGATCGATCAGCTTATACTTATTATGAAACGGGAAAGTCCCAGCCGAGCATCGATAACCTGTTGAAATTGAGTAAAATTTTTTGTGTAACAGTAGATTCCTTGCTTGGTATGCCAGCCCAGCCATCTGGCGTCGATCCAACAAAAATTTCGATGCAGGATTCCGGGGCGCCCGACGCACATGCCAACCTGATATACACCGAAGCTGATTCACGGGAAAGAAGTTTGCTGGGTTCCTTTCGTATGCTGAATCAGGATGCGCAGCAACAGGTTCTGGATTTGATAGAACAGCTCAAAGAACAGGAAAACCAATAGAACCAGGCATCAGACTGGCAGATTATCTTCCAGTCTGGTGCTGTTTTTAAGGAGTGTATTATTAGATGAAATATGCGATCAATCCGCAGATGTACGGCGCGATGTTTGCTGTGCCATGTGCAATAGCGGAACAGTATATTCGTCTTTCTTCCGAGTTGCAGTTGAAAGTATTGCTGTTGTTTTTACACCGCGGCCCGTCAGAACAGATTGAAAATACAATCGCAGAGACTTTGCGGGTGCAGCCTGCAGATGTAGAAGATGCGCTGAATTATTGGGTACAATGCGGTGTGTTGATC
>CALWVA010000091.1 GCA_944384875.1 uncultured Clostridia bacterium
GAGATTACGATTACCATTTCCGTTTACGAGCGGGTAAACGGAAGTTATTTATATGGCCCGGCGTCTATGACGCTGGAGGAGGGCGCCACGGCGTTGGACGCGCTGCTTGAAACCGGGTTGTCCATCGTGATGGGCGATAGAGGCTATGTGAAAGAGGTTGAAGGCTATGCTGAAAGGGCGTACGGCAATAACAGCGGATGGGTTTATTATGTAAACGGCGGCTTTCTGAGTACCGGTGCCGGTAATTACGATATGGAAAACGGTGAAACATTGGAATGGATTTATGTCATCGACGATCAGGGGGTCACAGCCGCGCCTACGGCGGCGCCGACTAACGCTGCACCGGTGACGCAGGCGCCGCAGACGGTGCTTTCTACCGAGGTGACGCAGGCGCCGCAGTCCCAGTCGGAAACTGTATCACAGACGCAGACGCAGACACAGCCGGAGACACAGACCGGGCAGCAACTTTTGGTTACCGAGGAGCCGACCACCCGCAGCCAGTCGGAGATCGTCAGCCGGGCGCTGGATTATCTGAAGGATAACAGCGGGAGCTTTACGGTTTTAACGCTGTCACTGTATTCCCAGGCGATACCGAGGACATTGAAAAATAATCTGCTGGATCAGGCGCGGCAGTCCAACCTGCCTGCAACCGATATCCAGCGGCTGATTATTAATTTAGATGCCTGCGGCGTAGATTTTACCGATATCGACGGGGTGAATTTGCAGGAGCAGTGCTTTAATCATACCAAGCTGCTGTCCGGCGGGATCAATGGGGTTGTTTTTGCGTTGCTGGCGCTGGAGCATTGCACGTTGGACGGAACCGAGAATTACAATGCCGATTCGCTGGTCAGCCTGCTGCTGCAAAATCAGAAGGACGACGGCAGCTTTGCGCTGAATTTTGATATGGATTCAGATGTGGATATTACCGCAATGGCCGTGAGCGCGCTATCCAAATATACCGGCAGAGCCACGGTATCTGCCGCAGTTGACCGGGCGCTGGTCTGGCTGTCGGAACAGCAGAATTCTGACGGCTCTTACAGCAACAGCTATGGCGAATCCTGCTGTGAAAGCACAGCGCAGGTGATGATTGCGCTGGCTTCGATGCAGATCGACCGGAACGACGGCCGGTTTGTGAAAAGCGGCTATACGGTAGCCGACGCATTAGCGCGATTTGTAAGCAATGACGGCTATGCGCATATGTTGGGCGGCGATACCGATACGATTGCTACCGAGCAGGCGCTGCTGGCGCTGTATGCCGATGCGAACACGGTCAATCCCTATACGATAGAAATTACCAACCATATTGAAGAAATTGATTTTCCGCTGATTATTTTGATTGCAGCGGGTGTAATTCTGGTTTGTGGGGTTGCGCTGTTTATATTGACCGGAAATAAAAGAAAGAACCGCGGGCGGCAGAACAAACCCGCGATAGAGCCTGTCGGAGGACAGCTGCCGGCCGAACCGGAAAATAGCAAGCAAGATCCAGTCACGCCCGCGGACGGGCAGGATGCAAGCAAAAATGATGACACACAGCATGATGAACAAAGCGGCTTATAAGCTGTTGGCGATCTGCCTGCCAGTACTCATTGTACTGACAGGCTGTTCGGCTTTTAAGGCCCATTCTGTGCAGGATGGACAACCGCAGGCCTCTATCACCGTGCAGGATCAGGATGGACAGATTCTTTTACAGCAGGATTTTTCTTTTGACGACGGCTGCACAGTGGCCGACGCGTTGCTGTTCGCGGCGCAGCAGGCGGATGTGCCGGTGGCAAGATCCGGCGTTGGGGCGGCTGTTTATATTACGTCCATCAACGGACTGGCGGCGTTTGATTACGGCGCCCAGAGCGGATGGGTATACTATGTAAATGACGTGTTTGCCGACGTCGGCTGCGGCGGTTGTACCGTGCAAAACGGCGACGAGATTCTTTGGAAATATGTGACCGAATATGTAGACGGGGGAGAAACACAGTGAAAACACAGGTAGCGGTGATCGGCGGGGGCGCTGCCGGGCTGCTTTGCGCCGGCGTCGCCGCGGGGCGCGGGCTGCATGTTACAGTGATTGAAAAAAACGACCGGCCGGCGCGCAAGGTGCTGGTTACCGGCAAAGGGCGCTGTAATCTGACCAATCAAACAGATCTGCAGGGACTGATTCAGGCAGTACCGACCAACGGCCGGTTTTTATACAGCGCGTTCTGCGGCTTTGGGCCGCAGGATATGATGGAGCTGATGCAACGGCTGGGCGTTCCGGTCAAGGTGGAGCGGGGCAACCGGGTGTTTCCGGTGTCCGACCGGGCGATGGACGTCGCAGATGCGCTGGTGAAGTTTGCAAAGCAAAACGGCGCGCAGATCATGACCGATACGGCGCAGGGTCTGGAGATTACCGGCGGGCAGATCAGCGGCGTACAGCTCAAAAATAACGGCAGGCTTTGCTGCGAGGCGGCCGTTGTCGCCACCGGCGGACTTTCTTATCCGAAAACCGGCTCTACCGGCGACGGCTACGGCTTTGCCCGGCAGGCGGGTCATACGGTTATACCGCCGTCGCCGTCGCTGGTGCCGTTGACCGTCCATGAGGGAGACGCGGCGGCGATGCAGGGACTGAGCCTGCGCAACGTGGGGCTGACAGTGGTAGATACGGTTTCGGGCAAGACGGTTTACACCGACTTCGGTGAGCTGTTGTTTACCCATTTTGGGTTATCCGGTCCGGTGATATTGTCTGCATCGGCCCATCTACGTCCGATGCAGCCGGAGCGTTACCGGATTCAGATCGATTTAAAGACCGCGCTGAACGAACAAACGCTGGACGCCCGGCTGCTTCGGGACTTTGGTGAGAATGCCAACCGCGACTTTGCCAACGCCCTGGGGGGTCTGCTGCCGCGGAAAATGATCCCGGTGATCGTTGCAAGAAGCGGCATTGCGCCGCATCAGAAGGTGCACCAGATCACCAGAGCCCAGCGAGAGCAATTGCTGCATCTGATCAAGGGGCTGACGTTTACAGTGACCGGGTTTCGCCCGGTGGAGGAGGCGATCGTCACTGCCGGCGGGGTGGACGTGCGGCAGGTCAATCCAAAAACGATGGCGTCCAAACTGTGTAACAACCTGTATTTTGCCGGTGAGGTTTTAGATGTAGACGCTTATACAGGCGGCTTTAATCTGCAAATCGCCTTTTCCACTGGCTATGCCGCGGGCAGCAGCGTGTTGCGTGAGGCAAAAGCTTAAGTCCGGCGGCCGGGCGTTTGACCGGCGCGCCGGCTATAAAAGAATTTTTAAAACGGCAAGCTGTGCTTGCAACAGCGCCGATTTTGTATTATAATCAAAAAAGAATTTTTTGATTTTGCAGATTTCAGAGGGCGTACTGTCGGGCGCGGATGACCGCAGGATCGCGGGTGCCCCGGCAGCGACAACTGTGGATTGTTGTTACAGCGTGGGGCGGCCCTCTGTGAAGGAGTTTTTATGATTTCGGTTGCCATTGACGGGCCTGCTGGCGCAGGCAAAAGCACCATATCCAGAATTGCTGCGGACAAACTGGGGTTTGTCTATGTGGATACCGGCGCGCTATATCGGGCGATTGGCTGGTATGTGCGGTCTTTACACCGGGATCCGGCGGACGCCGGGCAGGTCGGTCAAAGTCTGAACGGGCTGGAGATTGCGTTGCGTTATACCGCCGCCGGCCAGCGGGTTTTGGTCAACGGGACAGACGTCAGCGACGCCATCCGCACGCCGGAGGTTTCTATGGCGGCGTCGGCAGTGTCGGCCATCCCGGCGGTACGGGATTTTTTGTTGGAGTTGCAGCGCAGCATGGCTCGCAAACAGAATGTGATTATGGATGGTCGCGATATCGGGACGGTGGTTTTACCCGGGGCGACGCTGAAAATTTTTTTGACGGCCAGCCCCGAAGACCGGGCGCGCCGCCGCTATGAAGAGCTGCGGCAAAAAGGGCAACAGGTGGCGTATGCCGATGTGCTGGCAGATTTGAAACAGCGGGATTATCAGGATTCTCATCGGGCGGTGGCGCCGCTGCAGCCGGCCGCAGACAGCGTTCTGGTAGATACCACCGGAAACACGCTGGAGCAGTCGGTGGAGCTGCTGGTGTCTACTATTTGTAAAAAGCTACAGATCGGGGAGCGTTCTGTCAATGAAGCGTAATAAGTTATTGTTGGTTTTGAAAATCATATTGTATCCGTTTTATCGGCTGCTGTTCTGGTATTCGGTGACGGGTCTGGAGAATATCCCCCAAACCGGCGGGGTGATTTTCAGCTCCAACCATATTTCTTATCTGGACCCGGTATTGTGGATCATCGTCATTCGCCGTCGGATCCGTTTTATGGCCAAACAGGAGCTGTTCAAAAATCCACTTTTAGGCTGGTTTCTGCGGCGGATGGATGTGTTTGGAATTGAGCGGGGCGGCGGCGATATGGCGGCGGTCAAAACTGCAATCCGGGTGGTCAGAAACGGCGAGATTTTAGGGCTGTATCCCGAAGGCACCCGTTCCAAAGACGGTCAACCGGGGCGTGCCAAAACCGGTGTTGCGCTGATTGCCAAAGCTGCAAAATGCGACGTGGTGCCTGCGGCGGTGATCTGCCGGGGGAAAATGCGTCTGTTCAAACGGGTTAAACTGGTGGTTGGCAAGCCGGTTTCCTATCAGGAGATTGTCAGTCGCGCGCCGGATAACAGCAGGGAAAGCCTGCGGGCTGCCGCAGATTATATTATGGAACAAATTACGACGCTGTGGGAGCAACATCAATGAGCGACAGACAGATTACCGTAGCAAAAACCGCAGGTTTTTGTTTTGGGGTAAACCGGGCGGTGCAGATGGTATACCGTCTGCTGGAGCAGGGACAGCGGGTGTGTACGCTGGGGCCGATTATCCACAACCCCCAGCTGGTACAGCAGTTGGCAGACCGGGGGGTGCTGACGGTGGAAACACCCGAGCAGGTGCCGGCGGGTTATACGCTGGTCATCCGGTCGCACGGTGTACCACAGGCGGTGTATGAACAGCTGGAGCGGCGCGGTATTCGCTATGCAGACGCGACCTGTCCGTTTGTATCCAAGATCCATAAAACTGTTGCGCAGCAGACGTCGCCGGAAATTCCGGTGTTGATTGCCGGAGATCCCAAACATGCCGAAGTGATCGGGATCTGTGGCTATGCGAAGGGGCCGGTATATTGCATACAGGATGAAAACGAGCTGGAGGAGTTGCTGCGCACGCAGCCCCAATTGCGGGAACAGCCTGTTTGCGTGGTGGCACAGACTACATTTAACGCAAAAATTTGGGAAAAAATCGAGTTTTTATTAAAAAAGGTATGTACAAATGCCAAAATATTTGTTACAATATGTGATGCAACCTCAGAACGGCAGCGAGAGGCAGAAGCGCTGGCCCGCAAAAGCGATCATATGGTGGTGATCGGCGGGCGGCAGAGCTCTAATACCAAAAAGCTGTTTGATATCTGCAGCGCCCATACCAATACGGTGCTGCTTGAGGATGCGCGGGAGCTGCGACCGGAGCTGTTGCAGGGGGCCCGCATGGTTGGTGTGACCGCAGGCGCGTCTACGCCTGCTGTTATAATAAAGGAGGTTCTCAACACAATGTCTGACATGATCGAAAAAGAAACGGTAGCAGAGCAGCCCACAGTGGAGCAGCCCGCAGCTGAAACCCCGGCGGAGCAGGCTGTAACTGCGAGCCCTGCGGCGGAACAGGCCGCCGAAACAACTGAAAATAAAACGGAGGAGACCAAGGCTGTCAAGTCTTTTGATGATATGACCTTTGAGGAAGCACTGGAAGAATCATTAAATAATATGAGTCAGAACAGCAAGGTTGAGGGCACAGTTATTGCCGTCGGCCCCACAGAGGTACAGGTAGATATCGGCAGAAAATATACCGGCATCATTCCGGCAGGCGAGCTTTCCAACGATCCGACGAAAAAGCCTGAGGATCTGGTAAAGGTCGGGGACAAGCTGAATCTGATTATTATGAAGACCAACGACGTCGAGGGGATTATTACCCTGTCTAAACGCCGTTACGACGCCGCGGCAGGCTTTAACAAGATTGTTGAGGCCAAAGAAAACGACGCGATCCTCGACGGAACAGTTACGGCAGTTGTCAAGGGCGGTATTACACTGGTTTCCAACGGCGTGCGGGTATTTGTTCCGGCGTCTCATGCGACGCTGTCCCGTAACGACTCGCTAGAGGCGTTGGTAGGCAAAGAGGTACAGTTCCGGGTGCTGGATATCCGTCGGGGCAGAAGCGTGGTCGGTTCGATCCGTTCGGTTTTGAGAGAGAAACAGAAAGCTGAGCAGGAAAAAATCTGGAGCACCATTGCCGTGGGTAATAAATATACCGGCGTGGTAAAGTCGCTGACCTCTTATGGCGCCTTTGTGGATATCGGCGGTGTAGACGGCATGATTCATATTACCGAGCT
>CALWVA010000092.1 GCA_944384875.1 uncultured Clostridia bacterium
AAATCCGGCGCGCTGCACGGCCTGATGCGGGTGCGCTGCTTCACCCAGGATGACGCGCATATCTTTATGACGCCCGAACAGATTACAGACGAGATCAAGGGTGTTGTCCGGCTGATCGACGAAGTATACAGCCTGTTTGGCTTTAAATATCATGTTGAGCTCTCTACCAAACCCGAAAACAGCATCGGTAGCGACGAAGATTGGGAATTGGCTACCGACGGCCTGAAAAAAGCGTTGGAGGAGCTGGAACTTCCCTATGTGATCAACGAAGGCGACGGCGCGTTTTACGGCCCGAAAATCGATTTTCATCTGGAGGATTCCCTGGGCCGAACCTGGCAATGCGGCACTATTCAGTTGGACTTTCAGCTGCCTATGCGGTTTGAAGCGGAATATATCGGCGCCGATGGCGAACGTCACCGCCCGATTATGATTCACCGGGTGGTGTTCGGTTCCATTGAACGGTTTATCGGCATTTTGATCGAACATTTTGGCGGCGCGTTTCCGATGTGGCTGGCGCCGGAACAGGTGCGGATCCTGCCTATTTCCGAACGGTTGTTAGAACAGGCCCGCGATGTAAAGCAACAGCTTATGCAGGCGGGCCTGCGGGTAACACTCGACGACCGCAACGAAAAAATCGGCTATAAAATCCGCGAAGCACAGCTTCAGAAAATTCCGTATATGCTGGTGATTGGCGACAAAGAAATCGAAAACAACACTGTTTCGGTGCGCTCCCGGAAAGACGGCGATCTGGGCGCTGTGCCGCTGACGCAGTTTATAGAAGAAGCGAAAACCGAGATTGAAACCAAAGCTTTATAAGGAGGGCGCGCAGATGGCATATAAAACTGACATTGAAATCGCGCAGGCAGCGCAAATGCTTCCAATTGGTCAAATTGCTGCCAGCATCGGCCTGCGTGAAGATGATCTCTGTTGTTATGGAAAATACAAGGCCAAAATAGAACCCCATGTGCTCAAACAGCGGGCCGACCAAAAAGACGGAAAGCTGATTTTGGTTACCGCAATCAACCCGACCCCTGCCGGCGAGGGCAAAACCACCGTCACCGTCGGCCTGGGCGACGCGCTGCACCGTTTAGGCAAAAAAACAGTGATTGCTCTGCGCGAGCCTTCTTTAGGGCCGGTGTTCGGCATCAAAGGCGGCGCGGCCGGCGGCGGGTATGCCCAGGTGGTACCGATGGAGGATATCAATCTGCACTTCACCGGCGATATGCACGCTATCGGCGCCGCCAATAATCTGCTGGCGGCGATGCTGGACAATCATATCCAGCAGGGCAACGAGCTGGATATTGATGTGCGCAGCATCACCTGGAAACGCTGTGTGGACATGAACGACCGGCAGCTCCGGTTCATTACAGACGGACTGGGCGGTAAAGCCAACGGCGTTCCCCGGGAAGATGGATTCGACATTACCGTCGCCTCGGAAATTATGGCGATTTTATGCCTGGCCACCAGTATCTCTGATTTAAAAGAGCGGCTTCGCTCGATTATCGTCGGCTATACCCGCAGCGGCGATCCGGTCACCGCAGGCGATCTGAAAGCCCAGGGTGCGATGGCGGCGCTGCTGAAAGACGCGCTCAAGCCCAATCTGGTTCAGACGCTAGAGCATACGCCCGCTCTGATCCACGGTGGTCCGTTTGCAAATATCGCCCACGGCTGTAACTCGATTATGGCTACCAAAACTGCCTTGAAATTCGGCGATTATGTGGTGACCGAGGCGGGCTTTGGCGCCGATCTGGGCGCCGAGAAATTTTTAGACATCAAATGTCGCGCTGCCGGCCTGAAACCAGATGCAGTGGTGCTGGTCGCTACCGTTCGCGCGCTGAAGTCGCACGGCGGTATGCCCAAATCTGAGTTGAGTCATGAGCACCTGGGCGCACTGCAAACAGGTTTACCTAATCTGTATAAGCATATTGAAAATATGACGCAGCAATTCAAGCTTCCCTGCGTCGTGGCAATCAACCGCTTTCCTACCGATACCGAGGCTGAACTGCAGCTGGTCAAAGACGCCTGCCAGCGGCTGGGCGTGCATGTAGCCCTGTGCGAAGTCTGGGCAAAAGGCGGCGCCGGCGGCGAAGAACTGGCTGAAGAAGTTCTGCGTCTGTGTGAAGCCCCCAACGACTTCACCTTCACTTATTCTGATGATGATACGCTGTTTGAAAAAATCAACGCTATTGCAACCAAAATTTATGGCGCAGACGGCGTACAATATACACCGCAGGCGCAAAAAGAACTGCAACGACTGCAGCAGTTGGGCTTTGACCGCCTGCCGGTCTGTATGGCCAAAACGCAATATTCCCTGTCCGATGACGCCGCAAAGCTGGGACGGCCGCAGGGCTTTTCCATTACCGTACGCAGCGCAAAAGTTTCAGCCGGGGCAAAATTTGTGGTGTGTCTGACCGGCAACATCATGACCATGCCGGGGCTGCCCAAACGCCCCGCCGCTGAGCAGATCGACGTAGACGATAATGGCGTCATTACGGGGTTGTTCTGATGCAGAAAATTGTCATCATCACCGGCGCTTCCAGCGGGATCGGTTATGCCACCGCCAGATTGCTAGCGCAAAGCGGCTGCACAGTTTACGCGCTGGCCCGCCGGCTGGAAAAGATGCAGCCGCTGAAGCAATACGGCGTATATCCCATCGCGGCGGATGTCACCGAGCAACAGCAGTTGGAGTCGGCGGTCAACACGGTATTGCAGCGCAACGGCCGGATTGACGTTTTATTCAACAATGCCGGCTATGGCTCTTTCGGCGCGATCGAAGATGTTCCGATCGCAGAAGCACAGTCGCAATTTGGCGTCAACCTGTTTGGTCTGGCGCGCATCACCAAGCTGGTTCTGCCGCAAATGCGCAAACAACACAGCGGCCTGATCATCAACACCTCGTCCATGGGCGGCAAGATGTATTCGCCGCTGGGCGGCTGGTATCATGCTACCAAATATGCGCTTGAGGGGTTCTCCGACTGTCTGCGCTATGAAGTACAGCCTTTCGGCATCCGGGTCTGTATCATTGAACCCGGCAACATCGACAGCGCATGGAATCCAATTATGCTACAAAACGTGCGCAGACAGTCCGGTAAGGGCGCTTATGCCAATCAGGTGGACCAACTGGACCATCTGATGCACCATATCGGTAAGTATTCCCCGCCGCAGGTCGTCGCCGAAACAGTGCGTCGGGCAGTATTTGCTAAACATCCGAAAACCCGTTATTTAGTGGGCAAAAACGCCAAACTGTTTGTGTTTGCGCGGGCTGCGCTACCAGATCGGCTGTATGACCGGGCCCTGCGCCTGCTTTCCCGCGGCAAACAACCCATGGATTGAATCTTTAAAACAAAACCCATACCGGCTGAAAAACAATGTTTTCAGCCGGTATTCCTTTATACTGTAAATGTGGACGCCGGCGATTCTGCCGTCTTCCGCAACACCGACGGCATGACGATCGCTGAAAGGACAATGACCCATGAACCGACTTCTGATCATCGACCGCTACAATAGATTGTAACAGATGTAAAAGCACTTGGTCCTTTGCCGCCGGAGACGGAAATCGGCAAGCGCGTGCTTTCTGATACATGCCGGAATCTCTGACCTATCCGGCAATACAACCCTATTTATTTGAAAAGGTCAAAACCGTTCTTAAAACAGCTTCTCAATAAAACGCGGTATAGCAGTAAAAATTGCTGCTATACCGCGTTACGCTATTTCAAATACTGTTTCTACGCTTTTCCCGCCAGCTCCAGCAATTGTGCTTCAGTCAACACCGGCACCCCCAGGCTCTGCGCCTTGGTAAGCTTACTGCCCGCCTGTTCCCCGGCTACCACATAGCTGGTCTTTTTGGAAACGCTGGAGGACGCTTTCCCGCCCAGTGATTCGATCAAAGCGGTCGCCTGCTCCCGGGTCATGCCCGGCAGCGTACCGGTCAGCACAAAGGTCAGGCCGCTAAACCGCTGATCCTGGGATTTTTCCGGACTTTTCATCTGCAGTCCCAACGCTTCCAGCCGGTCCAACAGCGCGCCGGTCTGCGACTGATGCAGATAATGATACAGGCTATGCGCCATAATCTCTCCAAATCCGTCGATCGCCTCAAACTGTTGCTGCGCAGCATTTCGGATCTGCTCCATCCCGTCAAAAGCCCCCTGCAGCAGCTTGGCCGCTTTTACACCGATCATCGGAATCCCCAGCCCGAACAACAGCCGGTACAGCTCGTTTTGCTTGGATTTTTCGATCGCCTCGATCAGATTCTGCGCAGATTTTTCTCCCATCCGCTCCATCTGCGCGATCTGTTCCGCCCGCAGCGTATACAAATCCGCTACAGAATGCAGCAGCCCCGCATCGGTCAGCTGCTGTACCACCGCTTCGCCCAATCCCTCGATATCCATCGCATCCCGGGAAGCAAAGTGGATCAGATTACGCAGCAGCTGCGCCGGACAGGCAGGATTGATACACCGCAGCGCAGCCTCCCCTTCTTCGCGGACGGTTGGTGCGCCGCACGACGGGCAGGTATCCGGCATTTGAAACACTTCGCCCCGGTGTTTGGCAACCTTGACGACCTCCGGGATAATCTCGCCCGCCTTGCGCACCACCACCGTGTCGCCGATTCCGATCTGTAACCGGTTGATAAAATCTTCATTATGCAGCACTGCTCTGGAAACGGTTGTGCCCGCTAACGTCACCGGCTCGAATACCGCCGTCGGCGTCAGCACGCCGGTACGCCCGACCCGCACCTCAATATCTAATAATGTGGTTTCTTTTTGCTCCGGCGGATATTTAAACGCCACCGCCCACCTGGGAAATTTGGATGTGCTTCCCAAAACCTCCCGTTTGGCAAAATCGTCGACCTTGATCACTGCGCCGTCGATATCAAAATCCAGCGTTCCGCGCAGCGTTCCGATCCGGCGCACCTCCTCCACCGCCTGTTGGATATTCTCGCATTTCTTATAAAAGGGCAGCGTCTGCAACCCAAGCTGTTTGAGCATATCCAGAGACTGTATATGTGCGGTCAACGTCTCGCCCCGAATCTGCTGTACGTTAAACAAAAAGATATCCAGATGCCGGGCAGCGGTGATCGCCGGATTTTTCTGGCGCAGCGATCCCGCCGCCGCATTGCGCGGATTCTTCGGCAGCTTGCCGCCCGACTCCTCCTGCTGACGATACAATTTCGCAAAACTGTCGTGCGGCATATATACTTCGCCCCGTACCTCCAGAAACGGCAGCGGCGTTTTTAATGTTTTCGGAATCGAACGAATAGTCATCAAATTCGCGGTAACATCCTCGCCGGTGACGCCGTCGCCCCGGGTAGAACCCCTGATCAGCCGGCCGTTTTCATATTCCAACGACACAGACAGCCCGTCAATTTTGGGCTCTACGGAATAGACGCATGCACCCACCGTTTCCTGTACCCGTTTATCAAAGGCATACAGCTCCTCTTCCGAAAAAACGTCCTGCAAACTTTCCATCGGAACCGTGTGTGTCACACTTGCAAAGGTATTCACCGCAACGCCGCCGACTTTCTGCGTCGGAGAATCCGGCGTCGCCAGTTCGGGATTTTCATGCTCCAGATGCTTCAGCTCCAGCATCAGCATATCATATTCATAATCGTCGATCTGCGGATTATCCTCTACATAATATTGCCGGTTATAGGTCTCGATCAGCCTGCACAATTCCGCATGCCGTTTCCGGTCCGTCATTTTCATATCGTTCGTCCTCTCCTCTGCCGCGCCCGCCGCGCGTGCGCCGAGATTATTCATTCTGACCCGATACAGTCAACCCATCCAGCGTGATCTGCGTATAAGAATCCGGCACATTACCGACAATGATCGTCTCCGCGATCAACACCTGCGAAACCAGCTCACAGTCGGTATTATACCAGGGCAACAATACGGTGATGCCCGTCGTCACCTGCAGCATCAGCTGATGCTTGGTCTGATTGATGCCCGCATCGATAAACTGATCCCGAAACGTCGATTCCACCGTCGTCGCCAGATCAAACTGAAAACGCAGCTGCGGCCCGCGGCCTGCAAAGTAATCGCTGCCAAGCAATGTACCGAGCCGAATCTCCACGTTTCCGTTATCACAATCCTTGACATTCTGTATAATCGCCGCTTCTACATCTGCCTTGAAACGATTCAGCTTCAATACATCGCTTTCAATGGTTTTGACGTTATTGGAATCGTCAAACACAACGGTAATAATATTATTATACGTGATTTCTTCTGTCTTTATCAAGTCTGAAACCGTATCATTTATAATCTGGTTGATCTCGATTTTGGCCCGTTCGCAGGCCGCCGACTTTACAAGCGGGCGGATCTTCAGATCCGCTAAAAACGCCAAAAGCAACAAAAGAGCGAGAAACAGCGCAAAAATACACCGTTTTCTGCCCTGAT
>CALWVA010000093.1 GCA_944384875.1 uncultured Clostridia bacterium
CAGATAAGCTTTCAGACGGGCCAGATCCTTGTTATTGATATAGCCGTCGCCGGTTACATCGCCCTGCATATATTCCGGCTGCGGATCGGGAGGCGTAGAACCGATTTCCGGCATGGTAGAAATGATCGAGCCGTCTGCGGCTTCTTTATAGCCGTAAATATCACCGATCACATAATTTACCTTGGTGTTACCGGTGGTCATGGTGCCGCGGCCAATCTGTATCGAATAAATATTTTCAATCGCATAGGCGCGGCCGTCTTCATAAGCTTCGCTGGGGCCGTTGGGCCACAGATACAGGCTGACATCCGGCCACGGAGCCTGCTCTATAAAATCGCTGAAGTCCAAACGGACTTTGCAAACAGTACCTTTTACAACAGCGTTGTCAATGCCCTCAGGCGCTTCGTCGTAAACAGTTACGTCTGCGTGCATAAAGAATTCCTGATCCAGATATGCGGCGTCTGCACTGTCAACGATGTTTCCGTTCTCATCCAGATAGTTGCCGTCTTCATCCCGAGCAGGCGCTCTGGTGTGGAAATTACACTTGATTGCAGCAGGGATACCTGATTGCGCCCAGGTATCGTCTTCGCCGACCAGCATATAGAATTCCAGACCATCGTAACCGATGAATGCGCCGGGCTCTACTTCAAACTCAACGCCGACATCTTCCCATTGCCAATCTGGTACATGTAGAGCTGCTGGAGTGGATTCAATGTGCATACTGCCGACCGGCGCAAAGATGGCGTCATCTTTGGTATGAGAGGTCAGGCCTTTCATCATCAGATCATCAGAACCGGTGGTGCCATACATGGAAGACGTGAAATCCAGCACACAGCCTTCGGCACCAACATAAGACTCAACGCCGTCTGGATCTTCATAAACCTTCATCGCAGAGAATGTAGCAACGACATCGCACAGACCTCGGCCGTCCAGATCGGTGCCGTTTGCGTTGTTCATGATTTTCAAAAGCACACTGTCGACGCTGGCCATCGTTACCGGAAGATCCAACACGATGGTGGCGCTGGCAGGACCGGATTCAACATTTAAAAATTTGGAAGCTTTGGTTAAAATCTCTCTGCCGCCGGCGGTCTTGCCGTATATAATGACCTGCAGGTCGGCTGCGGGGATGATTTCATCATATGTATAACGATGTGTTGCAGCTGAGATCAATGTGACGTCCAGCGCGATCCGCTTGGTGGCGCGGCTGCTCTGCACCTCGGCCAATGCCGCCTGTGCATCGTCGCCGACGCTGTAGCTCTGCTGGATCATTTCGCCTTTGGTATAGTTCTGCGGCGTGTCGACGCTGGTCAGCGTAACCGCGCCGTTGTCATAATCCAACGACTGTATTCCGCTTCCTTCTAACTGTGCTTCCTCAGTAAAGTTCAAAAACACAGTGTCTGTCATAGTGCCCTCGGCGGTTGCTCCAAACGCGGTAGCAACTGTGAAAGCGCTCATGAGAACCGCGAACGCAAGAACAACGCTGAGGATACTTCTTGTCTTGCTTTTCATTGAAAAATACCTCCATAACTTTTTTCCTTCATTGACAGAAAACCGTACTCCGTAATGAATGGATATTTCCATGCTCATGATAGCACGTTTGCATATGTTTTTCAATGCTTTTTCATTTGGAAGATGTTGATTTGGTGAATATTTATAAATTATATCAGCTTTTTTTGTGTACATTATTTTTTTGCCTGATCCGGAGCGGGAAGAAGGTGGAAAAGCATTGCAAAATACGGCAAACTATATTATAATATTATGCAACATCTTTATAAAATCGAGGGTTTGATATGCAGTATACGTTTTCTGACAAAGTTCGTTCCCTGGCGCCGTCGGCGATCCGGGAGATTTTGAAATTTACCTCTATGCCGGGTGTAATCTCGTTTGCGGCGGGCAACCCGGCGCCGGAAGCGTTTCCGGTGGATGAGGTGCGGCAGATCACAGCCGAGATTATGCGGGATAATCCCATTGATGCGCTGCAATATTCCATTACTGAAGGATATACGCCGCTGCGCGATACGGTTTCAGCGTATATGCGCAGTGTGCATCACACCGGCACCGAGCAGGACGGCCTGATCATTACCGCCGGGGCGCAGCAGGTGATGGATCTGACCTGTAAATCCCTGTGCAACGAGGGGGATACGGTTATCTGTGAAGCGCCGACCTTTATCGGTACGCTGAATGCGTTTCGTTCTTATAACGTACATCTGTGCGGGGTGGATATGGAGCCTGACGGCATCAATCTGGAGCAGCTGGAGCATGCAATGAAAACCGAGAAGAATGTCCGAATGCTTTATACCATTCCAAATTTTCAGAATCCGTCGGGGATCACCATGTCGCTGGAAAAGCGCAAAGCGGTTTATACGCTTGCAAAAAAATACGGCGTGATCATTGTGGAGGATAACCCTTATGGCGAGATCCGGTTTGAGGGCGAGACCATCCCCAATATTAAATCTTTTGATACCGATGGGCTGGTGGTCTATGCCGGGTCCTTCTCCAAGGTGCTCGCGCCGGGGTTGCGGCTGGGCTATGCCATCGCGCCCAAAGAGCTGCTGTCGAAGGTCATCGTCTGTAAGCAGGTGGCGGATGTACATTCGACGATTCTGGCGCAGATGATCGCCCATCGTTTTATGACTGAATATGATTTTGCTGCGCATTTACAGCGCATCCGCAAGATTTATTATCACAAAGCTCATTTGATGATGGATCTGGCCGACCAGCTGTTTGACGGGAAGATCACCTATCATCCGGTGCAGGGTGGGCTATTTTTATGGTGTGCGCTGCCGGACGGGGTAGACATGATGGATTTCTGTACCCGGGCGGTGCAGCAGAAGGTGGCAGTGGTGCCGGGCAACGCCTTTTTGGTGGATGAAAGCCTGCCCTGTCAGAATTTCCGGATGAATTTCTCTACACCCACCGACGAACAGTTGGAACAGGGGATGCAGATTCTGGGCCGGCTGAGCGCCGAACTTTAAAAAAAGGCAGGGTATATATGGATAAAATTATTTTAACAGGCGACCGCCCCACCGGCAGGCTGCATATTGGGCATTATGTGGGGTCGCTGAAGCGGCGGGTCGCGCTGCAGAATTCCGGCGAATACAAACAGGTGTTTATTATGATCGCCGATGCCCAGGCGCTGACTGATAACATTGAGAATCCGGAGAAGGTCCGGCAGAATATTATAGAGGTCGCGCTGGACTATTTGTCCTGCGGGCTGGATCCGGCTAAATCCACGCTGTTGATTCAGTCGCAGATCCCGGAGTTGTGCGAGCTGACCTTTTATTATATGGATCTGGTTACCGTATCGAGATTACAGCGTAATCCCACGGTTAAGGCAGAGATCCAGATGCGCAATTTTGAAGCGAGCATCCCGGTGGGCTTTTTCACCTATCCCATCAGCCAGGCGGCGGATATTACCGCTTTTAAAGCGACGACGGTCCCGGTAGGCGACGATCAGCTTCCGATGATCGAGCAGACTCGGGAGATTGTTCGGAAATTCAACCAGATTTATGAACCGGTGCTGGTGGAGCCCGAGGCGCTGCTGCCGGAGAATGCGGCGTGCATGCGGCTGCCCGGCATCGACGGCAAGGCAAAGATGAGCAAATCGTTGGGCAACTGCATCTATCTGTCAGACACGGCAGATGAAGTGCGGGCCAAGATTATGACCATGTATACCGATCCGCTGCACCTGCAGGTCAGCGATCCCGGCCATTTGGAAAATAACACGGTGTTCACTTATCTGGACGCGTTTTGTACAGACGCACATTTTGAACGCTATTTGCCCGAATATGCCAATTTAGACGAGTTGAAAGCGCATTATACCCGCGGTGGTCTGGGCGATGTGAAAGTTAAGCGGTTTCTGGTCAATGTCATGCAGGAAGAACTCGAGCCGATCCGCAAACGCCGGGCCGAATTTGAAAAAGAGATCCCGGCGGTATATGAAATCCTTAAAAAAGGCAGCGAGACTGCCCGGCAGACGGCGGCGCAAACGCTGGCGCAGGTCAAAAGCGCCATGAAAATCAATTATTTTGATGATAGCGAGCTGATCGGCGCGCAGTCTGACAAATACGCAGCAAAACAGTGAGGTATGGCGGATGATCGATTATCTGAAATTCAAAAGCGGCACGGATATCCGGGGCGTTGCGGTGGAAGGGGTGCCGGGAGAGCTGGTCAACCTGACCGATGAAGCGCTCTGTGCGATGACCGACGGCTTTTTGTGCTGGCTGTGTGAAAAACTGGGCCGGCCGGCAACAGATCTGACTGTTTCAGTAGGCCACGATTCACGGATTTCTGCACAGCGGATCAAAACGGCTGTGGTGAACACCCTTTGTGACCGGGGCGTTGCGGTGTATGACTGCGGATTGTCTTCCACACCGGCCATGTTTATGACCACTGTGTTGGCAGATTGCGATGCAGCGGTGCAGATTACCGCCAGCCATCATCCGTTTAACCGCAACGGTCTGAAGTTTTTTACCCGTGACGGCGGCTTGTCCGGTGGGGACATCACCGCGATCCTGCTGAACGCGCAGTCCGGGCGGCGGCAGCCGACAGCGGCCGGCAGCGTTGGTCCGCTGGCATTTATGGAGCAATATGCCGCGCATCTGCGGCAGATGATCGTCGACAGCACCGGTGAACAACAGCCCTTTTCCGGGATGCGGATTATTGTGGACGCCGGCAACGGCGCCGGCGGCTTTTACGCCTATGATGTGTTGCGCCCGCTGGGGGCAGATATCACCGGCAGCCAGTTTTTAGAGCCTGACGGGCGGTTTCCCAACCATATTCCCAACCCGGAAAATCAGCAGGCGATGGACAGCGCCCGGGCGGCTACGGTGCAGGCGGGGGCGCAGTTGGGCATTATTTTTGATACCGATGTAGACCGGGCGGGCTGTGTGGACCAGGCGGGCAACGAGATTAACCGCAACCGGCTGGTAGCGCTGGCGGCGGCGATTGCGCTGCAGGGACATCCGGGGGCGACAGTGGTAACCGATTCGGTGACGTCCGCCGGGCTGAAAACCTTTATCGAACAGCAGTTGGGCGGCCGTCATCACCGCTTCAAACGCGGCTATAAAAATGTCATCGACGAGGCGGTTCGTCTGAATGCCGATGGAATCGACGCGCCGTTGGCCATCGAGACCTCCGGGCACGCCGCTTTTTCAGAAAATTATTTTCTTGACGACGGCGCTTATCTGATCACTAAAATTTTGATTCAGATGGTGCTGCTGCGCAGACAGGGTAAAACCATCGACGATCTGATCGCCGGCTTGCAGGAGCCGGCCGAGGCGGTGGAGCTTCGTTTTAACATTTTAGATAACGATTTTAAAAGCGCGGGCCAGGCGGTGATCGACGGGCTGTTTGGTTATGCCGACCGACCGGGTTGGACTGTCGCGCCGGATAATTACGAGGGTATTCGGGTGTCGCTGGGCAGCGGCTGGTTTTTACTGCGGCTATCGGTGCATGATCCGATTATGCCGCTGAATATCGAAAGCGATACGCCCGGTGGCACAGTGGAAATCGCCCGTGCGCTGTATGGATATCTGCAGGGCTGTAACCAATTGGATCTAACGCCGATCCAGGCATTTTTGCAGCAGTGATCGCGGCTGCATCAGAGATTGGAAGGCGGCTGTTACCTGCCTTTTGGAAATGAAAACAACTTCCTGTATATGCATGAAACCTCCAAAGAACCTGCTGGTTTTTTGGAGGTTTTTGCGTCTTGTATTTGAAAAGCGAATCCGGTATGATACAAGCAGATGTATCATTGAAAATGTAGGGGGATTCCAGCAGATGAAATATAAAAAAATTGCGCTGTTGCTTTTATCCGGCGTGCTGTTGTTTGCATCACTGTCGGGGCATGTGTCCGCGGTATCCAGAGAAGAGCTGGTTTATCACCGGTTGTTGGGTGATGTGACACGAGACGGTATCAACAGCAACCAGGATTTGGCGCGACTGAAAGGCTATCTGGCAGATTCCGCGATCGATCTGGATGCGGTTGCGGCGGATATCAACGAGGATACATATATTAATAACAAGGATTATGCCCGGCTGAAAGCGACGCTGGCTGATCCGGATTTGGAGGTACACCGCCCGGTTACCACCGACGGTTATGCCAACTACAACGCAATCTATCCCAAAACGGCGGATGGCGCCTATCTGATCCACGGACAGGCATATGAACAGACTTTTTACGATGATTTTGAGGGCACCACTCTGAACCGCAAAAACTGGGGACACTGCCCGGAATGGACCCGGCATGACGGCAACGTCTGGCGCAATGATATGACCTGGCTGGACGGCAACGGGAACCTGATTTTATCGGTGGGGAAAGAAAACAATTATTATAAGACCGG
>CALWVA010000094.1 GCA_944384875.1 uncultured Clostridia bacterium
GCTATGCGATGTGCAAAGAGCAAAACGATCAGGATTCCGAATTGCAAAACCTGATCGGCGAATTTAATTTAAATCGTATCGCGCTGAATAACGAACTTTCCAAAGAGGATAAGGACGAAGCCAAAGTGCAGGAATATAACAAAAAACTGCGGGACAGCTATAATCTGGTGATGCAAAATCAGAATATGATCGCGTTTAACGAAGCGAAAGTGCAGATGGATCAGTTGATCAACCGGGTCAACGGGATTATTGCGCTATGTGTAGAAGGGCAGGATCCCGAAACTTGCGAACCGTCTGCCTGTTCCGGTTCCTGTGCAACCTGCGGCGGCTGTCATTGATCTTTGTAATTTTGAAAAAGGAGGGGTGATATGGCGAGGCCGACTAATATCGTGCCGGAGATTACGCCGGATATGTCGCCGATGATGCGGCAATATGTAGACATTAAAAAGCAGCATCTTGACAGTATCCTGTTTTTTCGGCTGGGCGATTTTTATGAGATGTTTTATAACGACGCTGAAATCGCGTCGGAGGAGCTGGATCTGGTATTAACAAAACGTGCCAACGGTGAAGAGGAAAAAGCGCCGATGTGCGGCGTGCCATTTCACAGCTGTGAAAGCTATATCGCCCGACTGATCAAAAAAGGCTATCGGGTGGCAATTTGCGAACAGACAGAAGATCCGGCAAAGGCTAAAAAGCTGGTAAAACGGGATGTCATCCGGGTCGTCACACCCGGAACCGTTACCGAAGACTGTATGCTGGAAACCGGACAGAACAATTATCTTGCCACGGTTTGCGTACAGGGCGACGTGGCGGGATTGTGTTTTGTAGATGTTTCCACCGGCGAGTTACATATGACACAGTTGCAGTCGGAGCAGTTATACAGCGATATTATCAGCGAGCTGACCCGGTTTGCTCCAAAAGAGGCGCTACTGAATGCAGCTGCCGATCAAGTCCAGGGTATTACCGCCTTCTTAAGCGACCGGCTGCGCTGTCGCACCGAGATTGCGCCAGACGAACAATATGTATCGCAGGAAGACCGGCAACGTACATTGACGCATTTTAAAGCAGACAGCTTTGAAAAGCTGGGAGTGCCGGAACCGTCTCCGGCTTGCGATGCGCTGTGCCGGGCGATTTCATTTTTATCCGATACCCAGAAAAACGATCTCGATGCAATCAACGATATTGATTTTTATTCTGAGAATCAATATATGCGGCTTGACATGGCGGCCCGAACCAATCTGGAGCTGACCGAAACCATGCGCTCTAGAGAAAAACGCGGTTCTTTGCTTTGGGTGCTGGACCATACGCGTACACCGATGGGCAAACGGCTGATCCGCAACTGGATTGAGCTGCCGCTGCTGTCTGTAGCAAAAATTACCCGGCGGCAAAAAGCCGTGAGCGAACTGACAGCAAATATCGAATTGCGAGAGGGGCTAAGTGAGGCGCTCAAAGAGATCAAAGACCTGGAGCGTCTGATGACCCGCATTTTATATAAAACGGCCAATGCCAAGGAACTGATGGCGCTGGCAGACACATTGGGGCGGATGCCGGCCCTGAAAGAACTGGTGCAGTCTGCGCAATCGTCGATGTTACAGGAGATTTACAGCCGCATCGATCCGCTGCCTGAAACCTGCGCATTGATAAAAAACGCGATCCGGGAGGATCCGCCGTTTACACTGCGGGAGGGCGGCCTGATCCGCGACGGCTTTAACGAAGAGGTTGACCGGCTGCGCAGCGACATGTCCGGCGGGCGGGATATCGTCGCAGAAGTGGAAGAACGCGAGCGGGAGCGTACCGGCGTTAAAAAGCTCAAAATTCGCTATAACCGGGTGTTCGGCTATTATATTGAAATACCTAATTCGGCGTCATTCACACCGCCAGAGGAGTATACCCGCCGACAGACGCTATCTACCTGCGAGCGATATACGACCGATGAGGTCAAGCAGCTGGAAAGCCGGATCATTGGCGCACAAGATAAGCTTACAGCGTTGGAATACGAGCTGTTTGTGCAAGTGCGGGATGCTGTGGGCCAACAGATGCAACGGATCAAAACTACCGCCTCGGCTGTAGCGCAGCTGGACGCGCTCTGGTCGCTGAGTATTGCGGCGTTTAAAAACGGCTATGTCTGCCCGGATATTGCGGCGGACGGCGTTATTGATATTAAAGACGGCCGTCACCCGGTGGTGGAATTACTGACGGACACCGCATTTGTGCCAAACGATACATTGCTGGATTGCAACGAAAACCGCTGCTCGATTATCACGGGGCCTAATATGGCGGGTAAATCTACCTATATGCGGCAGATCGCGATTATTACGCTGATGGCGCAGATCGGCTCGTTTGTACCGGCCAAGCACGCCCGCATCGGTATCGTAGACGCGATCTTTACCCGTGTTGGCGCGTCAGACGATCTTTCTACCGGCCAGTCGACGTTTATGGTAGAGATGAGCGAGGTCGCCGGTATTTTAAAGTATGCGACTGCGAAAAGCCTGCTGATCATCGATGAGATCGGTCGCGGAACCTCGACCTATGACGGCATGGCGATTGCACGGGCAGTGTTGGAATATGTGGCAGACAGCAAAAAACTGGGCGCCAAAACGTTGTTTGCAACCCATTATCATGAATTGACCGCGCTGGAACAAACGCTGTCAGGTGTGAAAAATTATAATATCGCGGTAAAAAAACGCGGGGATGATATTATTTTTCTGCGCCGGATTGTCCGGGGTGGAACCGACGACAGCTATGGCATCGAAGTTGCGAAGCTGGCGGGTGTTCCAAAAGAGGTGGTAAACCGCGCCAGACAGATTCTGAAATCGCTGGAGACGCAAGCCGACGGCGAAGAGAAACGCAAACAGCTTGTAAAACCGGTGGAACAAACGCCGCAACTTTCGTTTGCGTCGTCAGAAGCTGACGAGATCGTTCGGAAGCTGCAGGCGTTGGATGTGAATACATTAACACCGATTGAGGCGATGCAAACATTGTTCGACTTATCGGGCCAGGCAAAAAAGATCTAGACACAGAAAGGGGTGTTTCACATGCCCAAAATCCATATATTAGACAAGCATACCGCTGAGCTGATCGCGGCTGGAGAGGTGGTGGAGCGTCCTGCTTCTGCTGTCAAAGAACTGCTGGAAAACAGCATCGACGCGGGTGCCGACGCGGTGACGGTAGAAATTAAAAATGGCGGAAATACCTTTATTCGTGTGACAGATAACGGCAGCGGCATTGAGCGCACAGATATTCGTAATGCGTTTTTACGGCATGCAACCAGCAAAATCCAAACGCCAGCAGATTTGGATGCGATTGCAACGTTGGGTTTCCGTGGTGAAGCACTGGCGTCGATTGCGGCGGTGGCCAAAGTTGAGGTGCTGACCAGAACAGCTGACTGCGAATGGGGCACCAAATATGAAATACAGGGCGGCCAGGACCAGGAGCCGGAAGACGCAGGCTGCGCAGTGGGCACAACGATTGTCGTTCGTGATTTGTTTTTTAATACACCGGCCAGACAGAAGTTTCTCAAAAAAGATCAAACCGAGGCCAATGCGGTAGCAGGCGTGGTAGACCGAATCGCGCTGTCTCACCCAGAGGTGTCAATCAAGCTGATCCGCGACGGCCGGCAGACAATGCTGACCCCTGGTGATGGGCAGTTACAGTCGGCAATATACGCGGTTTTGGGTAAGGATTTTGCCGGCTCGCTATTGCCATGTGATTATACGATGAATGGTGTACGTGTCAGCGGTTTCGTAACCCGCCCGGATGCGGCAAGGCCCAATGCCAATATGCAGTTTTTCTTTTTAAATGGCCGGTATATCAAAACCAAAACCGGTGCTGCGGCATTAAAACAGGCGTATAAAAACGAAATTTTAGTTGGAAAACAACCTGGATGTGTGCTGAATCTGCAAATTGCACCGGAACAGGTAGATGTAAATGTGCATCCGGCCAAGATCGAGGTGCGGTTTTCAGACGAATCTCGGATTTTTCATGCGGTATATTATGCGGCAAAATCTGCGATTACGGCAGATCAGACAGTTGTGCAGTTTCAGAGCAGGCCTGTTGAACGCCCTGCAGACAAACCGGTTCAGCCCGCATCTGAACAGATGGATATTCGGGATTATCTACCCAAAACCAAAGAACGACATACGGTTTTGGAACAGCCGGTTCATACGCCGGCTTTGGATATTGAAAAAGATGAACAGCCTGTTATCCGACTGTCAGAAAGCGCGCCCGCATACGGTACAGTGCTTAAATTACCGGATCTTGAAGGAATATTGCCCGCTGCAAAAGAGCCGGAACCGGCAGGGCATATGGATGATATGCCAACAACGGGGCCTGTATCACAGCCAACAGAGCCATCGGTGCCAGATTTTCGATATGTAGGGCAGGCTTTTGGAACCTATATTTTGCTGGAAATGCAGGACAAGCTGGTGCTGATTGACAAACATGCCGCCCATGAACGGATTTTATTTGAACAGATTCGGCAAACAACACATTCTGCACCGCAAATGCTGTTATCGCCGGTGATTGTACAGCTGGGCGCTGAGGAATATGATGCATTGCTTTCCAAAACTGAAGAGCTGGGCGCATTCGGTTTTGAAATTGAAGATTACGGCGGAAAAGCGGTGATCGTGCGCGGTGTGCCGATGGAGTTGGATGCTGAAGATATCCGACAATTGATCTATGAAATTGCGGGCAAAATTACAGATCAATATACCGATTTTTCACCGGAGTTTTCCGATTGGTTATATCATTCCGTTGCCTGCCGCGCGGCAGTAAAAGCAGGTGATGGATCCAGTGCATATGAGTTGACCAAGTTGGCCGAACAGGTGCTCACGGATCCGCGCATTCGCCGGTGTCCACACGGACGTCCGGTGTTAGCGGAACTTTCCAAAGACGAGATTAAACGTCGGTTTTCCAGAACATGAACAAGATTCGGATTATAGTGATTGCAGGGCCGACTGCTTCAGGGAAGACGGCGCTGGGTGTGGAATTGGCAAAACGGTTTAACGGAGAGATTGTTTCCGGAGATTCCATGCAGATTTATCGGGAGCTGTCTGTTTCCACCGCCAAACCGACGGCGTTGGAGATGCAAGGTGTGCCGCATCATTTGCTGAATATCCGTTCGGTGCGGCAATCTTATTCAGTAGCGGATTTTGTTCAGGATGCAGGCGCGGCTATTCAACAAATTGTGGCTGGCGGGCGGTTGCCGTTTTTAGTCGGCGGTACCGGGCTGTATATAGACGCATTGATACAAAACCTTGACTTTTCACAACAGAACCGCGATGAAAATCTGCGCCGGCGTTTAGCCGAACAGGCGCAGATACACGGAGAAGCATATATGTATGCGCAACTGCAAAAAATCGATCCGCAGAGCGCTGCGCAGATCCACCCGCATAACCACAAGCGGGTATTGCGCGCTTTGGAAATGTATTATGCCACCGGGCAGACCAAGACCCGGCAGATGGAACAGTCCAGATTAAACCAGAGTCCATACCGGCCGCTGTATATTGGGCTGCGCTTTTCCGACCGGCAGGCGTTATACGACCGGATCAACCGGCGGGTGGAGCAGATGCTGCAAAACGGGTTGGTAGAGGAAGCTCGGATGTTTTATACGTCTGATCCCTGCGCTACAGCGTTGGGCGCTATTGGCTGTAAAGAGCTCAAACCCTATCTTGATGGCTCGGATACATTGGAACACTGCGTGCAGGTGTTGCAAATGCAAACCCGTCGGTATGCAAAGCGGCAGATCACATGGTTTTCCAGAAATCCACAAATGCATTGGCTGTCAGCAGACATGCCGGATACGACGGAGCGTGCGGCTGAACTGATTCGGCAATTTTTACAGGAGGATACAGAACATGAAAAGCAAAGCCTCTAAAATTTTATTGTCGGTTTTCGGTTTCATTTTAATCGTATTTGTGTTATATCAGGCCTGTAATTCCTGGTTTGACGATAAAACCTATTGCGTTGCACAGCAGGTAACGGTAAATGACACCATAGAGGCACAGGGCAT
>CALWVA010000095.1 GCA_944384875.1 uncultured Clostridia bacterium
CCCCTCGTTTTTAAGGCGCTCAATTATAATACCAAATCCGGCCCCCTTTGTCAACCCCCTTTTTTTAGCTTTTTGCAGCTTTTTGCCCGCTTTGGTCGGTTCTTCTATATTTTGGCACATTTTCAGATGTATTATACAGAAAAAACCGATTATTCTAAGAATATACTACAATAAAGGATGTGTGAACTATGAATCGGGCATTTTCCAGTTTTGCAAAGGGTATGGGCACCGGCATCGTCGCTGGAATCACCATCACCGCTACCGGTGCGATGCTGCTGAACGGAAGCTCTAAAAACGCAAGATCTGCCAAAAAGAAAATCGGTCATGCTTTTGAGACCGTCGGCGGCATTTGTGAAAATATTTCCATGATGATTAAATAACCCCGCCGCCTCGCGGCGGGATACATATACATTATTATATAGCGATCAGAGCGCAATAGGCTTAAAACTTTATCCGGCCCAAAATCTCTTAAATTTGATAGGCCGGATTTCTTACTGCTGGCGCGACATCTGAAACGTCATGAAAAAAATAACTTTTCAACCCTTTTTTATAATATACGATCTAATTTGCGAAATTCTAAATAATCTTGCGCTATCCCCTTGCAAATTTGTGACAAATTCGATACAATAAAAGCAATCGGACGCCGGCATGATGCATGGCCGGATGTTCGTTTCATCACTGAAAGGAAGACATCGAAACATGAGTGAAAAATTTATTGTAGAAACTTCGGCGCGGCATGTGCACGTCACAGAAGAAGCGCTGGCTGTTTTATTCGGCGCCGGCCACCAACTGACCCCCAAAAAGGATCTGTCTCAGCCGGGACAGTTTGCCTGTGAAGAGCGTGTCACGGTGGTCGGGCCGAAAAAAGAACTGGCCCGGGTCAGCATTTTAGGGCCGGTTCGTTCTGCCAATCAGGTAGAGCTGTCGGCCACTGACTGCCGCGCAATCGGCGTAACCAGCGTTGTGCGGGAATCGGGCGATATCGCCGGAACACCGGGATGCAAGCTGGTCGGCCCCGCCGGAGAGCTGGAGCTTTCCGAAGGCGTCATCGTGGCCAAACGGCATATTCATATGACGCCGCAGGACGCCGCACGTCTGGGGGTCTCTGACAAACAGATTGTCTCAGTAAAGGCTGAATCCGACGGCCGGTCGCTGATTTTCGGCGACGTGGTAGTGCGCGTCAGCGACAAGTACCGTCTGGCGATGCATATTGACACCGACGAATCCAACGCGGCGCTGGGTGTCAAAGAGGGTTCGATCGTACAATAACTTACATATTAAAAAGGAGAACAAGCCCATGCAGACTATTGTCGGCGGCGCTCTGCCCAATATCCCGTGGGAAGACAAGCCAGCAGGCTGCACCGACGTCGTTTGGCGCAGCGCCAAAAACCCCATCATCGGCAGATATGCTTTTGAGGGCTCCAATAGTATTTTCAACAGCGCGGTGATGCCTTATGACGACGGCTTTATCGGCATTTTCAGAAGCGATTTGAAAACCCGGCAGCAAACGCTGCACCTGGGCCGTTCCAAAGATGGCGTCAACTGGGAAATTGAAAAAGAGTTGATCGATCTTATCTGTGACGACCCGGAAATCGCCACCCATGGCGAAGGGTATGATCCCCGGCTGTGCAAAATTGACGATACCTATTATATCACCTGGTGCAATCAATATCACGGCCCGACCATCGGAATTGCTTCGACTAAAGATTTCAAGACCTTTAAACAGCTGGAAAATGCTTTTTTGCCCTTCAACCGCAACGGCGTGCTGTTTCCCAGAAAAATCGGCGGGCAGTATCTGATGCTGTCGCGTCCGTCTGACCCGGGGCATACGCCCTTCGGCGACATTTTCATCAGCGAAAGCCCGGATATGATACACTGGGGCAAACATCGGTTTGTCATGGGCTCCAAAGATGGACAAAATTGGGAAAGCTGCAAAATCGGCGCAGGGCCGATCCCGATTGAAACCAGCGAGGGCTGGCTGTTATTCTATCATGGCGTGCTCAACTCCTGCAACGGCTTTACCTATTCCTTTGGCGCGGCGCTGTTGGACCTGGAGCAGCCCTGGAAAGTCAAATACCGCTGCAAGCCCTATCTGCTTTCGCCGATTGAGCTATATGAAACAGTGGGAGATGTGCCAAACGTGACGTTCCCCTGCGCGGCGCTGACCGATACGGCCACCGGACGGATTGCCATTTACTATGGCTGTGCTGATTCAGTGGTAGGTCTGGCATATGCCCAGGCCGACGAGCTGCTTGATTATATCAAGCGCAACGCCTGATGAAACGTCATATTTATCGAGATACCGCCTATTCAAAGGCGCATTTTAAACAGGATACACCGTCGTGGTTCGTGACCTTTTATGAGTCGCTATCCCGCCGGGAAGTATTCTGCAAAAAAACCGGCGCGATCATCGCCTCTACCGGCAAAAGCAGGGAGTATGTCTGCCGGCTGTTTAAGGCGACCACCGGTATTACGCTGGGCGTTTATCTCAACGATATCCGGATCGAGCACGCGGCGGCCATGCTGACGACCACCAACAACGACATTATTGACATTGCGTTGGAAAGCGGCTTTGAAAACCTGAGCACATTTTATCATCTGTTTAAAAAGAAAAAGGGCATTTCTCCAAAACAATTTCGTAAACGGTATTCGGTCATGCTTTAACAACCAAACCCCTGTGGGCAGCGTTTTGCCGCCTGCGGGGGTTGTTCTTTTTTGAGTAAATTTAAACGCTGTGCAAAAACCAGTTGAAGCGACGGGCAGGGTTGTATATAATAGAAATAATGAATAACGAACAGGAACGATTTTGTATGATTTTTGATACCCATGCGCATTACGACGATCCCCGTTATGGTGATCTGGATCATGTTGTAGACGAAATGCGCCGCAACGGCGTAGAAGCAATTTTGACCTGCGCTACCGATTACGCCTCCTGCGAAACGGTGTTAAAGCTGGCGGGGCAATATGACCTGTTTTATGCCGCAGTGGGCATTTATCCCCACGACATCATCAAGCAGGGCCGGTGGGACGCCGACCGGCTGCGGGCTTATGCCCGACATCCGAAAGTCGTTGCCATCGGTGAAATTGGGCTGGATTATCATTATGACGACACACCCCGCCAGATGCAAAAAGACTGGCTGTGCCGGCAGCTGGCTCTGGCCAACGAGCTGCAGCTGCCCGTCAGCTTTCACGACCGGGACGCCCACGGCGACACGCTGGAGCTGCTGCGCCAATACCGGCCCAAAGGGGTATTACACTGCTTTTCCGGCAGTGTGGAGATGGCCCGGGAGATCACGAAACTGGGCATGTATCTCGGTATCGGCGGCGTTGTGACTTTTAAAAACGCGCGGGTGCTAAAACAGGTGGTGCAGGCGATTGATCTGGAAATGTTGGTGTTGGAAACCGACGCGCCCTATATGACGCCCGAACCGCTGCGGGGCCAGACCAACCGGTCAGATTACATTATATATATTGCCCGGCAGGT
This sequence comes from uncultured Clostridia bacterium, assembly GCA_944384875.1. GTDB lineage: Bacteria > Bacillota > Clostridia > Oscillospirales > Acutalibacteraceae > RUG14109. The sequence goes on from CALWVA010000095.1 coordinate 3,485, forward strand.
CGCCCAGCTCAAAGGCCTGCCCGTCGAACAGGTTTTGCAAATTACCGAACAAAATGCCCGGCGGGTGTTTCAGCTCAAACCGAAACCATAACACAAGGAGAACATGATGACCAATTTTTTTGCGTTTATATCCCGTATGAAATGGATCAACCGGTGGGCGCTGATGCGCAACACCACCTGGGAAAACCTGAGCATGCACAGCCATGAGGTTGCGGTGATCGCCCATGCGTTGGCGGTGTTGGGCAACCGGCGGCTGGGGCGGCAGTATAATGCCGACCGGGCGGCAACGCTGGCGTTGTATCACGACGCGCCTGAAATTCTCACCGGCGATCTGCCCACGCCGGTTAAATATTTTAATCCATCTATCCGAACCGCTTATAAAGCAGTGGAACAGGCGGCTGCCAGCCGGCTGCTGCAAACGCTGCCGGAAGACCTGCGGGCAGATTATGAAAGTATTCTGTGTCCGGCGGATGCTGCGCTGCTGCCGCTGGTGCGCGCGGCAGACAAGCTGTCGGCGCTGATCAAATGCATGGAAGAGTTAAAAATGGGCAACAGCGAGTTTTCCAAAGCCAAAGACGCAACGCTGCAGGCGATCCATGCGCTGCAGTTGCCGGAAGCCGAACTGTTTTTGACAGAATGCATTCCGGGTTATGGCCTGACGCTGGACGAACTGGATTGACGGCGGATCACCCGCTGCATCTGACCGCTTTGCTTTATTCAAACACCCGGTATTTCTTCTGACGGTGCAACACTTTAAGCGTATGATCAACAATCACGTTTCAGCTCTTTGATCCGGATTTTGAAAGAAAGGATGACCATATCAATGCAGACCGCGATTTTTTCTTATCTTGGGCGGGATATCCCGTTTTCAGATACGTTGCATATGATCAAAGACGCCGGCTTTGACGGCGTTATGCTCTGGTGGGCCGATCAGAACTTCGCTTTTAACGGCAAAAAGGAGCAGATGCCCGAGCTGTGTGAGAAAGCCGGATTGCGGGTGATTAACGCGCATATGCCCTTCAGCCAGATCAACCTGCTGTGGGAAGACGGCCCTGCGGGTGACGATTACTGCACCCATCTGTGTAATCTGCTGCAAAGCTGCGGTCAATGCGGCGTGCCCATCGCGGTAGTGCATCCGTCCCGGGGATACACGCCGCCGCCCGTTAACGACACAGGGCTGAACCGGTTTAAAAAACTGGCGGATACCGCCGGGCGGGCCGGCGTGCGCATCGCGTTTGAAAATCTGAATATCCCCGCCTATCTGGACGCGGTCATGCAGGCCGTTCCCGCCGGGCAGGCCGGCGTTTGCTATGACAGCGGACACAATCACTGCTTCTCACCCGAACGCAATATTTTAAAAGAATATCACCATCAGATCATTACCACACACCTGCATGATAATTTCGGGCCGCACCCCAAGTTTGAAAAGCGCGATCTGCACTTGTTGCCGTTGGACGGCACCACCGACTGGTCAGCGCAAAAAGCGCTGCTGCGCACGCTGCCGGTCGATACCCTGTCGCTGGAGGTGGAAATGGATCGCACCGGGCTGTATACAGACTGGACGCCGGAGCGGTTTTTACACACGGCCCGGCAGCGGCTGGCCGGGTTGCTGGACGAACAGCCCCGGTCTGCCGGGCTGCGGTTTATCAAAGCGGAATTGCGGGATGTGCATACCTTAGCCGGGCTGGCAGATGAAATCTGGCGGCAGCATTTCGGCCCGATCCTGTCACAGGAACAGATCGGCTATATGCTGGACCGTTTTCAGTCGGCGGATGCAATGACCGGCCAGATGGCCGATGGCTACCAATATTATTTCTTTGAGATCGACGGCGTCCGGCAGGGATATTTCGGCATACAGCCCAAAGACGACGGTCTGTTTTTGTCCAAGCTGTATCTGCGGCAGTCACAGCGGGGCCACGGCTACGCCCGGCAGGCTTTCGGCCTGATACGGCAGATCGCCAAAGATCTGGGGCTGCATAAAATCTGGCTGACCGTCAACATTCACAATGACAGCGCCATCGGGGTGTATAAGGCAATGGGGATGCACATCGCCCGCAGCGAAGTTACCGACATCGGCCGGGGTTTTGTGATGGACGATTATGTCTTTGAAATGTCAGTAGACTGACCGCTAACGTATATCATATGAAAAACACCGCCGGAGCAGAGATCTGCTCCGGCGGTGTTTTCGGATCACTGCCTCCATACGCCACAAAACAGATAGTGATGTATCAAAGACCGGCCACCCGTTTAACGGGCGGCCGGTCTTTGATACATGTAAAATGTCGGCAACAAATTACTCTTCGTCCTGCAACGCATCGTACCCTTCTTCACCTGTACGAACCTTAATGACGTTCTCTACATCATAAATAAAGATTTTTCCGTCGCCCACGCTGCCGGTATACAGTGTGCTCTTTACAACGTCCACCACCGCCTGTACCGGAATCTTGGCGACAACAATCTCCACCTT
>CALWVA010000096.1 GCA_944384875.1 uncultured Clostridia bacterium
CAAACGCCGTCTGTTGCCTGCTTTTTGATCCGCGATATTTGGTAAAACTTATAATGTCGAAGATCCAGTATTTCTGAAACATGGGCGCTGTCGAACTGCATTTCACCCATTATCAAATTTACTGTCTAAACCTGATCTGTCAACAGGAACAGGTTCACTAAAATTCGTTGTTTTTAAAAATATATCAATACATGTTTACTGTAAACGGGGCTGTGCATATCCCATTCGGGATAAAGACCGGTTCAGCGTTGACATTTTAATCTGGTCGGCAATATCCCATAAACGATCTGCAACCCGGATTTCCACATTTCGTTTTACCAGCGCAGAGAACAAATCGTCCGGCGTATATGTTGTTTTGGGTATTTGTGCTGTTTTCGCCACATAGTATCCTGCAAAACAAAATTCTCCGTCTCAAATTCATATAAATATAATGTGGTATTTCTCATTCTGTCAAACCATTTACTTTCAATCACAATTGCATGTAAAGCAGTTACAGAGGAAAAAATTTAGTTCTATCTAATGCAGTTGTATGGTTGCCAACATCATATGCAACTCCCCGACAGTCTCTTGGGGCAGAAAATTAGGAAGCCTGTCCTCATCAATTGCCCATACCAATCCAACGGTCTGATTTAAATCATTCCGACTGGGCAATCTCGGTTCAAATATTTGAATATCCTTTTCTTCACGCACATGAAACAATCTCATAATAGCCGAACCTTCCAATCGATCAATTCCGTGAATGTTATGTTCTTGAAAGCAATACTACCGTCTCTACATGCGCGGTACGGGGGAACAGATCCACCGGCTGCACCGCCTGCACCACATAGCCCTGCTGGCAAAACAGCTTCAGATCCCGCGCCAGCGTCGCCGGATCACAAGATACATACACCACCCGTTCGGGTTGAAACGAACCGGCGATGACCGACACCAGTTGTTCCCCCGCGCCCTTGCGGGGCGGATCCAGCAGCACTACATCCGGTGCGATCCCCAGCGTCTGCGCCGCGTGCAGCGCGGTATCACAATAAAAATCCGCATTCTCTATACCGTTTCGTATCGCATTGGCCCGCGCATCTTTCACCGCGCTTTTCACCGTCTCTACTCCAATGATTCGCTTGGCCCGCGCAGCCATTGAAAGCCCGATCGTCCCCGCGCCGCAATACAGATCCAACACCGTTTTACCGTCGGGGCAGGCAAACGCGGCCGCGATCTGATACAGCCGCTCTGCCATATCCCGATTGACCTGATAAAAAGAACCCGGCGAAATGCGCACATCTACCCCCGCCAGCCGGTCGGTGATGACGCCGTCGCCATACAATACCGTATAGCGGTCGCCTAAAATCACATTGGTGTCTGCAGTGTTATGATTGAGCACTACTGTCTGGATATCGCCGCATACCCGCAGCAGATATTCCGCCAGCCGGTCTGCACCGGGCAGGGATGTCCCGTTAATTACCAGACACACCATAATCTGACCGGTGACAAACCCCTTTCGGATATAGATATGCCGCAGCAGGCCGGTCTGTGCCGCTTCATCATAGGCACTGATCCCCTGTTCTACCGCAAACGCCAGAACCGCATCCCGAATCTGATCAAATTCCGGCGGCAGCAACCGGCAGCGCGGACATTGCACAATCCTGTGTGAATGCAGCGCGTAAAACCCGGCGATCAGCCTGCCCTGCGCGTCGGTTCCCACCGGATACTGCGCCTTGTTGCGGTATTGCTGTATCCGCGTCGCAGCAATGATCGGCGACACCTGCACCGGCAGCCCGGCGATCCGCTGGATACAGTCCTGCACCCGCTGCTGCTTGGCTGCACACTCCGCTGCATAGGACAGATGGCAAAAGGCACACCCGCCGCATTTTGACGAGACGGGGCAGTCCGGCTGCTGCCGGCTGTCCGACGGGGTTAAAATTTCTGCAATCTTTCCAAAGCAATAGTTTTTCAACACCTTGACAATCCGCACCGAAAGCAGGTCGCCCACCGCCGCGCCGGGTACAAACACCACCGTATTCTCCGTCCGGCCCACGCCGTTGCCTTCGGCGCTCATACCGGTAACAGACAGCGTTACAATATCATTCTTTTTCATACAACCATCCTTTCGCTGCATCCCGCAACCGTGCTTTTGCCGCGAAAACCCTGCGCCCGGATTCTCAAACCTGTATCATCCTCTGCAAACTGTGCTAACTGACTTTAAACTGGCTGTTATACAGTTCGGCATATACGCCGTTTTTCTGCAGTAGCTGCGCATGGGTACCGGTTTCGGCAATCTTGCCGTCCCGCATGACGACGATCAGATCAGCGTCCAGAATCGTAGACAGCCGATGCGCAATAATAAAGGCGGTCTTGCCTTTTAAGATATTGGAAAATCCCTTATTGATCCGCTGCTCAGTCAGTGTATCCACCGAGCTGGTCGCCTCATCCAAAATAATAATCGAAGCCGGGCGCAGCATCGCCCGGGCAATGGTCAGCAGTTGCCGCTGCCCAGCGGACAAATCGTCGCCATCTGTCAGCACCGTATCATATCCGTTTTCCAGTTGCATAATAAAGCTGTGTGCGTGCGCCGCCTTGGCAGCCGCGACGATCTCCTCCCGGGTGGCGTCCGGCCGGGAATATGCAATATTTTCCCACACCGTTCCGGCAAACAGCCAACTCTCCTGCAAAACCATTGCAAACTCCCGGCGCAATACATCCCGGTTTAGTGTTTTGATATCCACTCCATCTAACAGAATCCGGCCGTCATCTACATCATAAAACCGCATCAGCAGGTTAATCAGCGTCGTTTTACCTGCGCCGGTCGGGCCGACGATCGCAATTTTACTGCCAGGTGCAACGTCCAGCGAAAAATGTTCGATCAGCGGCCGTTTTTTATTATAAGAAAAGCTCACGTCTTCAATCGACAGCCGGCCAATGTGCGCCAGCTGCTGCGGTCGCTCCCCTTGCGTGTTTTCCGGCCGGCCGCTGATCACCGCCAACACCCGGCCGAAAGCGGCATAAGCCGACAGAATCTGCGTCGCCAGATTGGTGATTTCATTAAAAGGCTTTGCAAACTGGTTGGCGTAAATAATAAAGCTCGATACCGTTCCGGCGGTCAGCCCGCCAAAGATGCCGCCGACCACGCCGATCAGAATATAGGCAAAATTGTTGACAAACCGGGTGGTAGGATTGGTCAGGCTGCCCGCAAACTGCGCGCGCTGCCCCTCTACATACAGCTCGGCGTTCAACCAGTCAAACCGCGCAAACGCCTCCTGCTCCGCTGTCTGAGACTTGACCGTCTTGCAATAGCCGATCATTTCCTCCGCCGTGCCGTTGAGCGCACCCAACACTTTTTGCTGCGCCTGAAAATGTTTATTGTTGTTTCGGGTCACGAAAAACGCCACCACGAAGGTCAGCGAAGTAGACGCAATCACCGTCAGCGTCACAATCACATTTAGGCAAAACATGATCACGGCCGTGGAAATAATAGTGATCACGCCCGAAAACAACACCGCCACCGATTGCAGCAGCCCGTCGGCGATCGCCTCACAGTCATTGATAAACCGACTGATGATATCTCCGTGGGGCGTGGTATCATAATAGCGCAGCGGCATTTTGGAAAGCGCTGCGAATGCATCTTTTCGGATATCTGCTACGATGTGATTGGCAACGATGTTCGACAACAGGTTGATCAAATAAACAAATAGACAGTCTAACAGATATAACACGGCCAGCAAACCGATAATCTGCCCGACGCCGGCAAAATCCACCTGACCCGGCCCAATGATCCGGTCTACCGCCCGGCCCACCAGATATGGCGCGGCAATCTCACAGGCACACATAATCAACGACGCCAGCAACACCGCCAGCACTGCCCATTTGCGCCGCCCCACATAGCGCAGCAGCATCGAAAACTGATATCTATTCTTCATCCTGCGCGCCTCCCAGCATGTTCTGTGACCTGCAAATCTGCCGATATGTCTCGTTTTCAGCCACCAGCTGGGCATGTGTGCCCAGGCCGGCGTTTTGGCCGTGATCCAGCAGCAAAATCAGATCACAGTTTTTGATTGCGGCAATCCGCTGTGATACAATCACTGTGGTTACCCCCAGGTTCCGCAAACCGGCGCGCACCTGCGCGTCTGTTTTTAAATCCAGCGCGGAGAGGCTGTCGTCTAAAATCAACAACCGGGGGTGCCGCGCCAACGCCCGGGCAATACACAGCCGCTGCCGCTGCCCGCCGGACAGATTCACGCCGCCTTTTTCGACCCGCGCCTGATAGCCGCCATCCATCTGTTGAATAAAATCATCCGCACAGGCAAGCTTCGCCGCCTGCTGTGCGTCCTGTAACGTCGCATCTGACCCGATCACCAGATTTTCTAGCACCGTTCCCGAAAACAGGCGGGATTGCTGCGGCACAATGCCGATGGCACTGCGCAGCGCCGCCAGCCGGTAATCGCGCACATCTTTACCGAAAAACAACACCCGGCCGGCACTAACGTCGTAAAACCGGGGGATCAGATTGATCAGCGTGGATTTGCCCGAACCGGTCACCCCGATGATGCCCATCGTCTGCCCCGTCTGCAGTGTAAACGAAAGATCCCGCAGCTGCTGCGCGCCCGTATGATAGCCAAAGCAGACCCCTTCAAACTGCACTGCGGTTTCCGCCGCCGGCACGGTGTCCAGCGTTCCATTGGTAATGGATGGCGTTTGTTCCAACACCTCGTTGACCCGCATCAACGAAGCCGAAGCCCGAGTGAAAATCGTGATCAGATTGGCCACCACAATCAGTGTCATCAGCACCTGGGTCATATAATTGATAAACGCCAGAATTTGACCCTGGCTGAGCTGGCCGGCCTGCACCCGAATGCCCGAAAACCATAAAATCGCAATGATGCCGGCATTCATCACCAGCATCGTCGCCGGACCCAACAACACCGAGATCCGTCCGACGCGAATCGACGCTTTCTGAAATGCATCGGTATTGTCATCAAATCGCTGCTTTTCATAGTCGGTTCTGGAAAACGCCCGAATCACCCGGATACCCGACAAATATTCCCGCAAATTGACCGAAAGCGCATCCAGCCGTCTCTGCACCTTTTTATATAACGGGAAGGTATAGCGGGTAATCAAAAACAAAATAACAATAAAGACCGGCATTGCGATCATAAAAATGACCGACATTTTGATGTCGATCATCATAGACGCCACCACGCTGCCGATCACGATAAACGGCGCGCGGATCACCAGACGGATCAGCATCGCCACCGCCACCTGCAGCTGGTTGATATCCGCGGTCAGCCGGTTGGTCAGGCTACCGGTGCCCAAACGGTCAATCTGCGCATAAGACAGGCTGCTGATTTTCTGAAACATCACCCGGCGCAGTGAGGTGCCCACGCCTTGCGACGCCACCGACGCACTGTATTGGCAAACCAGCGCGCAACACAGCCCGAAGGCGATCAACAGCAGCATCAGCCCACCGGTGCGCAGGATATAGCCGTGATCACCCTTTGCAATGCCGTTATCGATCAGCATGGACATGAAAATCGGAATAGTCAGTTCGAAAACCGCCTCTAAAAGCTTGAAAAACGGCCCGATAATCAACTGTTTTTTATACGCCCGCAAATGGGGCCAAATCTGTTTAAACACCCGTGTTACTCCCACCCGGCAATAAAATACCGTTTATAATCTCTGCTGCGCCGCCATTATTTGTTGCGCCGGACACTGCACCGGATAGCATAAACAATGGCAACATGGATATTATACCCTGCAT
>CALWVA010000097.1 GCA_944384875.1 uncultured Clostridia bacterium
TATATGCGCCCTTGCATTTTTTGACGGGGCGTGGTATCCTGTTGTAAAATGAGCGGGTTATTTTCGAAAGGCGGGATTTACTTGCAATATACCGATGAACGCTGTGAAATTCTCAGCAACCGTCAGATCGCCGACGGGATCTTTGATCTGACGGTAAAAGCAGATTATTTGGCGCAAAACGCGGGTTGCGGGCAGTTTGCCAATATTTTATGCGGCGGGCTGATGCTGCGCCGTCCGATCTCGATCTGCGACACTGACCCAAAAGCAGGTACCGCGCGGTTTGTCTATCAGGTGAAGGGCAAGGGCACCGCCTGGCTGTCACAGCAGCCGGCCGGCGCGTCTTTACAGATTTTTGGTCCGCTGGGTCGGGGCTTTTCGTTTATCAAAAAACCGGCGCAGGTGGTGTTGATCGGCGGTGGTATCGGTTCTCCGCCGATGTTGAAAACCGCCAAAACTGCCGCAGAACTGGGCATTGCCGTTCATGTGATTTTAGGCTTTCGCTCCAGACAGGCAGTGATTTTAGAGCAGGATTTTAAACAGGTCGCGCAGACCGTAACCGTCTGCACCGACGACGGCAGCTATGGTATACACGGCTTTGTTACCCAGGCGCTGCAGCCGCTGTTGCAGCAGGGCGTGGGCTGTGTGATGGCCTGCGGCCCGACGCCGATGCTCAAAAACGTGGCGGGCATGTGCGCCGATACGAAAACCCCGTGTTTTGTATCGTTGGAAGAGCGGATGGGATGCGGCGTCGGAGCCTGCATGTGTTGTGTGTGTAAGATCCGGGTGCGGGGTTTTTCGGGCTATCAGCAGGTTTGTAAGTCTGGCCCGGTGTTCGACGGGCGCAGTGTGGTGTGGTATCAGACCAAACCTCTGGAAAGCGGGCAGTTTGACGATGCAAAAGCGGTTCGGCTGGCGGTGTTTTGCGACGAACAGGGGTATGATCCGGCCGCGGAATTCGACGAGCTGGACGCGCATGCGATCCATCTGGCGGTGTATGACGGCGCGAAACCCATTGCCACCGGCCGGGTATTGCCGCCGGAGGACGGGGTTTGCAAAATCGGCCGGATCGCGGTTTTAAAACCTTACCGGGGCCGGTCGGTGGGCCGGTATCTGGTTGAAGACCTGATCGAAGCCGCCCGGCAGCAGGGCGCAAACACCATCCGGGTAGATGCACAGGTGCAGGCCATGCCTTTTTATCAGAAGCTGGGCTTTGAGTCTTATGGCGAGGAGCATCTCGACGGACATATCCCGCATATGTATATGGAACGTAAACTGTAATTAAAAAAACGCCGGGTCAATGAGCCCGGCGTTTTTTGTGCGTTTGTCCGCAAAAACTGACCGCTTTTGGGCGCTGCTGGCAATGTCCTTTCAAAACATATGCCTTTTACGGTCAGACCGGCGTCCAAAACAGACGAATTTTAATCGATCATGCACCGTTTTTGCCGGATGTATTCTACTGTTGTCCACACTATACCCTCATTTTTCGTTAAAATCGCTTAATTTTAAAAAGACTGAAAACACGCGCCGCGATCGGGTTTTTCGCGATTGTCACAAATTTATCAATAAAAATTTTGTGAAAATTTATTGATTTTTTATGTTATTTCTGCTTTACAATGTTCGGGGAAAGTGGTAAAATTGGTAACGTGAAATTTGATATCGGTTTAATACCGGTATTTAGTTGAACATTCCAATTTTTCAGGAGGAAGTTATTATGGCCAGAAAAATGAAGACCATGGACGGTAACACCGCTACCGCATACGCGTCGTATGCCTTTACCGATGTTGCCGCCATCTATCCCATTACCCCGTCGTCTCCCATGGCGGAGGAAACCGACAAAATGGCGGTAGCGGGAACCAAAAACCTGTTCGGGCAGGAGGTTCAGCTTTCTGAAATGCAGTCAGAGGGCGGCGCGGCCGGCGCGGTACACGGCGCGTTGGCGGCCGGTGCGCTGACCACCACTTATACGGCGTCTCAGGGCCTGTTGTTGATGATCCCCAATATGTATAAAATCGCCGGTGAGTTGCTGCCGGGCGTTATCCATGTTTCCGCCCGCTGCGTTGCATCACACGCGCTGAACATTTTCGGTGATCATTCCGATATTTATGCCTGTCGGCAGACCGGTTTTGCGATGTTATGTTCCAACAGCCCGCAAGAGGCGATGGATCTGGCCGCAGTGGCGCATCTGTCTGCGATCAAGGGCAGAGTGCCGTTTTTACATTTCTTTGACGGTTTCAGAACCTCTCATGAGGTGCAGAAGATCGAGGTATGGGACTATAAGGACCTTGATGATATGCTGGATAAAGACGCGGTGAACGAGTTCCGCCGCCGCTCTTTGAATCCGGAGCATCCCGCGCAGCGCGGTACGGCGCAGAACCCGGACATCTTCTTCCAGATGCGCGAGGCCTGCAATAAATATTATGACGCGATCGTCGGCGTAACCGAAGATTATATGAATCAGGTCAACGCCAAGATCGGCACCAAATACAAGCTGTTCAACTATTACGGCGCCAGAGACGCCGAGCGGGTGATCATCGCAATGGGTTCTGTCTGCGAGACCGCTGAAGAGACCATCGACTATCTGAACGCCAGAGGCGAAAAGGTTGGTCTGGTGAAGGTACACCTCTACCGTCCGTTCTCGGCAAAACATCTGATCGCTGCGCTGCCCAAGACAGTGAAAAAGATCTCGGTGCTGGACCGCACCAAGGAACCCGGCTCCATCGGCGAGCCGCTGTATCTGGACGTTGTGGCCGCGCTGCATGACAGCAAATATGCCGATGTCCCGGTGTATACCGGCCGGTACGGCCTGGGTTCAAAAGACACCACCCCCGGTCAGATCATCGCGGTATATGCCAATATGGCGATGAACAATCCGAAAAAGCGCTTCACCATCGGTATCGACGACGATGTGACCAAGCTTTCTCTGAAAGTCAAGGAAGAGCCGGACACCGCTCCCAAAGGCACGCACGCCTGCAAATTCTGGGGCCTGGGCGCCGACGGTACGGTGGGCGCAAACAAAAACTCCATCAAGATCATCGGCGACAACACCGATATGTATGCCCAGGGCTATTTCTCCTATGACTCCAAAAAGTCCGGCGGCGTTACCGTTTCGCACCTGCGGTTTGGTAAAAAGCCGATCAAATCTACCTATCTGATTAACCAGGCGGACTTTGTGGCCTGCCACAATCCTTCTTATATGGATAAATATGATATCGTTGAAGATATCAAGCCCGGCGGAACTTTCCTGCTCAACTGCTCCTGGAATGTCGACGAGCTGACAGAAAAACTGCCCGGCAAGGTCAAACGTTATATCGCAAAGAACAATATCAAATTTTACACCATTGACGCTACCCATATCGCGATGGAGCTGGGGCTGGGCGGCCGTGTTAACACCATTTTGCAGGCTGCGTTCTTCAAGCTTTCCAAGATCATCCCGGCCGACCGGGCGGTGGAGCTGATGAAAGCCGCCGCTACCAAGTCCTATGGCAAAAAGGGAGAAAAAGTGGTTGCGATGAACCATGCTGCGATTGAGCGCGGCATCGACGGCGCGAAAAAGGTCAAGGTTCCGGCCGAATGGGCCAAGGCCAAAGACGTGGCGGTAGAAAAGAAAGTCACCGGCGACAATAAGAAACTGGTTTCTTATGTGGAAAATATTCTCGAGCCGATCAACGCCCAGCGCGGCGACAAGCTGCCGGTATCAGCATTTGTTGACGGCGCAGACGGCGAGGTGCCGCTGGGCTCCGCCGCCTATGAGAAACGGGGCATCGCAGTCAATGTGCCTGAGTGGAATCCGGATAACTGCATCCAGTGTAACTTCTGCTCTTATGTATGTCCGCATGCGGTTATTCGCCCCTATGCGCTGACCGAGACAGAGGCCAACAACGCGCCGGCAGACATGAAATATAAAAACATGACCGGCATGCCGGATCTGAAATTTGCGATGACCGTTTCGGTTCTCGACTGTACCGGCTGCGGTTCCTGCGTCAACGTCTGCCCGGGCATGAAGGGCAATAAGGCGCTGACCATGAAACCGCTGGAGACCCAGATCGCCCAGCAGGAATCCTTTACCTATGGCGGCTCGCTGCCGGAAAAACCGGAGGTTGCTGCGAAATTTAAAGAGACTACCGTCAAGGGCAGCCAGTTCAAACAGCCGCTGCTTGAGTTCTCCGGCGCCTGCGCGGGCTGCGGTGAAACGCCTTATGCCAAGTTGGCGACCCAGCTGTTCGGCGACAGAATGTATATTGCCAATGCCACCGGCTGCTCGTCCATCTGGGGCGGTTCTTCGCCCTCCACGCCGTATACCACAAACAGAGAGGGACATGGCCCGGCGTGGCAGAATTCCCTGTTTGAAGATAACGCCGAGTTCGGTTACGGTATGCTGATGGCAAACAAGGCGATCCGCGAGCGTTTGAAGATGCATGCTGAAAACATTGTGAATAATTGCGATTGTGGCGTAACTGACGCGGCCAAAGCGTGGCTGGAAACCTTTGATGACAGCACGGCGAATAAAGAGCCGGCAGCCAAATTCCTTGCAGCGCTGAAAGCGGCGAAGCCTTCTGCGGCGCTGAAAGCGGATGTAGACGCGATTATCGCCGACGGCGACTATCTGGCCAAGAAGTCAATCTGGATCTTCGGCGGTGACGGCTGGGCCTATGATATCGGCTTCGGCGGATTGGATCATGTGATCGCTTCCGGTGAAGATGTCAATATCCTGGTATTCGATACCGAGGTTTATTCCAATACCGGCGGTCAGGCTTCCAAAGCGACGCCTACCGGCGCGATTGCCCAGTTTGCTGCGGGCGGCAAGGTCGTTAAGAAAAAAGATCTGGCCAGCATCGCCATGAGCTATGGTTATGTCTATGTAGCGCAGATCGCCCAGGGCGCAGATTATAATCAGTGCATCAAGGCCTTCACCGAGGCAGAAAGCTATAAAGGCCCGTCGATCATCATCGGCTATGCGCCGTGTATCAACCATGGTATCCGCGGCGGTATGACAATTGCCCAGTCTGAAGAAAAAGCGGCGGTCGCTTCCGGTTACTGGAACCTGTTCCGGTTTGATCCCCGGAAAGAGAAGCCCTTTACCCTCGACAGCAAAGAGCCTACCGAGAGTTATCAAGACTTTATTCTCAACGAGGTGCGTTACAGCTCGCTGAAACGCGCGTTCCCCGAAAAGGCGGAGAATCTGTTCGCCAAGGCGGAGGCCGACGCGAAAAAGCGGTATGAGATGCTCAAAGAGCGTGCCGACGCTGAATAAGCTGAATAACAGTTTTAAATCAGAAAAGACAGGCGAGATTCGCCTGTCTTTTTATGTTACGGTTGGTTTTCTGTGGTTAGATATATACAGATTTTCTTTCATGGTCATCGTGATTGTAATCAACGCACACTGTTTTACAGACGATAGATCGCAACGTTTTATTGCCATTTTACTGCTGATTGTTATGCTTGTTTGATCATACGCAAACGACTGATACATTCATTGGTTTTGTAAACAACAGCGCTATAGA
>CALWVA010000098.1 GCA_944384875.1 uncultured Clostridia bacterium
GTTGCCGATGGCCAGTGAAAGCTGATGATCCGGCACCGTGGCCCGGCAGGACTTATCAGCTTCAGACACGATTTCCACGCCGACCACCTTTGCAGGTGAAAGCGCTTCAGATACAAAAGCCGCAATATCGTCGGAATACCGGACAATATCAATCTTTTCGCCGCCCAGCTCCTCAACGATCTTGGCTACTCTCGCACCCTTTGGACCAATGCAGGCGCCGATAGGATCAACGTTTTCATCTTTAGACCAGACAGCCATTTTGGTGCGGGAACCAGCTTCTCTGGAAATGGCTTTGATTTCTACCGTGCCGTCGAAAATTTCCGGCACTTCCAGTTCAAACAGCCGTTTTACCAGCCCTGGGTGTGTACGGGAAACCCGAATGCGCATGCCTTTTTCATCATTTTTGACATCTACAATATAGACCCGGATTTTCTGGCCCTCATACAGCCGCTCAAATTCCAGCTGTTCTTTTTTCGGCAAAATAGTTTCTCCTTTGCCGATTTCCACTGTAGCGTTACCGGTGCGTGGGTCAATGCTCTGCACGGTCGCGGTCACGATTTCATGCTGGCGAGATTGAAATTCCTGCAACACCATCCCGTGTTCAGCGTCCCGAATGCCCTGCCGAATGACGTGTTTCGCGGTTTGTGCAACGATCCGGCCAAACTGCATGGTGTCAAGATCAATTTGAATCAAATCGCCAATTTGCGCGTTTTTATCATATTTTTGCGCCTCTTCCAGCAGGATCTGTTCATTTTCGTTTTCGATTTCTTCTACAACCTGCTTTTGCACATAGACTCTGAAAAACTGTTTATCAACGTCAATGTCGCAGTGAACCACATCGGAACCGCCGTAATCCCGGCGGGCGGCGACCACAATAGCGTTGCTGATTTTTTCAGCGATATACTGCGCTTCGACGCCTTTTTCCGCTTCCATCAGCCGCAGCGCTTCAAAAAACTCGTTGTTTCTGGCGTCTTTAGAAACGGCCTTGCTTGCTTTTTTTGCCATGAATCCAACCATCCTTTTCTGTTTCTATCGTGTTTCGTTATGCTTAAAAATCCAAATCGTCCGCGCAGACCTTCGCCACAGCGGATCTGTCAAACGTCAGCGGCCCGCCGTCGGTTTCACAGCGGATCTTACCGTCGCTGCAATCGCCCAGTTTCCCTCGAAACTCCTTTTGCCCGTCCAGCGGGCGGATCAGCCGGATGATAACGTCTTGACCGGAATAGGCGCTGAAATGTTCCGGTCGGGTCAACTCCCGGCCAAGCCCGGGGGAAGAAACTTCTAAATAATAGCTCTCCTGAATCGGGTCGGCCTGATCCAACGGCGCGTCGATCGCTCTGGAAAACGCCTCACAGTCGTCGATGCCGACGCCGCCCTGCTTATCTATAAAGATCCGCAGGAAATAAGAGGTGCCCTCTTTTACATAGCGGATATCCCAGATCGAAAGCCCAAGTGCATCTGCTGCGGGCTGCACGATCTGCCGGACTTTTCCGGCGACGCCTTGCTGTTCGGCCATGCGAAACCTCCTAAAAATACTGTAATAGGAATGAAAGAGCGGGTCTTTCAACCCACTCTTTCACAAACACTCCATACATACAATATGCATTATATCATAAAAGTTTCAAAAATGCAAGCGCTTTTTTGAAAAATCCAACGCCGTCCGCCATTTTAGCCCAAATGAACGGTCTGCCCCGCCGGGATACATACCGTCTTTGCATCTACACTGATCCAGACATCCAACGCAGTTGGATTAAAAACCAGCGATTCGTCAGCTGAAAACCGCAGGTTCCGCTGGGCATTGATATAATCGACAATTTCAATGTTGGTTGCATACCAGATTTCCGGCCGGCCGCCCACCAGGCGGCAAAAATCCTCGATCATTGTCCAGCCGTTTGCGTCTGCATTGTCAAATTCATAAGCGTGGCCCCAGATATACAACAGCCAGGGCTGCCAGTCTTGCTGCATGTTCAGAAAATCCTGACCCTTTTCCAGAATTTCCTCGCTATGATGGGCGGTCGGGTCCCAGTGCATAAAATCCGCCGGAATACTGAATCCCTCTGAGCTTTTCACTGTGCGGGCATATTCAACGCCCAGCGTCTGTGCGGTTTCGGCAGCCTGCCGCGTCACGGTACCGAAGGGATAAGAGATCCCCCGGACGATCGAGCCGCACAGTTGTTCCAGCGCCCGCTTATCGTTCAGAATTTCATTGACCCAGCATTGTTGGGAAACGGCCAGCGGGTCGGGGTGTGTACAGGTGTGCATTGCAACCTCATGCCCTTTGTAAACGCTTGCCACTTCGGCTTTTGAAAGGCAACGGCTGTGTGGATCATACGAATCGGTGAGATTGCCGCTGTTTAAATGAAAAGTTCCTTTTATGCCATATTTATTGAAAATTTCCACCAGACGAATGTCCTGGCGGACGCCGTCGTCATAACTCATGGTCATTGCTTTTGGCTTGCCGTCTTTAAATTTGTTCAGTCGAATCTGCATCGTGCATAACCTCACAATCGTAATTTTTCTTATTATATTCCGGACATGTTTGTTTATCAAGTCTTTTTTGTTTTTTTGGTTTATTTTTAAGAATTATTTTTCCAAATCTATAAAATTTTACTTGTATTTTTTATTTTTTGCGATATAATAATGGTCGTAGAATATCCATATCAATTTTCGGGGATAGGAGGGTGTTTGTTTTATGAAAAAATATGTTTGCAACGTCTGCGGCTATGTTTATGACGAAGCGAAAGGCGATCCGGATAATGGAATCGCTCCCGGCACCAAATGGGAAGATGTGCCTGAGGATTATTGCTGTCCGGTTTGCGGTGTCGGCAAGGATAGTTTTGAAGAAGCGTAATGCATTAGAAAACTATAAAGGCGTTGAGTGATAACGGCTCGACGCCTTTGTTGCGTAATTCAAAATTTTTTCGCAGACCTTATTAAATTTTATAATATATATAAAAAATTATACAATTATATAGGAAACCTTTGTCAAAACAGAAAATTTATATATATTTCCATATCATGCAACGGCAGTTTCAGCCTGTTTTGGGGATTTTTTATGGATATTTGGCAATGAGTTCAGCCTTGACACCATTGGCCGGATATGTTATAGTGTGCATGTTGAAAAAACAGGAAATTGGTTAGAAAAACCGAGAAATTTAAAGGCGGTTATACATATGAAATACAGCAAACGGGCCGGAAACCGGCGCCGTCGGGCGCTGGCGTTGGATGAAAACGGACAGCTGGTTTCAAAACCAAAGAACAAAATGAAAAAACCGGCGATTGTGGTACTGGCCATCATCGCGGGGATTATGGTGTTGATTCTGGCAGCGGTTTTGTTGATTTTTTCATATATTTGGAAAATCAATTATGATCAAGGCAAATATGAAACGGTTGCGACCATTCCTGCGGAAACCGAGCAGCAGACGGGGCCGGATTCAGATCAGGCGGCGATTGATGCGCTGGAAGAGCAGATGCGCGCACAGAGTGAGGTTTTGACCGATGATGCGGTGACCAACATTTTGCTCATCGGTGTAGACGCCCGCACAAAGGGCGAGCGGTGCAGATCTGATTCGATGATTTTGGTTTCAATCAATCAGGATACCCGAAAAATCGTGATGACGTCTTTATTGCGAGATAGTTATGTGACCATTCCGGGCGTGGGCTATGACCGGCTCAATGCCGCGCATGCCTATGGCGGGCCGGATCTGCTGATGCGGACCATTGAATATAATTTCGGCATCGGCGTAGACCGGTATGTTTCTGTGGATTTCAGCTCGTTTGTGGATGTGGTTGATGCGGCCGGCGGGCTGGAACTGACCATCAGCGATGCAGAGCGTGAAGTTGCCAATCGATATATTTATGAAATTAACAGGATTCGCGGTGTAGACGGAAACAGTAATATGATCACGTCGTCGGGCTATCAGCACGTCAACGGCACCCAGGCGCTGGGGTATGCCCGGATCCGTTATGTGGGAAACGGCGATTTCCAGCGGACAGACCGGCAGCGCGAGGTGTTGGACGAGCTGTTCAATAAAATGAAAAAATTAAACATTTTAGAGCTCAACGATCTGCTGAACGTCATGCTGCCCAATCTGACCACCAACCTGACGCAGGGGCAGCTGTTTTCCCTGGTGTTGGGAATGCCCACTTACCGTTATTATAAGGTTGACAGCTATCATGTGCCGTTTGACGGCGCTTACAGCAATATGACCATCCGTGGGATGGCGGTGCTGGGGCTGGATTTTGATCAGTGTATTGCCGAAATGAAAAGACGGATTTATAACATCGAGTAATCAGTTGATTGCTGATTGTACATAAATAGGGGTGTATTTTAATTGAAAAATCTGAAAATGATAGAAACACAGGTACTGGGGACGTCTGCGATGGCCATGGAGACGCAGACTGTTTCGGCGCCTGCTTATGTAGAAATACCTGCGCCGCTTTATCAGGAAAAGCCGGTTTATGAATTTTTCAAACGGTGTTTTGATATAGTGGCGGCAGTGGGATTGCTGATCGTGGGGATATTGCCGATTTTAATCATTGCGCTATTGATAAAGGCGAATGACGGCGGGCCGGTATTTTATAAACAGCAGCGTGTTGGGCGGTATGGCCGTGTGTTTGAACTGTATAAATTCCGGAGCATGCGTCAGAATGCGGATGCATTGCATCAGAGTTTGTCGGCGGAACAGCTGGAGCAGTATAAACGGGAATTTAAGCTGGACGATGATCCCAGAGTGACCCGGATCGGGAAAATACTGCGAAAAACCAGTTTGGACGAGCTTCCGCAGATTATGAACATTCTGCGGGGGGAGCTGAGTCTGATCGGGCCGCGTCCGTTGCTGGAAGAGGAACTGGAGGTATATGGGTCAAACCGGGAGCAGCTGTTGAAGGTTCGGCCGGGGCTGACAGGATACTGGCAGGCGTATGCGCGCAATACGGCGGGCTACAAAGACGGAAAAAGGCAGGCGATGGAGTTATATTATGTAGAGCATCGCGGCTTGTGGCTGGATATTAAAATTTTCTTTAAAACGATTGGCACTGTATTAAGTCATAAAGGCGCCATATAACGGTTTGGTATTTGAACGATCCGAAAATACTGCCTTGTTTCTGAACTGTCATTGTGACGGGAGGCATAGGCGAGTTTTCTATAAAGATTTGTATGGTAGGTTTTAGATATCGTTAAACGCTTCATTTGATAGGGCATATTATATACACGATATACACGTTTATGTTTATTTATATGGAAGACGGTTGTTTTGGTCATTCGCATTTTTCAATTAATTCAATATCAGCGAATCAATCAAAAAATAAACCGTATAGCTATTTTTTGAATGCATTTGGAAAGTCTAACTAAAGAATAA
>CALWVA010000099.1 GCA_944384875.1 uncultured Clostridia bacterium
GCGGTCAGTTTTCCGACTGCCGCTGCACGGCCTGTTTATACAACGCACCTTTTTGAAAGCCGGTCTGGGCACTGACCTCTTTCGCTGCGGCAGACAGCGCCATACCGCCCTGCGTAAGCTGTAAAACCAGATCCACCGCCTCCGACAGGGTAAAGTGTTGCTGCGCCTGCTCCGGTTTGCCGGCAACAATCAGCACAAATTCGCCCAGCGGTTTTTGTGTTTCATACAGTGTCGCCGCCTGTGACAGGGTGGTGCGGATTACCTGTTCATGCAGCTTGGTCAGCTCCCGGCACAGCGCGATGTCCCGGTCGCCCAACGCCGCGTACAGGTCCCGCAGCGTTGCCGCCAGCTTGTGGGGCGCTTCATAGAACAGCATCGTACGGGTTTCGTTTTGCAGCGATTGCAGGTGTTTGTTTCGGCTTTGTTTGTTGACGCTTAAAAAACCTTCAAAGGTAAACCGGCCCGCCGGCATCCCGGAAACGGCCAGCGCGGTGGCGAACGCCACCGGCCCAGGTACCGATTCCACCTCGACGCCGTTTTCCTGGCACAGCCGGACCAGATCTTCCCCCGGGTCGGAGATTGCCGGCATCCCGGCGTCAGTGACCAGCGCGCAGCTTTCGCCCTGTTGCAGTCGCGCCAAAATTTCCGGCCCGCGGCCGGCCCGGTTGTGGTCATGATAGCTGAGCAGCGGGGTATGGATATCAAATTTGTTCAGCAGCTTCAGGGTTACACGAGTATCCTCGGCGGCGATAAAATCCACTTCCCGCAGGGTTTTTTCCGCCCGGGGCGACCAGTCGTTTAAGTTGCCGATGGGTGTGCCGACTACATAAAGCTTACCCATGATCCGACCCTCCTTTGCTGATAGGTTTAAGACTTTTCGAAAACGGCGCATAGATGCGCTGTAACTCTTCAGATATATTGCCGTTTGTACCGGTGAACAGGGCCGGTAAAATCCGCAGCCCCGGCCGGGCGGCTTTTACCGCCTCTAATAACAGTAACTCCGGCGGTGCGTCCGGCGCTTTGCAAACCATCCGCAGCCGTTTTGGCTCCAGCCCGGCGTCTGACAATATGCAGCAGGCTTCAGAAAGCCTTGCGGGGGGATAACACATACACAGCCGGCCCTTGGATACCAGCAGCTTTGCCGCTGCGTTTGCCACATCCCGCAGCGTGCAGGCCAGCTCAAACCGGGCGATGTCCACCGCATCATTACCGCTCATTTTTCCGCTGCCTGCCTTTTGATAAGGGGGATTGACGGTGACAAGGTCAAACCGGCCGTGCAGCCGGGAATCCAGCGTTTTCAGGTCGGCGCATACCGGCGTGACCCGGCCCTCCAGGTGGTTGCAGCTTACCGCCTGTTGTAGCAGCGCAGACGCATTGGGCTGCAATTCTACCGCCGTGACCGGAATATCCGGAACATCCCGGCAGATCAGGAGCGGGATAATGCCGCAGCCGGCGCACAGGTCGCAGATATTTGTTGCGCTGCGGGGGCGGGCAAAATCCGCCAGCAGCACCGCGTCGGTGCCAAATTTATGGTTGTCGCTGCAAAAGACATAAAGGCCGTTCCCGATGGGTTCTCTGGTCATTGCACGCCCTCCCTCTAACAAAAATAAAACCGGATATACAGCAATAAAAGCAGGACATTCTTTCTGTCCTGCTTTTATGTAGTGTCTGCTGTTGTCGATTACGCCTCGGAAATCGCGCTGACAGGACATCCTTCTGCACAGGCGCCGCAGTCAATGCATTTCGCCGGATCAATCTCATATTTGCCGTCGCCTTCAGCAATCGCCGAATTCGGGCAGGTCGCCTCGCAGGCGCCGCAGGAGATGCAATCGTCAGAAATCTTATATGCCATTGTTCATACCATCCTTTCATACGAAGCAGGTATCTGCCGGCAAAACGACAAATATCCGATAAAACTCCGTTTTTACAGATATTTTAGCACAGGTTTTTACGATTTGCAATAGAGAAATTGTTACAAAACCGGGAATTTACGCAAAGTTTATTTGTTATTGTTGGAGAAATCACGGCCAGTTTACTGGCTTTATTCTTTTTGAGCCTGTATGCGTCCGTCGTCGTCGCGCAAAAAGACAACGGCAAATCCCAGACAGACACAGTCAGTGCCTGATTATGGTTGATCTCGATGTTCCCTGCGTTTTTGCCGGCCGCCTGCGGATTTTTGGCCTTTTTTCGGCGGCTCCTGACCATTTTCACCGTCTTTTTTGACAAGGGGCCGGATATCTGCTTTATCATATACATGAAACGTTGTTTCATTTTCATTTTCAAATTTGACTTTGACCGTGCCTTTGAGCAGCGCGACGTCTGTGACAACGCCTTTTCCGTCGGGGGTCTGCACCGGCGTTCCGTGTTTTGGGACTTCTTTCAACAGCGACTCATATGCATGCTGCTCATATTTCAGGCAGCACATCAGCCGCCCGCAGGAGCCGGAAATTTTCAGCGGGTTGGGAGAAAGCCCCTGCTCCTTCGCCATTTTGATCGATACCGGCTGAAAATCATTGAGAAACCGGGAACAGCAGAATTGTTGCCCACAGATGCCGATACCGCTCAGCATTTTTGCTTCGTCCCGCACGCCAATCTGGCGCAGCTCGATCCGGGTGCGAAACTGGCTGGCCAGATCTTTGACCAGTTCTCGAAAATCGACCCGCCCGTCAGCGGTGAAGTAAAACAGAATTTTACTGCCGTCAAATGCATATTCCACGCCGGTCAGCTTCATTTCCAGCTGATGTTCCGCGATTTTTTTATTACAAATATCAAATGCTTTTTGTTCTTTTTGACGGTTTTCCTCTACCCGTTTTAAATCGGCATCAGAAGCCGGACGCAATACCTTTTTCAGCGGACTGACAATTTTATCGTCCTCCATATCGGTGTTGGCGATGGAAATCTCAGCGCATTCGGTGCCCTGCGCGGTTTCGACAATGACCGGCTGGCCTTTTTCATAGCGCTGCCCGTTCGGGTCAAAATAATATACCTTGCCCGCTCCCTTGAAGCGGACGCCGACAATTTCGGTCATATAGCAGCTCCTTTGCTTGTCTATTGGTCATCCCGGGTTGTTGACCGGGAACAATCGTTATAATGCACGCCGCAGATCGGCGCACAGTTTTGTCAGGTTCAGGCCGGTATGCAGGTTTTGTAAAACTGCATAGGCGGCACGATCGGTTAAATCCGACCAACGCAGCAGTGTGCCGATGCTGCATCGATCCAGCGCGGGCAGCGTGTTCTGCCCGCCGGCCAGGCGATAGATGTACGCTTGCCGTAACAGATCTCCGGCGCACAGCAGCGTCTGCCGGATGCTGGTTTTATCGGTTCCCAGGTCGTTTGCGGCTTTTAGCAGCTCCAGCTCACTGCCGGTTGCCGCAGCAGTCAGCAGCGCTTTGGCAGATTCGGTTACTGCGGGGTCATATGCAGTCGTCTCGCCGCCCAGCACAAATACTGCGCAGCGGGACTGGACAGTTTCCAGCAGCTTTTCCTTTGAGCGGCAGGTCAGAATAAACACCGCATATTCCGGTGGCTCTTCCAGCGTTTTCAGCAGCGCGTTTTGCGCCTGATCCCGCATATCGTCTACCTGTAAAAGCAGATACACCTTTTTGTTCGCTTCACCGGGCAGAATATAAACGTCCTGGCGGATGGAACGGATCAGATCTACCGTATAGGATTTGATGTTTTGCCCCAGTTCATACCGGATAATATCGGGATGATTGCCGGTCTGCGCTTTTTTACAGGCTTCACAGACGCCGCAGGGCTTTGGTGTTCCAGTGCAGACGGCGGCCGCCGCGATCAGCTCTGCCGCCGGCAGAACATCTTCCCCTTCCAGCAAAAAGGCATGCGGCAGTTGCCCGCCGGAGATTGCTGTTCGAATAAAATCCAGCCGGTCCATTAATATTTCTCGAACCGGTCGACGTCCAGCACAAAGATGGTGGCGCCGCCGACCGTCACCTGGATGGTGGTCGGCATCATTTCCATCGCGGAATAAGAGCTGACCTCCGGAACCGCCTGGGTGCGTTTGCTGGCATGCAGCTTGATACACTCCAACGCACGGTCGACGTCCCGTTCATCCACGCCGATCAGAAAGGTGGTGTTTCCAACTTTTAAAAATCCGCCGGTAGTCGCCAGCTTGGTTGCGAAAAAACCCTGTTCCAGCAGTGCGCCGGATACCATGTTCGCATCGTCTTTATTCACTATTGCCAGTATCAGCTTCATATAGCGCAGCCTCCTTTGTGGATTCTGTTATCATTTTACCACTAAAACGCCTGAAATGCTACTGTTTTTTAAGAAGCGCGCGGTATTTTGTGAAATACGCTCTCCGGGCAAAACGGCGGGAATGCCCGGTGGGCAGCAAAATACCGTCTGTGCGGCGATATGCCCGGCCGAATGTTCGGGGGAAACGGCTTGGGTGTCCCGGTTCAGCGCTTCCCAGGGCGGTAAAACCGGCGTATTATCCCATATGGGCAGTTCGGCAGGTGTTCCGGCCGGCGGGCAGTATTGCAGCGCATTATACACAACCTCCATCTGTACCGGCGTATGAAACGGCGTAAACAGCAATACCACATACCGGTCGTCCCACATTTCACAGCTGACGCCGTGCTGCCATAAGAGGTCGGCGGTCTGCCGGCCGTTGCAGCCGGTGTCCAGCGTCAGGCGCATCGGATCACAATCACCGTCTACCGTTGGAATACCGCGGGTGTGCGCCGCCTGCTTGAGCAGCGATACCTGCCGGGCCGCCTGCTGATAGGCATCGGCCGCGTTTTGTTCGGCGCAGTAGGCGCGGGCCAGATCCAGCGACAGCAGGATCGGATAAGACGGGCTGGTAGAGCCAAACAGTGCCATCTTTTGTTTTGCCGCCGCCGTATAGCTAGGGTCGTTCAGCTGTAAAAACGCGCCGCCGGTCAATACCGGCAGCGTTTTATGCGCAGAGTCGGCGCTCATCGACGCGCCCAGCGAAATGGGATGGCGGCCGAACAGCCGCAGGTGTGTGCCGTGGGCGTTGTCAACCAGCAGCGGTACGCCGTGTTCCCGGCACAGCGCGGCAATGGCGGCAATATCGCTTACAGCGCCGTAATAATTGGGCGAGGTAACCAACACCGCCGCGGGCCGGTGTTTTTGCAACGCCCGGCGGATATCCGCCGGCTGGATCCGAAACTGGTCATCGGGATCAGGAGATACAAACGCCAACTGCACCTGCAACAGC
>CALWVA010000100.1 GCA_944384875.1 uncultured Clostridia bacterium
GCCGGGCTCTTATTTGCATCCGCATAGCCCCAGGACAGGCTGTTTTCCCCGGTCTTTACCGATATCATATTGTTTTTCTTCGCTTTTTTCGCCAGCTTGACCTGTTGATCGCTGTTCTGATTTTCATATTCCTGCTGGTCGTCCGGCACCGTCGGGTCCACCACTGACAGGCTGTTATCGTATTGCTGCCAGTCGCCGTTGGCGTCCTGATAGTGCACCGGATATCCATATTGTGCGGCGACATATTTTCCGCCACCCAGGCTGAAATATTTGGTGTCCTGTGTGCGTTTTTCCACCAGCTCGCCCTGAATATCCGCCGGGCTGTATTCCTCGTCCTGCGCGTCATAATGATAGCTTTGTGCTTCTGCTGTTGTCGATTGCTGCCAGTTCGTTTCTGCCAGTACCGGCACCGGAATCTGCGATACCAGCAACAGTGCAAGCAAAACCGATACGATGCTCACATATTTTTTGAAATTCATACATTCCCCGCCCCTTTTTTATCCATTTGCTTTTATTATTACAAAATATGTATATCTTTTCAATGCATGTTCTATGAGAAATTCCCACATATTATTTGGATGTTCTGCACAATTTTGGTAATTATATGTTTGATTTCTATATTCTCGCGTTTAAGCCATGAACAAGAGGCCATTGAAAATAGCTTATTTCAAATGATTATAGGGTAATAGTTTGCTTGTATAATGCCCTGTTGATCCGGCTTACCACACGGCATTGTAAATATATAAAATATGATCATCGCAATGTGATCAATATAAGGGCGTCTGTTACACTTGGCATTACATGCGGTTCTGACTTTTTAACATTCTGTATTGTTTCACATGAAACAGCTTGACCACTAAGCAAAAGATCCTTCGATAGAGCATCGAAGGATCTTTTATCACATGGATTCATATTTCGGAAAGGCTTATATATTACGCCGGTAATTACCCGCTTGCGTCACGCCTAAAAATTCAAGGTAACGCGTCTCGCATTGTTTTATAGCCTGCGTCGGGATTTATCCCAGCGGTAAAACAGGACTTTGTATCGCGCGCCTTTTACCTGTTTTCGATATGCATTTTAACAGCATTATCGTTTCGGAATCAGCTTTTCGGTGCCGCCCATATATGGCTGCAATACCGCCGGGACATTTACTGATCCATCTGCATTTAAATTGTTTTCCAAAAATGCAATCAACATCCGAGGCGGGGCGACCACCGTGTTGTTCAATGTATGCACCAAATAGTTGCCCGTCTCACCAGCGGCCCGAATCTTCAGCCGGCGGGCCTGTGCGTCGCCCAGATTAGAACAGGAACCCACCTCAAAATATTTTTTCTGACGGGGCGACCAGGCTTCTACATCCACAGATTTGACCTTTAGATCCGCCAAATCGCCGGAGCAGCATTCCAACGTGCGCACGGGGATATCCAGCGATCGGAACAGATCCACGGTGTTTTTCCACAGCCGGTCATACCACATCATGCTGTCTTCGGGTTTGCACAGCACCACCATTTCCTGTTTTTCAAACTGATGAATACGGTAAACGCCCCGTTCTTCCAATCCGTGGGCGCCTTTTTCTTTTCGAAAACAGGGCGAATAACTGGTAAACGTCAGCGGAAGCTGTTGTTCGGGGATAATCTGGTCAATAAATTTGCCAATCATCGAATGTTCACTGGTGCCGATCAAATACAGATCTTCCCCTTCGATTTTATACATCATAGCTTCCATTTCCGCAAAGCTCATCACACCGGTGACCACATCACTGCGAATCATAAACGGCGGCACGCAATAGGTAAACCCGCGGTCAATCATAAAATCCCGGGCATAGGAAATCACCGCTGAATGCAGCCGGGCAATGTCCCCCATCAGATAATAGAAACCGTTGCCGGCCACCCGGCGCGCGCTGTCCAGATCAATCCCGTCAAACCGCGCCATAATATCGGTATGATACGGAACTTCGAAATCCGGAACCGCAGGGTCTCCAAACCGTTCTACCTCTACATTTTCGCTGTCGTCTTTACCAATTGGGACAGAGTCGTCAATAATATTTGGAATCACCAACATGATCTCGCGAATCTGACGATCCAGTTCCCGTTGGCGCTGGGTCAGTTCTTCAATGGTATCTGCGTCTTTAGCGATCTCGTTTTTTAAAGCTTCAGCCTCTTGGCGTTTACCCTGTCCAAACAGCGCGCCGATCTGCTTAGATGCTTTATTTCGTTTCGCCCGCAGCTGTTCTACCTGCTGCTTGACCTGCCGTTGTTCCTGATCCAGCTGGATCACCTCATCTACCAGCGGAAGCTTCTGCTGTTGAAACTTTTTTTCAATGTTTTGCCGGACAATATCCGGATGTTCCCGTAAAAATTTTATGTCGATCATCGTGTTTTTCTGTCCTTTCTGTCTGTAACGCTGTTATTTGCGTTGCGCCTGCAGTTTTTTATTTTTTTTCGGCTTCTGGCGTTTATCGATCTTCAAACAGATATTCCAACAGATCCGCCAGATCCTGCTCGCCGTAAAAGTCAATTTCCAGTGTACCCTTGGTTTTACCTAAGTGAATTTTCACCCGGCGCCCCAGCTCTTCACTGGCTGCCAATTCCACTTCATTATAATATTGCAGTCGTTCCATTTTATTGGATGTGGCTGTCGGCTTTGGCGCAGCCGGACGTTTTTTTGCCAGCTTTTCAATCTGTCGCACCGATGCCCCCTTTTTTATTAACTGAACCGCCTGTTTGCGAAGCTGCTCGTCTTTAATGGCCAGCAATGCCCGGCCGTGCCCAGCAGAAATGGTCCCGTTTTCCACCAGCGGCAGGTACTCGCCCAACTCCAGAAGCCGCAGCGCGTTGGCAACCGCCGGACGGGATTTACCTACTTTGGCCGCTACCTGCTCTTGCGTTAAACCATATTCCTGTATCAGACGGTGATAACCCCGCGCCTCTTCAATGGGGTTTAGATCCTCCCGCTGCAGGTTTTCGATCAACGCCAGCTCCATGGTCTGCTGATCGGTCAGTTCTTTAATAATTACCGGAACCGTCGTCAGCTCCGCCAGCCGGCAGGCCCGCCACCGGCGTTCTCCCGCCACAATCTGATAACCATTACCGCGGGTATTTGGCCGTACCACAATAGGCTGCAGCAGGCCGTATTGTCGGATATTTTCGGCCAGTTCCTCCAGCGCCGCCGGGTCAAACTGCCGGCGTGGCTGATCCGGATTCGGTTCAATCTCCGACAGCCGAATTTCATAGGTGTTTTTTTCGTCTGCGGCGTTATCGCTGAGCAACGCCTCATATCCTCTGCCCAAACCGCTTTTTTTCGCCATAAAAAGGCATTCCTCCCTTTACCGGGCCTGGCAGGCCCATAAATTGTTTAACGTGAAACAATGACCGGCTTTATACAACAGGTGTCCAGATGCAGCCGCTTGCTGCTGTCAAAACCGGCCACGGCCGCGCGGATGGTTTTATACGTCGGCGCGCCGTTGCTTTTTATTGTTTTTAAGAAATTCCTTTGCCAGTGCATTATAGGCTGCAGCGCCTTTGGAGCGTTTGTCATAATACAGGATCGGTTCACCATAGCTGGGCGCTTCCGACAATCGTACGGAACGGGGGATTACGGTCCCAAATACTTTCTTTGGGAAAAACCGTTTGATCTCTGTCGCCACCTGTTGGGTCAAATTCAGCCGCCCGTCGAACATGGTCAGCAAAACGCCCTCCAGCTCCAGTTGGGGATTGTGCAGCCGTTTGATCTGCCGCACGGTGGTCATAAGCTGCGACAGCCCTTCCAACGCGTAATATTCACACTGAATCGGAACCAGCAATGTGTCTGCCGCGCACAGGCCGTTGACAGTAATCATACCCAACGAGGGCGGGCAGTCCAGAAAAATATAATCAAACTGTTCCCGCAGAACAGCCAGCCCTTTTTTCAGGCAGAATTCCCGCTGGGGTAATTCTACCAGTTCCACCTCAGCGCCGGACAGATTCATATTTGAGGGGATAATGGAGACGTTTTTGAAACTGGTAACCGTTATTGCGTCTGCCGGCTGGACACGTCCGATCAGCAGTTCGTAGGCCGAAGCGGTTAGCGTTCGTTTATTGATCCCATAACCGCTGGTAGAGTTGCCTTGCGGATCAATGTCCACCAGCAGGCATTTTACACCACGATCACCCAATGCCGCCGTAAGATTCACGGCGGTGGTGGTTTTGCCAACGCCGCCTTTTTGATTGACAATCGCTACAACCTTTCCCAACCAACTAACCTCCTATATGCCTGTTTGATCCTTAAGTACAAAAAATAATGAAAATTTATACATATATTGCAGAACTG
Source organism: uncultured Clostridia bacterium (assembly GCA_944384875.1). Lineage (GTDB taxonomy): Bacteria > Bacillota > Clostridia > Oscillospirales > Acutalibacteraceae > RUG14109. The sequence goes on from CALWVA010000100.1 coordinate 4,309, forward strand.
CTGCATAGCATATAAACAGTGCGAAATATTTATCCCAACCAGTTTTGCACAGATCTATAAGTGTAGTCCGCACTTTTCGAGCCGCAAAATCGTCGGTAACGACCAGCGCACCGGCTGGTCTATCACCTAAGACCAACCTCTTATTGGATATTATTATAGCATAACCATAAATATAATAAAAGAGAAAGTTTAAAAATTCTGGCGGGCCGGCAAGATGAACTGCTGGCAGATCCGGTCGGATTATGGCAATTTTAACAGGGATGATCTGTTTTTCGACTTATTTTGTATTTTTATTTTGCAGCAGAAATTTCTCGAATTTTTAAAGAAGATCAGAGTTTGTTATGATATGGATGTGTAAAAATCACTGTGATCAGCAGGAAATATGACTTTATTTTGTCGATTTTGTATTGCAATTTCGAAATTTCAAAAAAAATCTAAGAAAATGAAAAAAAGACTTTACAGTTGCAAATCTTTTTGTTACAATAATAGAGCAGTGAACCAATAACTGGAACGCATTGAAGAAAGGATGTGAGGATGATGTTGTCAACTGGGATGGAAAGACCGGTAGACGAATTAGGAAGAATCGTGATCCCCAAGGAGATCCGCAGAAGCTTTGGCCTCGAAACTGGTACACGCCTCGCGATCAGTGTCGATGGGAATCGTATTATTCTTGAGAAAAGTGCCGGGACCTGTGCAATATGCGGTGCGACGGAAGACGTTAAAGTCGTAGACGGCAAAGGCCTTTGTGCATCTTGCATTGAAAAAATCAAGAAGTCTTTCTGATTGTTTTAAGATGTCGGTCTGAAGAGAATGGGCGCCTTGTGCGATACAAGTGTGCCAGCAATAAAAAACCACGAGGAAA
>CALWVA010000101.1 GCA_944384875.1 uncultured Clostridia bacterium
TTGGGATCGATCATCAGCAATGCCTCTTTCTCAGAGATCATGCCCTCATCAACCAGATCACAAGCGATTTTCAGCGCCGCGGCTGCTGTTCTTTTACCATTGCGGGTCTGCAGCATATACAGCTTTTTGTCTTGAATGGTAAACTCCATATCCTGCATATCGCGATAATGGTTTTCAAGAATATTGCAGATTTTTACAAACTGATCATAAACCTCAGGCATGATTTCTTTCAGCTGCGAGATCGGCTGCGGGGTACGCACACCGGCAACCACGTCTTCGCCCTGGGCGTTCATCAAAAACTCGCCCATCAGCTTCTTCTCACCGGTAGCAGGGTCGCGGGTAAACGCCACGCCCGTGCCGGAAGTATCGCCCATATTACCAAACGCCATCATCTGTACGTTTACAGCAGTTCCCCAGGAATACGGAATCTCATTCTGCATCCGGTAGAAGTTGGCGCGCGGGTTGTCCCAGGAACGGAATACCGCTTTAACGGCGCCCATCAGCTGTTCTTTCGGATCGCTGGGGAAATCAGCGCCGATCTTGGCTTTATACTCCGCTTTAAACTGCTCGGCCAATTCCTTCAGATCTTCAGCAGTCAGGTCTACGTCCTGTGTGACGCCTTTTTTCTCTTTCATCTGGTCGATCAGTTCTTCAAAATATTTTTTGCCGACTTCCATAACCACATCAGAATACATCTGAATGAAACGACGATAACAGTCCCACGCCCATCTGGGGTTGCCGGACTTTCTGGCCAGCACCTCAACAACCTCTTCGTTCAGACCGAGGTTCAGAATGGTGTCCATCATACCGGGCATGGAAGCACGGGCGCCGGAACGCACTGAAACCAGCAACGGATTTTCTTTATCACCGAATTTCATCCCGGTGATCTCTTCCATCTTGGCGATGTACTCCATAATCTGCGCCTGGATCTCATCGTTGATCTGTCTGCCGTCTTCATAATACTGCGTGCAGGCCTCGGTGGTAATCGTGAAGCCCTGCGGAACCGGCAATCCCAGTCTGGTCATTTCCGCCAGGTTGGCCCCTTTACCGCCCAACAGTTCGCGCATTGAGCCGTTGCCCTCTGAGAACAGGTAAACATACTTGTGACTCATTTACAATATACCTCCTAAAATTTACAAGCCGCCTTGCGGCTTTTCATAATGATAATACTGCTAAAATAAAACTTTGCAGTCACAAAGGTTATTATAACAAATAAAAGCGGGTTTTTCCACTACTATTTTCTAAAATTATAAAATATTTTTTCTAATTTTTGCGCTGCGGCGCTTTGATCTGTCACCGGCAGTTGCTTTACACATAAAATAATAGTGCGGCGGCATTCTTTTTACCATTCGCCGTCAATTGTGAAAGTGAAGGAGCGATTGACTGATGTTCTCCAGATGCAAAAAAAACACCTGTGGGTGTATTGACGCGATCATCTTCATCCTGTCTGTGCTGTTTGCATTCACGCTGGGACTGATTATCGGCGCGTTAGCATCGATCATTGTATTTATCAGCCTGCCCGCCGTAATTGCAGTCGCAGTAATACTGGCCGTGCTGATTATAGTCCGGCTGGTTGCGATGAACGGCACCAGATATAAATGCAGCCGCGATTATGATGATTGCGATTAAAGACGTAAAAAAGCGGCCGGTTATACGGCCGTTCTACATAACAGATTTTATATTGATAAATTCGATCGGATGTATTATAATAATAAAGACCAAATCACCAAACAGGAGGATTGTTGTAATGGATGTAAAAAACAAAATTTTAGACGTTATGCGGCAGGCTGGCAAACCGGTCAGTGCCGGCGAGGTCGAAAAGCTTTCCGGTCTCGACCGCAAAGAAATCGATAAAGCTTTCAAAGAGCTGAAAGCTGAAGGCGCGATCACTTCTCCGGTACGCTGCAAATGGGAGCCTGTAAAATAAAATGCTAATTTCAAAAAGAACAGGCGCAACCTGTTCTTTTTGATTATCATGAAAACTCCTATAACACCAAATAAAAACGACAACATTCTATCAAATGTTGTCGTTTTTTCTGGTGACCCGAACGGGAATCGAACCCGTGTTACCGCCGTGAAAGGGCGGTGTCTTAGCCGCTTGACCATCGGGCCACATACAATTTAACAGTGGTAGCGGCGAGAGGACTTGAACCTCCGACACTTCGGGTATGAACCGAATGCTCTAGCCAGCTGAGCTACGCCGCCAAATCGATATCCGCTTTTTTCAAGCTTGATAATTATACTATAACAACCCAAGCTTGTCAACACTTTTTTCAAAAAACCCGGTCAGCTGATGATCCCGCGATTTTATATATGGTTTACTGAATTGATCTCTGCTTCGTAATATGCCCAAAATCACGATATACAATACGAAAAATCGTCAACATACGTTATCTGTAAAGACGGCTGCGTGCCCGCAGACACGCAGCCGTTTTTATTATCGAAACATCTGCTTCAGTGCCTGCGGCGCATCAGCCTCTTTGATGAACTTCGTATAAAAATAACCGTCGGAGCGCTCGGCTGCCACAGCGCCGTCATACACAGCTGTTTCACTGCCGTCCGGCGTTGTTTCCTCATTACTGCGCACCGTATAGCACAATACATATCCGCCGTCAGAAACCATACAGCTATCCTTCGCCACTGCCTGCAATTCCGCAAGCAACTTGGGATCTTCAATCTTTTGGTACCGCTCTAAATTATCATCTCCCCAGTAATTCTCATAATATTCAATCGACCGATAAAACGGAGAATGGGAACCTGCCATACTTGAATAGTAAGTATTTTCTTCCGAAACCCGAATGACATACACAGATTCCATCTGCACCGGCTGGACCAACAGCCCCTGCTGCTGCAAATAAGCATAGGTATTGGTATAGCTCTCATCAATATACAAACACAGACCTGATCCCAACAGAGAAGACGCGCTCAATGTATCTACAGTTTCACCATACACCTCCTCCAACGTTTCCGGCGTCATATAGGTATGCAAAATCAATAGTGTTTCTCCTGCAGTTTCGGGATATAAAAACTGATCAATGGGCATCGTCATATAATCCAGCTTCAGTGCCTGAAAAAGCTCGGTGCGCTGCCGGTCGGTTAAAACATGCGTCCGGTCTTTGTTCAATGTCGTGTCCGCCGTCATTGCCAGCGTCATGTCAGTCAACATCATGACCGAATCATCCTCTGCCTTCCGGACGCCAAAGAACACATCCCGATCCTCGGTCAGCTCCGGACTCCGATCCAATTGCAGCAACTGCTCCAACACCTGCATCGGTATATTTCGGAAATACCGGTCGACCGTGCTCCCATCCCGCAGCGTGTAGTTTACATAAAGCCCACTTGTGATCTCACTGCCATCCGCCGCGTCACACGCCTGACGGTGCACATCAGTAATCACTTCCAACGCCTGCGGCGAAGAAAAAGACCGTGTAATATTCACATTTGCCGTCAGATTTCCAATATTCTCGGAGACGATACCAGATGTAAAGAAATCATTGCTGCCCGGATAGATAATTTCCGCAGACTGTACCTGTGAAGATTGCGGCACATAACTGGAATACCCAAAACAGCCTGTGCAGCAAATCACCAGTGCAACCACCGGTGACGCCAGATATACCGGCAGACGCCGGCAGCTTTCCAAAACAGCCTTCAACGATTTGCTGTAATAAAACTCTATTCCCAGCGCCGCAATGACCAACGCCGCAAAAGCAACCGGCAACGCAATTTTCAGCTGCCCGGTGATAGATGTCAGAATATCTAACGCAAGACCAAACGCCCACAAAGATAAAGCGCAGATTACAAGCATCTTCATTGCTTTGTAATTACCGGTATTTTCCGAAAACTCTGCCTTTCTGCGCTTGAACAGCATCATGGCCAACACCGCTGCCAATACGCAGATTCCCAGCCACACCAGCGGCGTTACATAATCGAGATTCTGATAAAATGTATCATATGCGCCCGGTCCGGAATAAGGCGCTGAAATCTCATCGCCTGCAACCATCCCATACTCCGGTCTGTAAAGCATACAGGTATTCTCTGCGATGGTTTGGAAAAACAACGGCGGAATACACATCCAAAATATCTGATCCAACGAGGGATTTACATAAAAACCATTGATCTGATTTACATAAACGCCCAAGGCGTTACCTTCCAGAAAATATTTTGCGACCGTATTGGCCACAGACAGTAAAATGTAGGTACCAAGCAGCAGTACGGTAGCATTAATAAACCCTTCAATCACCGTACCGGCCAGACCAATCGCCAACACGCTCAACGTATATACCGTCAATACAGTCGCACACAGACCCAAAAGCTGCTGCAAAAAGCCGGACATCAGTTCACCGGTATACCCAAATAGCAGTAAATTGATAACCAATGCCGCGGCAAATACCAAAATGACCGGCAAAACGCTCATAAGAGCGCCCGCTAAAAACCTGGCGGCAAAAAGTTTTTCACGCTGAATTCCAGTGCTGAAATAAAAATCGATCTTTTTGGTCTTAAACAAAAACGAAAACAGCATAAAAGCAATCCAGACAGCGCCGGCCATCAGCCCCAATAAAATGATCAATACAAAATCGTTGCTACTGTCGTAAAAAGCATATATAAGATCTTCGGTGATATCAGGATTATGCATCGCATCGGCAAGCTGCGACACCAGCGGCATCACAATCAGAAATGCGCCGCCTAAAAACATCAACACCGCCGGAAGGATCACCTGCTTCAGACCACGCAGAAACATCCGCCCGAACAGATTCTGTTTAGAATAAATTGCTGAGGTCATACTCCTTCGCTCCTCCCTGACTGATTAAAATTTCCTCCAAGGTCATCGGCAAAATCTCCAGCAGCAGCAACTCCGCCGGCTGTAAAGCCGCTTTGATCTGCTCCTCTGTGGCGGTGGTTTCAAACATCAAAATGCGCCCGCTCTTGGTCAGATTCTGTGGCGACAGCGCCTGCAGCATCTGCTCGTCCTGCTCATGTGCAAACGCC
>CALWVA010000102.1 GCA_944384875.1 uncultured Clostridia bacterium
TTTTAAAAAGTTACGCATTATGAGATCTTCCTTTCCGGAGCAAGAATGTGAGCGCAGCTGGAACATGAAAAATGTTTTGTCCAGCGATTGGCGGGAGCTGTAATAACATCCGGCTTTTATCTGCACTCTGGTTATGTTTACTGTAACATATAATGACGCTTTTGAAAACCGATAAAATGTTGGGAAATACACCATTTATTCGTTGTTATATTCGGTGGTCAAAAAGCGGCGGAATTTCTTGACACGACTAGGTACATATATGTATTTTCAGGCAATTATTTTGCTGGTATGCTCATAAAAAGAGTTGAAAAATCAGATGAAATATGTTATTATTGACCAAACTGAGGTAGGAGTGATGGCCAGGTGAAATGCCCGTATTGCGGTTACGAGGAAAGTAAGGTAATCGATTCGAGACCCACTGATGAGGGCGAGCGAATTCGCCGGCGGCGCGAGTGCATTGGCTGCCATAAACGGTTTACAACTTATGAGATCATTGAAAGCCTGCCTGTGATCGTGATCAAAAAGGATAAATCCAGAGAGACCTTCGATCGCAATAAGTTGATCAACGGAATGCTGAAAGCGGCAGAGGGCTGTCAGATTTCGGTGGATACCATTGAGCGCGCAGCGGACCGCATTGAAACCTCTCTGCAAAATTCGTTGGACAGAGAGGTAACCTCGATGAAAATCGGCGAACTGGTGATGGACGAACTGAAAAACATCGATGAAGTGGCATATGTTCGTTTTGCGTCGGTTTACCGGCAATTCCGCGATATCAATACCTTCATGGAAGAGCTTAGCAAAATTTTAAATGATAAAAACAAAAAATAATGATTGCTGCTATTGCCGCATCGTTTTACATCCATGTGGCGAAAACAGCGACGGGAAGAGCTTTGCTATAGACAAAGGCCGTGGTGCACAGGTGAATCGTGCGCCACGGCCTTTCGTTATTATACATGTTGGCAAATCAATCATGCTATAAGACGTTCCTATTTTGCAATATGGACATTATTGCTGATACAGATGTTTTACAAAATTCCAGGAACTGCGGCACATATCTTCCAGTGAATGCTGGGTTTTAAAGCCTAACTCCTGATAAGCCCGGGTGGTATCGGCAAAATAAGAAGGCAGATCGCCGGGCCGTCGGTCGGTAATTTCATATGGAATCTTCAGGTTGTTTGCTTTTTCAAAAGCGTGTACGATATCCAACACCGAATAGCCTACGCCTGTGCCCAGGTTGAACGCCCTGGCTCCTTGTATCTGATCCAGCTTATCCAGCGCTTTGATATGCCCTACAGCGAGATCGCAGACATGGATATAATCCCGCACGCCGGTACCGTCCGGCGTGTCGTAATCACCGCCGAAGATGTTTAGATGATCAAGCTTGCCGGCGGCAACCATCGTGATATAGGGCATCAGATTGTTGGGAATACCATTGGGCTTTTCGCCAATCAGGCCGCTGGCGTGGGCGCCGATAGGATTAAAATAACGCAGCAGCGCAACATGCCAGTCTGGATGTGCGACGCAGGCGTCACACAACATTTGTTCGATCATCAGCTTGGTCCAGCCATAAGGATTGGTGGCCGATAGCGGCATCCCTTCGACATAAGGAGACGGGTTATTCATGCCATAGACAGTGGCAGAGGAGCTGAACACAAATTTTTTGACCTGATGCCGTTCCATTGCCTCTATGATATTAATGGTGCCTTCCAGATTGGTATGATAGTAAAACATCGGTTTTTGAACTGATTCGCCCACAGCTTTCAAACCAGCAAAATGAATCACCGCGTCGATGTTGTTTTCAGCAAACACCTGTTCGACACCGTCTTTGTCCAGCATATCGGTTTCATAGGTTTTGACCGATTTCCCGGTGATTTTCTCGATGGCTTTCACCGCATCTGGCGAGGAATTATAATAGTTGTCTAAAATGATGACCTCGTAGCCGTTTTGTAAAAGCTCTACACAGGTATGGCTGCCGATAAATCCGGCGCCGCCGGTTACCAGGATGTTCATAATATCATTGCCTCCGCATTCGTTTTCTTATTTAGTGTATACCAATTCAGCGTTTTTGTCAATTATGTTTCTTTTTCAAATGATCTTCAAATGGACAGGATTTTGCATGCAGAGAAAAAATACATTTTGGGGGTTGCAATTTTTACTGAAATCTGTTATATTGTATTTTGTTCGGATACAATCGTATACGTGCAAAATACAATTCCCACAAGTTGGTGAAACAGAATGCAGGAACAGGAGCTGCTGTTGGTAGATAAACGGGTATTGCCAGAGATTATCCCCAAAGTGTTGGCAGTCAAAGAGCAGTTACAGTCCGGCGGGCAGCGGTCGGTATCGCTGGCCTGTGCGGCAGCGGGTATTTCCCGGGGCGCATATTATAAATATAAGGATTATGTGTTTGCGTATAATAAGGAATATGCCGGGCGGATGATGACGGTTCACGCGACATTGCTGGATCGGGCGGGCATTCTGTCACATTTTATGTCGGTGTTGTATCAAAACGGTGCGAATATTCTGACGGTCAATCAGAATATTCCGATTGGCGGCAGGGCACAGGTTTCGGTGTCTTTTCGCACCGGGCGGTTGCAGATCCCGGTAACCGAGCTGTTAAAACAGCTGCGGCAGCTAGATGGATTGGTTTCGATCGAGCAGGTATCGGGCGATTAAATTTGCGTATATACTGGAATATTGGAGGAAAAACAGATGGTTCAGATTGCAGTAATGGGATACGGCGTGGTCGGATCCGGTGTGGTGGAGGTGTTTTATAAAAACCGCGAGAGCATTCAGCGCCGGGCCGGGTGCGAGATGGAGATTAAGCGGATTTTGGATTTGCGAGAGTTTCCCGGCAGCCCATATGCCGAAAAATTCACCAAAAATTTTGAGGATATTTTACAAGACGATGATATTCGGGTCGTTGTGGAGGTTATGGGCGGTGTGCATCCCGCCTTTGAGTTTGTGCAGCAGTGTTTACAGCGGGGCAAAAGCGTTGCGACCTCCAATAAGGAACTGGTGGCGACCAAAGGTGCCGAGCTGTTGAAAACCGCGGCGGAAAACAATGTAAACTTTCTGTTTGAGGCCAGCGTCGGCGGTGGAATCCCGATTTTGCGGCCGTTGTCTCAGTGTCTGGCAGCCAACGAGATCATGGAAATCGACGGCATTTTAAACGGCACTACCAATTATATTCTGACCAAGATGATTAAAGAACAGGTTTCTTTCGCAGACGCGCTGCAGCAGGCGCAACAATTGGGTTATGCCGAGCGGGATCCTTCTGCGGACATTGAAGGGGCCGACGCCTGCCGCAAGGTTTGCATTCTGGCGTCGCTGGCCTTTGGCAAGCATGTATATCCAGACAGCGTATATACCGAAGGTATTACCAAAATTTCTTTAGACGATGTTGCGTATGCCGCGGATATGGATTGTGTGATCAAACTGATTGGCCGGGTACAGAAGTTGTCTGATAGCCGCATTACTGCCACAGTATATCCGGCGTTTATCAGCCACGACAGCCAGCTTGCTACGGTAGACGATGTGTTCAACGCGGTTTTGGTTCGGGGCGACGCGATCGGCGACGTAGTGTTTTATGGCAAGGGTGCGGGTAAGCTGCCCACTGCCAGCGCGGTGGTAGCCGATGTGATTGACTGTGTCAAGCATATTGGAACGCGCAAGCTGATCAGTTGGGAGGATTGCCACGATCCGGATTATGTGGTTGATTATAAGACTGATACGGTTTCGATGTATGTTTGTATGCAGACTCAGGACCGGCCGGCGCTGCAGGAGGCGGTTAAACAGCAGTTTGGCGTGGTTCGGACGTTGTCCCGTCCGAACGCACCCGGAGATGCGTTTGCCTTTGCAACCGGCGCTATGCCGGAGGCGCAGATTGATCAGAAACTGTCTGCGGTCTCTTCGCTGGGGACGGTTACATCCAAAATTCGTATATTGTCTGATATCTGATTATAAGGGGAGTATTATTTTTTTATGGCGTTGATTATTGCAAAATTCGGTGGCAGTTCCTTAGCGGACGCCGAACATTTTAAAAAGGTTTATGATATTGTAAAGGCCAATCCGGACCGGCGGTATGTGGTACCCAGCGCGCCGGGCAAACGGTTCGATGGTGATACCAAGGTGACCGATATGCTGTATGACTGTTATGCTAAGGCCAGCGAAGGTGAAGATTTTGCCGAAGATTTTCAAAAGATTACCGACCGGTTTGACGCGATTATCGACGGTCTGGGCCTGGATCTGGATCTGACGCCGGAATATCAGAAGATCCGCTTGGCTTTTGAAAATGCAGCAGGGCGGGATTATGCCGCATCCCGTGGTGAATATCTCAACGGGATGATTCTGGCATATTATCTGGGTTATGATTTTGTGGATGCAGCAAAATGCGTGCGGTTTAATGAAAACGGCAGCTTTAACTCTGCGTTTACCATTGAAAAAACGGCGGAACATCTGTCTCACCACTTTTGCGGCGTTATTCCCGGTTTTTACGGGAAAATGCCCAATGATACGATCAAAACCTTTTCCAGAGGAGGATCGGATATTACCGGTTCGCTGGTGGCCCGAGGTGTAAATGCCGATTTGTATGAAAACTGGACGGACGTTAACGGCTTTCTGGTGGCGGATCCCCGCATCGTTCGGAATCCCAGCCGGATTGAGACCATTACCTATAAAGAATTGCGGGAGCTTTCTTATATGGGCGCGACCGTATTGCATGAGGATGCAATTTTTCCGGTGCATCAGGCGGGCATTCCGATCAATATCCGCAATACCAATGACCCGGCTGATCCGGGTACGATGATTGTGCGCAAAACACCGGCGCAGAAAGCTGCTCACCATGTAACCGGCATTGCCGGCAAAAAAGGGTTTTCGATTATTTCCATCGAGAAGGCAATGATGAACAGCGGCAGCGGGTTTGTCCGCCGGCTGCTGACGGCGCTGGAGGA
>CALWVA010000103.1 GCA_944384875.1 uncultured Clostridia bacterium
AATTCCTGGTTTGACGATAAAACCTATTGCGTTGCACAGCAGGTAACGGTAAATGACACCATAGAGGCACAGGGCATTATCATCCGTCGTGAGACGATTTTGCAAAAACAGTCGGCCGGTATACAGCTTTACAGTGTTTCAAACGGGAGCCGTGTTGCGCAAAATGCAACTGTTTTAGAATATTTTGAAAACGATGCAGATGTGCAGCTGCGCACCGAAATCAATGCGTTGCAGCAGAAAATCGCGGCATTGCAGACATTGGATGATCAAAATAAAATCGCAACAGCAGACATGGATACCAACGGTACATTATTAAAGAACACGGTGTTGGACTTACAGGATCAAATTTGCAGTCAATCTTTTTCTCAATTGGACGATACCCAGGAACAGCTGCTGTATTTACTGAACCAGCGACAGTTGGCCACCGGCCAAGTTGCGGATTTTTCCGCGCAGATTCAGGAATATGCAGCGCAGCTGGAAACACTGCAACAACAGTACAGAGGCCGTATCGATTTTGTACAAAGTCCCAGCGCCGGATATTTTGTAAACGAAGCAGACGGTTATGAAACGGCCCTTTCTTATGAAAATGCAACACAGTTGCAGGTGTCGGATCTTGAAAATGTGCAGCCGAAACAAATACCGTCTGATTGCATTGGCAAAGTCATCACCGATATCAAATGGTATCTGGCAGCAGTGGTAAATGCAGATCAGGTACATGAATTGACAGAGGGCGACGTGCTGGATGTGCAGTTACCGCTGACCGCTGCATCACAGGTTCAGATGACAGTGGAAGCGATTAACAGTGACGATGCTTCCGGCAAAGCGGCGATCATTTTATCCTGTTCCAATATGAACAGTCAGCTGTGCTCTGCGCGTCTGCAGACAGTACAACTGGTTATGGGCAGCTATACCGGTCTGAAAATCGATGCAGAGGCAGTGCGGATCGTAGACGGACAAAAAGGCGTTTATGTCCAAAGCGGCGCAGTAACAAAATTCTATCATGTAGACGTCAGTTATTATGGAGATGGTTTTGTAATTGTTGATTCCAATAACGGTAATAATGAGTTGAAAATTTATGACGACGTCATCATAGGAAAAGTTTAATTTTCGTGTTACGCAGAAAGGAAGCGGTAGAAACGTATGGATGCATATTTAGAAAACCGGTGTAAGGTGTTTGATGAAAATTATAAAAGGGTTTTAGAACGTTTTCATGAGGCTGCATTGAAATCAGGCAGACAGCCATCAGAAATCACATTGCTGGCGGCAACCAAAACGGTAGAGCCTGCGGTAATTAATCATGCATATCGGCAGGGCATTCGAGTAATGGGTGAAAACCGGGTGCAGGAATTTTTGTCCAAAGAGGAGCAGTTGGAGCCGGGTTTACGTCGGCAGTTTATCGGGACACTGCAGACCAATAAAGTTCGACAGATCGTTGGCAAAGTGGAATTGATTCAATCGGTGGACTCGTTAAAACTGGCGCATGAGATCGCCAGACAAAGTCTGATGCGGTCTATTGTTACAGACGTGCTGGTTGAGATCAATATTGGAAATGAAGAGGCAAAAAGTGGAATCGATGCTGCTGCCTTGCCGGCGTTTTTGGAGCAACTGGCAGATATTTCCGGTATTCGGGTGCGCGGATTGATGACGCTTGGTCCATTGCACTTGTCAAACGATAAAAAATTGCAGGTTTTTGAGAAAATGCAGAAACTGTTTATTGACAATAAGGCTAAAAAAGTGGATAATATATTTATGGATATTTTATCAATGGGCATGTCAGGTGATTTCGACATTGCTATTCTTGCCGGTTCCAATATGGTGCGGGTGGGAACCGCTCTGTTTGGAGCGAGACAATATCAGTAATTAGGAGTGTTGAGAAATGGGCTTTATGGATAAGATCAGAGACATGATGACCAACGTACAGGACGAAGACGATTATTCGGATACTGAAGAAATGAACTTCGATGGTCACAGAGATGATTATGAATATTATGAAGATCGTCGTTCCTCTGCCGCGGCGCAGCCGGCACATGCTTCTCAGAATTCTTCTGATAAAAGAAACAAGGTGGTTAATATTCATGCTACCACTCAGTTGCAGGTGGTGTTGGTCAAGCCGGAATCATTTCAGGATGCTACGGCTATCGCCGATCATCTGAACAATAAGCGAACTGTAGTTTTGAATTTGGAATCTACCAATCGGGAAGTTTCCCGCCGTCTGGTGGATTTTCTAAGTGGCGTCGCTTACGCCAATCGCGGTCAGCTTAAAAGAGTGGCGAACAGCACATTTATTATTACGCCATTTAATGTTGACATTATGGGCGATGTGCTGTTGGACGAGTTGGAAAACAGCGGTATGTATATCTAATGGAAGATGCAGCTCGGTTGTTGGACGCCCGGATTTTGGACGCATGCGCCGCTGCAGAGCAAAAGGATGTGCCACGGTTTGTAGGCTTTTTAAACGAGTTTGAGCAGGCGCAGGCATTGCGCACTGTGCAAAAATCTGGGTTCCGTTGTCGATTGTGGGGCGGCTATGCCCAAGCAGAACGCAGAATTTTTGCGGCGCTGCCATCCTGGGCGACAGAAGATTTTTCCGATTTTCCGATTCAGGCGGTAACTGTTCATTACAAACCGATTTTCCAATTAACGCACCGGGATTTTCTGGGCGCGTTGATGGCGCTGGGAATCGTCCGGGAAAAAGTAGGCGACATCCTGGTTGCAGACGGCTATGCTGTGGTGTTTTTACATCGTGACATTTTAGAATATGTGTGCGCCCAGCTGAAAAAAGTTGGTGCAGTTGGTGTGCAATTGACGGTCGGATGGGATCCTGCTCCTTTTACCGCCCGATTTGAAGAAATCCGGACCACTGTTGCCTCTGCGCGACTGGATTGTGTTGTGGCCGCTTTATTGCATACCAGCAGAGAAAAGGCGGCAGCGTTGATTCGCGGGTCTTCTGTGCTGATAAACAGTTGTGTTTGCATAGATGTATCCAAACGGATTGGTGCAAAAACGGTGCTGACGGTGTCTAAAACCGGAAAGTTTATTATAGATGATGTCAGCGGACAGACAAAAAAAGGAAGAGTCGTGCTGTTAGCGCGAAAAAAGATATAATCAAGCTGAAAGGAAGTTTGTCGGATGCTTACACCGGATCAAATCAGAACATATGAATTTCAGAAAGCCGGAATGAGTGGTTATAAAGCCGTAGATGTAGATTATTTTCTGGAGGAAGTAGCAAATGATTTTGCCGCGCTTTGCGATCAGCGGGATGAGCTGATTCAGAAAATTCAGATTCTGGCGGATAATATCGAAGAATACCGGGCCACAGAGGATTCGGTGAAATCGGCAATTTTAAACGCCCAGAAAACAGGCGACGCCATTTTGCGGGAATCCAAGCAAAAAGCAGACGATTATTATAACGAAAAGATTTCGCAGGCGGATCGAGATGCGGCTGAAGCCAAAGAATCCACTGAAAAAATGGTACATGAGGCGACGGTACAGGCGCAGGAGCTGATGGATTCGGCGACAATGAAAGCCAAACAGATTCTGTCGCAGGCGGAAGAAAAAGCAGCAAATATTGAAAAAGACGCTGAGAAAAAAATCACCAAGCAGATTATTACATATAATTATTTGAAAGATGAAATCGAAGCGTTTAAAAATCGAGTTTCGGAGAATATTCATAAACAGTTGGATTTGTTATCACAAATTCCGCGCGAAAATAAAAATATTGAGAAACGTGCGACGGAACAGCAGGCGCAGGATACGCAAACCGCTCAATCAGAGCAGGAGACATCGTTGCAGACAGAGCCTTCGGCGTCAACCGTTGATAGTTCTGAACCGCAGCAACCGATTTCCGGAACTCAGATCACTTTATAAGATACAAGGAGAATTGTACACATGGCACAAGATTACAACAAAACTTTGAATTTACCAAATACGGCGTTCAGCATGCGTGCCGGGCTGCCAAAAAAAGAGCCGGAGATGCTACAGCAATGGGATCAGCAGAACGTGTATCAGGAACTGATGCGGATCAACGATGGCAAACCACTGTATATTTTGCATGACGGCCCGCCATATGCGAATGGTAAGATCCACATGGGTACGGCGCTCAATAAGATTTTAAAAGATTTTGTGCTTCGCTTTAAAAATATGTCTGGCTTTAAAGCGCCTTATGTGCCGGGATATGATACCCACGGTTTGCCCACCGAACTGAAAGCTCGAAAAGCAGCCGGCATGTCGTCAGACGCAGAAGTAACGCCGCTGGAGTTGCGCAAACTTTGCAGAGAGTTTGCGCTTTCTTTCGTGGAAGATCAGAAAAATCAGTTTAAGCGTCTCGGCGTACTTGGCGAGTGGGATAATCCATATTTAACGCTTAAAAATGATTTCGTGGCCAAACAGGTGGAAATATTCGGCCAGATGGCGCAAAAAGGCTATATTTATAAAGGCCTAAAACCGGTTTACTGGTGCCCGGAGTGTCAAACCGCTTTGGCAGAAGCAGAGATCGAATATGCCCAGGATCCGTGTCACTCCATTTATGTGAAGTTTCAGGTAACCGACGATAAGGGACTGTTTACAGCGCTGGGCGCCGATCTTGCAAAAACCTATTTTGTGATTTGGACAACTACGACCTGGACATTGCCGGGCAATGTGGCCATCTGTGTCGGACCAGAGTATGAATATCAACTGCTGAAAGCCGGGGACGAATATTATATCATGGCGGTGGAACTGACAGATGCGGCTATGCATGCGGCTGGTATCACCGAATATCAGAGCCTTGGAAC
>CALWVA010000104.1 GCA_944384875.1 uncultured Clostridia bacterium
TACCGGCAGCAAAAAGCGCAGGGTTGATCCGGATTCACCGCAGTCGACGGTGAAATGTTTGCCGGCAAAAGCGTTGCTGGCGTCTATGGTCAATGTCCGGTTTTCATAGATACAGACTGCGCCAAATGCTTCGGCAGCGCCAATTGTGGCCCGAATATCCATCGATAGATCCACCGGGTGAATCCGACAGTGGCTTCTGGAAAGCAGCGCACAGATCACAGCTCGATGGGTATCGCTTTTAGAAGGAACGGCCGCCACTGTTCCATATAAAGGGGCAGGTGTAATCTGAAGCTGGTTCATATTGTTCCTCCCGCCAGAAAAGAATAAAGCGCATCAATCGGCAGATTGTGGATAAACGCTTCACCGATTGTTTTAGGCAAAATCAGATCAATACTGTCTGTTTTTCGCTTTTTGTCGGAAAGGCAGATCTCACAGAGCTGCTGCAGATCAGCATCGCATTGTGTAGGCAACTGATAATTTGCGGCGGCATCACAGATCTGCTGCGCGGTTCCGGTCTGACAGAGCCCGGCATGCTCGGCGGCTTTTGTAATTTGAACCATACCGATGCATACTGCTTCGCCGTGAGAATAGCGCTCAAAGCGATAATATTTTTCAATGGCGTGGCCTAAGGTGTGTCCAAAATTCAGCAATTTGCGCCGGCCGTGTTCGAATGGATCGTCTTCGACGATCTGCCGCTTGATATCAATACAGGTATAGAGCAGCCGGTCCAGTAGCTGATCCAGCGGCTGCGTTTGAATGTCGGTAAACAGGGAAGCATCGCGGATCACACCATATTTGATCGCTTCGGCCATGCCATCACTGATATATCGCTTTGGCAATGTTTGCAATGTATCTGGATCTATCAGCACCAGCGCGGGCTGGTGAAAGCTTCCGACCAGATTTTTGCCGTTTTTCAGATCACAACCGGTTTTTCCACCGACAGAAGAGTCAATATCCGACAGCAGTGAGGTAGAAAGCTGCACAAACGGAATCCCACGCATATAAACAGCACTTGCAAACCCGGCCATGTCGCCGGTTACGCCGCCACCCAGCGCGATAACAATGTCGCTGCGAGTCATGCGCGCATCGGCCATCGCGCAGACCATATCATAAATGGTATCAAACAGTTTGCTTTGTTCACCCGCCGCAAAAACCAAATGATTGGTGGAAAAACCGGCTTTCTGCAGCGATTGTTCTACAATCGAAAGATACAACGGCGCCACATGGCTATCGGTAATGATAAACGCCTGGCAGCGGGAATGCACGGCGGCGATCTGTTCACCGCACTGTTGCAGGATACCGCGCTGAATATGAATATCGTAGCTGTCTTGCAGATTCACGGTCAGTGTTTGCATAAAAACTCCTTTTTATAATTTAACCGATTTGTCGTTTGATGCGGTCACTGTCAGACAGCATCTGCTCTAACCGTGCGCCGTCGGATTGTTTGATGCAGTCGTTGAGCTTGGTCAGGTTTTGAATCAGCGTCTGAATATGGCCGGACAGACAGTCTCGATTTTCTAAAAACAGTTCCCGCCACATCGGCGCGTTGATGGTGGCGACGCGAGATACATCTTTATAGGAACCGGCAGAAAAACCGGCGTGCAGCCGGGCGTCTGGATCCAACACATAGGCACAGGCCAATACATGGGGAAGCTGAGAGGTATAGGCGATAATGCGGTCATGCTCTTCCGGTGTAGAGACCGTTACTTTTCCAAAACCAATGCTGATTGCCAGGTCCGAAACGGTTTTCAGGACAAACGAATCCTGCTTGGTTGGCGTTAAAATCATGCTTGCGCCATCAAACAGATCGGCGCAACTGGCCGCATAACCGTTTTGCTCTTTGCCGGCCATGGGATGCCCGCCCAGAAAATAAAAGCCATATCGCGCGGCAACAGGCGCCAGATGTTTGCAGATCTGACGTTTGACGCCGCAGGTGTCCATGATGATACTGTCCGGCGCGAATACGGCGGCGTGTGTTTTTACAAACCGGATGGTCGCTTCCGGGTAAATTGCCAGAATGGTCAGATCTGTATCGCCAAGATCTTCCGGTGTGCCTGCCTGATCGATCACGCCGTCTTTTGCAGCAGCTGACAGGACGTCTGCATTCAAATCTATCCCAAGAATATGATGATTTGTATGGGCTTTAATTGCTTTGGCGAGAGAAGCGCCGATCAATCCTAACCCGACAATTGCAATTTTCATAAGCGCCTCTTACTTTCTTTTATAACCAAATCCGCTATCATGGGCGCGGATTAGATTCGCTGCGATGGAATCAAACTGATCCGGCGTTAGTGATTGCGCGCCGTCGGACAGCGCTTTTGCCGGACAATTGTGCACTTCAATAATCAGTCCGTCTGCGCCAGCGCCGATGGCGGCCATCGACAGCGGCTCTACCAGCCATGGAATACCGGCGGCATGAGAAGGATCAACGATGACTGGCAGATGGGAAAGCCGTTTGAACATTGGAACGGCGGAAATGTCCAGCGTATTGCGCATAGAGGTTTCAAAGGTTCGGATGCCACGCTCACAAAGGATCACCTGTTCATTGCCCTCGGCCATGATATATTCGGCGCTCATCAGTGTTTCGTCGATGGTGCTGGACAGGCCACGTTTCAGTAAAATCGGTTTGTGTAACTTGCCCAGTTCTTTGAGCAGCTCAAAATTCTGCATATTGCGGGCGCCGACCTGAATGATATCGACATCTTCAAACAGGTCAATATGGCTGACACGCATGATTTCAGTAACGATGGGAAGACCGGTTTCTTTTTTCGCTTTGAGCAGTAATTTCAGGCCTTCTGCCCGCAGCCCCTGAAAAGAATAGGGAGAAGTACGGGGCTTGAACGCGCCGCCGCGCAGCATTTTCGCACCTGCGGCTTTGACACGCTGCGCTACTTCAATGATCTGTGCTTCGGACTCTACCGAGCAGGGGCCGGCAATCAGCGTCAGGCTGCCGTCGCCGATGGAAACGTCTCCAACATGGATCACGGTGTCGTCGGGATGGAACTTGCGGTTGGCTTTTTTATATGGCTCCTGCACCCGCTTGACGCTTTCAACGATGGGCTGGGCAGCAATGCTCTCGATGTCGACTTTATGTGTATCGCCCAGCAACCCCAGAACGGTAGAGTGTATACCCACCCATTTGTTAACCTGTACATTATAGGTTGACGTTAACTTTCGGGTTAACTGATCGATCTGTTTTTGGTCGGCAGAGGGTTTAATAACAATAATCATAATATGATATCCTTTCTTTCATGAAAAAAGAGCCGCGGTATTGACCGGGCTCTCGTGTTTATACGTCAAACAGGATCAGACAGAGGCGGTCATTGTATATTAACAGCAAAAATAGCCCTTACCAAAAAAGAAAGAGCTGAAAAACCTGTTAAAATAACGACAGCTGTAAATCATGATCAAAAACATCCTCATATCTTTTCAAAAAGCTTTTTTTATCATACAACCAAACCGGTTATTTGTCAAGTTCTTTGATAATGCCTAAGATTTTTTCTGAAATATTTTCCGGTGAAGCGTCGTTGGCGTTTATACTGTAATCACAGGCAGCCTTATATAACGGCAGCCGGGCCGACAGCAACAGGGCAATCGCCTGCTCTTTGTCGCTGCGTTCCAGCAACGGGCGGCTGTGATCGTTTTGCAGCCGCGCCAGGACGGTATCTACCGATACATCCAGAAAGAAAAGAACGCCGGATTTTCGTAATACAACTGCATTTTGCGCATCGAGGACAGTTCCGCCGCCGGTGGCAATCACACAGTTGTTTGTTTTGCAGACGGCGCTGACCGCATGGCGCTCATAACTGCGGAAGCCCGGCTCTCCAAACTTTTCAAAAATTTCCGAAACCCGCATGCCGGTGGTTTGCTCAATATATTGATCCAGATCAATACAATCCATGTTCAGTCGGGCGGCCAGCAGTTTTGCGACTGTAGTTTTTCCGCAGCCCATAAAACCGCATAATACAATGTTCATCAATGAAAGCTCCTTTTCAGTTGATCATTGGCCTGTTCAGTCAGATTCAGCAGATCATCGTCTGTGAATTGTGCACCGTACCAAAGTTGCTGTGCCTTTGCCGCCTGATATACCAACATCGGCATGCCGCCCATAGCTTTTGCGCCGTTAAAACGGGCCAGTTGCAGCAGAGCGGTATCTGCCGGATTATAAACAGCATCGAAGACCTGAGCGCTGGCGCAAACAATGTTCTGAGAAACTGGAAACAGGCCGATGTTGTTGGGATACATACCAGCGGGTGAGGCGTTGCACAGCAGATCAAAGGTTCCGGTCAGATCGTCTCGACAGACTGCCTGGCACGAGACGGAATAAGTATCGCGGATTTCTGCGGCCAGCGCCATGGTCCGTTGATCGTTTGGCCGGCGACTGGAAAGCGTGATCGTACAGTTGTGCTGGGCGGCAATGTGCGCCATCATTCGCGCCGTTCCGCCGCCGCTGCCGCAAATCAGCACCCGGCCGGTGAGGGTAATATCTCCAAGTTGCAACGCTTTTAAAAACCCGTCGCAATCGGTGTTGTAACCATAAAGCACACCGTGATCATTGCATACGGTGTTGACAGTATGCAGTTGGGCGGCGTTTCCCATCAGTTGTTTTAACAAGGGAATAATGGATACTTTGTGGGGAATGGTAACGTTGAAGCCGCTATATGGCTGCAATGTATCTGACAACGTATTAGAGGTAAACGCTTCAGGAGAAATTTCCA
>CALWVA010000105.1 GCA_944384875.1 uncultured Clostridia bacterium
AAACTTAAAAGGAACAGATTAGATATGAAACAGGTTATACTAATTAAAAACGGCGAAATTGCGTTAAAAGGTTTGAATCGCGCCAGCTTTGAAGCGGTGCTGATCAAAAATATCAAACATGCACTGTGTGGGTTGGGAGAAATTCGGGTGCAGCGCGCACAGTCTACGATTACGGTGGAACCGGTTGCGGAAGAATACGATATGGATGAGGCACAAGAACGGCTTCGGCGGGTGTTCGGCATCGCGGCGTTTTCCTGCGCGGTGGTGGTGCCAAAGGAGTTGGATGCTATTTTGCAGCAGGCGCCGGTTTATTTATGTCCGGAGTTAACGGCAGCAAAAACCTTTAAAGTCAATGCCAAGCGGGCAGATAAGCGGTTTGCTTATACCTCTCCGCAGATCTGTGCAAAAACAGGAGAGGCGTTGTTGCAGGCGTATCCCCATTTACGTGTAGACGTGCATCATCCGGACGTAACCGTGACGGTGGAAATTCGGGACTTTGGCGCATATATTCACGCGGATCAGTTGCCGGGCGCCGGCGGTATGCCGGTAGGAACCGGCGGTAAGGCGGCGGTGTTGATTTCGGGCGGAATTGATAGTCCGGTAGCGGCGTATATGATGGCGAAGCGGGGAATTCGGCTGACAGCTATCCATTTTGCCAGTCCGCCTTATACCAGCCAGCGAGCTGAATTGAAGGTCCGGCAGTTGCTGGGCGAGGTGGCAAAATACGCGGGACCGATCCGTTTTGCGATTGTTCCGTTTACCGAAATGCAGGAGCAGATTGCCCGGCAGTGTCCGGAAGATCTGACAACCTTGATCATGCGCCGCTATATGATGAAAATCGCATCGCGGTTGGCAAAACAGCAGGAATGTGAAGCGTTGATCACAGGAGAAAGCATCGGGCAGGTAGCCAGCCAGACGATGAAGGCGCTTGCAGTAACGGAGGATGCGGCCGAACTTCCGGTATTCCGGCCGTTGATTGGTATGGATAAACAGGAAATTATTCAGGTTTCCCGAAAGATTGGAACCTTTGAAATTTCCATTCAGCCTTTTGAAGATTGCTGCACGGTATTTACGCCGAAGCACCCGCGAACCCGGCCAAAGCTGGAGGCGGTTCGGCAGGCAGAACAATTTGAAAACTGTGATTTACTGTTGGAGCAGGCAATTGCCGGTACAACCTTTGATAAAATTTATGGACAGGAAAGAGGAACTGCCGAATGAATGCGGAAATTATCTGTATCGGGACCGAACTGGTAATTGGGGATGTTTTAAACACCAGTTCACAATATATTGCGCGAAAACTCGCGCAGCGCGGGCTGAATGTATTTTATCATACGATGGTCGGTGATAATCCGCGACGGATGCAGCAGATTTTTGAGACGGCGGTATCGCGCAGCGATCTGATTTTTATAACCGGCGGCCTGGGCCCAACGCAGGATGATATTACTGTGCAGACGGTGTGTGATTTTTTTCAGTTGCCATTGGTTGAAAATGCCGAAAGCCTGGCAAATATCAAGGCGTATTTCGCCAGACTGGGTCGAAAGCTGACGGATAATAATCTGAAACAGGCACTGGTTCCCCAGGGAGCGACGGTTTTTCAGAATGCGCTTGGAACTGCGCCGGGTTGCGCGGTGGAGCAGGACGGGAAAACAGTAATTTTACTGCCGGGACCGCCGAAGGAAATGCAGGATATGTTTGATCGGAGTGTGGAGCCTTTTCTGGAAAAGTACACAGATGGTATTATTCGATCGCATTTTGTTAAAATATACGGTACCGGCGAGGCGCAGGTAGACGCAATTATGGCGGATCTGGAAAGCGGTGCTAATCCGTCGGTTGCGCCCTATGCCAAGGACGGAGAGATGTATCTGCGGGTAACCGCAAAAGCGCAGGATCAGCAACAGGCTGAACAGATGTGCACTTGCATGATTGAAAAGATCCGGCAGCGCGTCGGCGATCAGCAGATTTATGGGATTGATGTTGAAAGCCTGCAGCAGGTGGTTGTGGATCTTTTAAAGGACAAGGGCTTGACAGTGGCTACGGCAGAATCGTGTACGGCAGGATATATTTCCAAGCGGATCACTGAAATTCCTGGATCGTCTGCAGTATTCCCGATGGGAGTTTCCACCTATTCTAATGCGTCCAAACAAAAACTGTTGGGCGTGCGGACTGATACACTGCGGCAATTCGGCGCGGTGTCTCCGCAGACTGCGGCACAGATGGCGAGAGGCGTTCGCCTGTTGTCAGGTGCGGATATCGGGTTGAGCATTACCGGTATCGCAGGGCCGGACAGTGATGGCAGCGACAAGCCGGTGGGGTTGGCATATATCAGCCTGAGCGATCAGAGTGGAGAATATGTGATCAAGTCGCAGAAGGGCGGCTTTCGCGATCGGGAGTATATTCGCTATACTTCTGCATCAGAAGCGCTGAATCTGTTGCGCCTGTATCTGTTAACATTCCCGCAAAAGTTTGAAAATGAAAAGTTTATAAAATTCCAAGAAAAAACGATTGATTAAAGCAGATATATACGGTATACTGAAACAGGACACGATAGACAGATGGGAGTGAGATTCGTGCAACCTGATCACTTTTCGGAAGATGATTTTCTCAATAGAATTTTAAATAAAAAAGTGTCTGAAACGCCGGAATCAACTGCGGCAGGGCAAACCAGCGAACAACGTCGTGCGCAGCCTGCTGTACACAACGATCCGGAGCGGGACGCTTTTTATCAAATCATTCTGCATAATATGCGGAATATGCCGGATGTGGACGATCTGATACATAGTTCGGCCGGGCAATCTGGACAGTATGAAGATGTTTATTCTTATTCCGGGCAGGCGGCAGCGGCAACACGGACACTGCCGGATCTTGCGGTTGATGCACAGGAGACTGAACAGATAATGCCGGTAAAAAAAGCGCCGCTCCCGATTCGGTTTTTTAAATATTTTATTCCCTGGAAGGGCGACCCCGTCAAAGAAATTGCCAGAAAAGTCATTTTTTTAGTGGCGCTGGTCACGCTGATTGCGATGCTGTTTCAGATTGTGCCGTATTTTATTGAGCCGATAATTAACGATAAGATTACCGATGAGGTTCGGAGCGAGTATATCCCAAAGGATGAAAATGTGCCTTATTCATCTCCGAATATCAATCCCCGGTTTGCCGCTTTATATGAGCGGAACAACGATATTGTAGGATGGATTGAGATCGATGGCACCAATATCAATTATCCTGTGGTGCAAAAATTGGGCGATACCGGTGCGGAAGACTATTATCTACGTCGGGATTTTGACGGAGATTATAACCGCTATGGTACGATTTTCGCCGACCGGCAGGTCAGGCTTGCATATATGCAGGAAAGCCAGAATATTGTGCTGTATGGCCATAACATGAAAGATGACAGTACCATGTTCAGTCAACTGGCCAATTATCGTGATCTGGATTATTATAAAGAGCGTCCGATCATTAATTTCGATACGTTATATCGGGATGGAGAATGGAAGATTTTTGCGGTGATGACTATCAATGCTTATCCGCAACAGGATAATGGAAATTTGTTTGATTACCGTAAGAGTACATTTTCATCTGATGAAGATTTTAACAGTTGGATCAACGAATGCCGTGCCCGTTCCTGTATCAATACGTCGGTTCAGGTTGAGCCGGGAGACGAGATTTTAACGCTGCAAACCTGTGTTTATGAATTTACAGAGGCACGCTGCGTTGTGATGGCTCGTCGGGTGCGGGAAGGTGAACAGAGTGTGGTAAACGTGGACGCTGCCACGGTGAACGAAGATGCGATTTATCCGCAGGCGTGGTATGATGAATATTTAAAGCAACCGAATCCGCATTATACAATTCCGACAGGACAGATTCAGGTGACAACTGTAGCGGAGACTATGCCGTCGGAAACATATGCGCCGTCTACGACTGCTCCGGTAGTTCAGCCAACGCAGGGAACACGGCCAACGGCTAATAATCCCGGCGGCGGACAGACACAGCCTTCCGCACAGCCGTCATCTTCTACAACTACTACCACTACCACAACTACAACTACAACGCAGCCTCCTTCACAGGATTCTTCGGCAGCCACCGATCCGCCGGAAACGGAAGCGCCGCCGCAGGAATCCTCTGAGACGCCATTGGCAGAGCTTGAGTAGGTGCCTTGTATTATATTAATTTATGATATTTTAGCGGTGAAATTACTTGCGTTGTGCAGGCTGTTGGGCGAATGTATATATGCTGTATGCTAAAAGAGCAAATACGGGCGCTGTCAGCAGACGGCGCCCGTATATTTAACTTCTGAAATAAATACAATGTGTTAACAGTTTGTGCCGATTATTGTATGAAAATAGATGCGGTGTTATACAAAATTATTGGCTTCGCTATGGTCTTTGCAGATCTGGAAACACAGTTGTTCTAATTGCGCATATTCAGTGAGCGTGCCACAGGCGCGCCTGTAACCGGCAGCTCCACGCAGGCCTTTCATATAGAACGCGGCATGTTTGCGCGCTTCGCGCATGGCGGTGTGTTCGCCCTTATATTCGATCATTTTGCGAACCTGTTGAAGTAGAATTAACATGCGCTGGCTGACTGGCGGATCCGGAAGCACGCGGGTTTCAGATAAGTAGGCGTTGATTTGAGCAAAGATCCAGGGTGCGCCACAGGCAGC
>CALWVA010000106.1 GCA_944384875.1 uncultured Clostridia bacterium
GGCGCCATGCGGCGGGCAGCCGGCGGGGGTACCGGGCATTGGCAAAAAACCAAGCAGCAATATCAACCAGCGGCCTGCGTTATACAGGCCGCTGGTTTTTGATCTGTGAAACACACTTCGCACCATCGAAATGTTGCAAAAAAGTGGTGCGACGGATGCGCGGTTTGCCGCGGTTTACGCATGAATAACGCCACAGGCGATCTTCGCGCCGGCATTTCCCGCAGGCTGGGTATGGAAATCGTCGGCCATTGCGTGAACGATTACGGTTTTTCCGGTTACTTCCTCTACCGTGAATCGGTTGGTCAGCATCCCGCTCCAGGCGTAGCCGTCACTGCCAAACAGTGGGCTTAGATCGCCGGCATGATAGGGATGCGGGCAGCCTCGGGGGTTATAGTGCGACCCGGCGTCGGCAAAAGGATCCTGCTCGTTGCCGGAACAGCTGCCGCCTGCGTGGATGTGTAATGCGAAAACCGGACGGTCGCAGGAGCCGGTCCCCTGTGGGAGACCGTGCATCGATGTGATTACAAATACGCCCCGGTCAGTTTGGTAAAAGGAAACGGTGCCGTTGACAGACGGATATACGGCAGAACCTTTGAGATATGCCATCGCATCCGGCATGTTTTTTAAAATCAGCGATAAAATATGCGCGGTATTTTTTTCAGTGTGATGCATGTGATCAGGTCATCCTTTCAAACAGATTTGAAAAAACGCCGCTTGCTACCACGCCGTCTGCCCGACTGTTCAGGCAGCGGGCTGAAAGCGGGCGTCCCTGTTATCACTGTATGTCCGACGGGATAAAAGGTGAAAAACCGCCGCAGGCCGCGGCGGTTTTTTCAGTCAAAATCACGGGTAAAAATATCGCTTTTTTCCAAAAAGTCTTCTACGGTGTCAAAGCCCAGCCGCCGCAGCAGTTCCAGCACATATGGGTTGTCCAGCGGGGTAGGATGGGCGGCTTCATCGCCATATCGATCTACGTTTTGTTTGCCTTCCTGCCGGTTTAAAATGGCTTTCGGCCCGCCGACACAACCGCCGATACAGCCCATGCCTTCAAAGAAATTCGCGTCGCGGTCGCCCTTTTTCAGCGCTTCAATCATGGCGCGGCAGGCGGGGATGCCATCGGCCTGCCGTGTGCGCACCGGAATCGCCCGGTCGGGGCGCAGCCGCTGCACAGTAGCGCGGACAGCTTCGCTCACCCCGCCGGCCCGGGCATAGATACGCCCTGCGCGGGAGGAATGGTCTTTAGAGGATTCGGGGAGCTGTTCGGGGTGGATGTCCGCCGCTTCAAAAATATCCTTTACTTCCTGAAAGGTCAATACATAATCCACCGCGCCTTTTAAATCAGGCTCTTTGGCCTCAGCCTTTTTGGCAATGCACGGCCCGATAAAGATTGTCAGCGCGTCGGGATATAAATATTTGACGGTGCGCCCCGCGGCGATCATCGGAGAAACCGCGCCCGGCACATGCGGCATCAGCTCGTGATAAATTTTCCGGATCATCGCGATCCACATCGGACAGCAGCAGCTGGTAAGCTGGAAATCTTCCTCAGTGTTGACGCTGCGGTCAAACTCCAGCGCTTCCTTTAGGGTTAGAATATCGGCAAACAGCGCGACCTCTACCATACCGTCAAAGCCCAGCTCCTTAAAGGCAGAGCGCAATTTGCCGGGCGTGACCGCAGCGGAGAACTGGCCTAAAAAGGCGGGTGCGATCAGCGCATACACCGGCCCCTTTGCACGTTTTACCGCATCCAGCGCCGGCAATACGTCTCGGCTGGCAGTCAGCGCGCCGGATTTGCAGGCGTCGATACAGGCGCTGCAACCCGCGCAGCGGTCGGGGTCAATGATGATGTGCCCCTCCTGATCACGGGTAATGGCATTGAACAAACAGGCTGCGGCGCAGTGGTTCTGCGTGGAGTCGCAGCCGCAGGCTTTGATCTGCCAGACCGGTGCGTGCTTTTCAGGGTGCAGCAGACAGTCTAACTGATGGTCGTCCGGCGGCTCGGCTGCGGGCTGCTCAGAATTTGGGCTGACCGCCTGTTTGAGCAGGCGGCGATACAGATCTTCAAAGCTGGTCATAGAACAGTTTCTCCTTCCGATGGGTGACAGATGCAAATCTATTTGCATTGTACAAAAATCCACGGTTGCTGTCAAGCTTGATAAACGCAATCTTAAAGATTTTTCAACAGGCGCTGTTATTTTTTCCGGTCGGCCGGCTTCCATACATCATTGTCGCCGTGGCAGCCATTTTTGAAAAACATTAAAATAAAAACCGGCCCGCCGCAGAAGCAATGCCCGCGGCGGGCCGGTTTCGATGGTTTGATTGTATTGTTTAGCGGTAATAGACCAGCTTATAGAATACGGGATATACATTTAAAAACTGCTGCAGGGTAACCCGGGTGTTTGAACCCGGATCGTTAATCCGGTAGTTTGCCGCGTTGGTCACAGCGCCGCCGGAAAAGCCGGTGACGACGACCCAGTGTTGGCTGCCGGCGCTGGTTTTCGCGCCGATCAATACCGGTTTGCCCTGTTTGAGCAGATCGTGGATTCTTGATAAATAGCCCGAAGCATTTGTGGTCTGCACATAATCGCCCGGCCAATACAGGTCACCGGAAGAGGAATAGCTTAACTGTTTGGACATCGCATCCGGATAAATGGTTTTGCCCTGCCGGTAGGATTCCATCATGGCGATCGCCGTCGTTGTGCAGCCGATGCGGCCGATGGTCTTACCGGAGTTACCGATCAATACGTTGGCCCAGCGGCTGTCTGTCTGCTTAAAGTTGGGAAGCGCCAGCTGGATCGAATCCGAACCGGATGTCTTAAGATATTGGCTGCTGACATAGCCGGTTTTTACACCATTATATAATACGCGGCTCCAGCCGTTTGACTCTGACAGCACAACCACGATTTTTCCCTTTGCCAGCGAACCGGTTACCTTGTAAGAAGTGCCGGCACCGCTGCGCACGTTAAGGTTGCCCGAGGCGGTGTTTACCGTTGCCGCCGTGCTGCCGGAGATACGTGAAATGTAATTTGCGTGACAATATCCGTAGCGGCCGTCTGCATATTCAACGCGCCACCAGTTTCCTGACTGGGAGATCAGCGTCACATAGCTGCCCTTGGCAAGCGATGCGACGACAGAAGCAGCGGTAGAAGCGCTGCTGCGGACATTCAGATTGCCGGAAGAAGTCGCTACGATTCCCGCGACCGATTCCAGCGTTGCAGCCTGCGCCGTCGTTCCCATTGACAAAACGCCGATACTGAATACGAAAGCCATGAACACTGATAAAAGTTTTTTCATAAAAGACTCCTTTGAGTTTCATACTTGGGTCGTTGCCCAGCGATCATGATTATAGCATAACGTATACCGCTTGTGTTGCACCAAATTCTTGCTGTAAAAGCAGCAACTGGTTCAAAACATAAAAATTGTCTGTATCGCTGTTTTTTGACTGTCTGCAATCCAGCCAATCGTCTGTTTACAGGGAAAAATATATTGCATATAATAAACAAACAGTTTAAATTTTGGAAAAAACTAGCCAAACTGGAAATTTTTTTAAAATACACAAGTGTGCACAGTATGCCAGACTTGTATATAAAAGCTTCAGGATTTTTGCACGGCACTTAAAAGAATACGCCGGCTGGTGGCAGAAAAAGGCCCCTGCCAACGCAGGGGCCTTGATTGTTTAAATTTCGGTTGTGAAAAGCAATTTTAAAACGGATGATAAACAAAGGAATATGCAACGAATAATTTATTTGTTTTTTTTGAAAACAATAATCGCGCTGATTACATCTGCACAAAATATAAATTGTAGAAGACCATTTACAATAAAAAATGATTTTGAAATTTTACCATCAACATACCCTCTTATGACGGCACATAAGCCGGTCAAGCCGGTTAAGAAAATAGCGCAACAATCAAACAGTACGAAAAAAATCGAGAAACCAAATGTAAATATAGTAAATAGAAAAACAATTCCTAAAACAAAAATCAAAATATATGCAGGTATCTGAACACATTTAATAATCATATTTGCCATAGAAATTTTACGCGAATTCCAATTTTTACAAATACCCAAAACGAAAAAAATGATATTACAGGCCAGCGAAACCATGAAAAACAAAAAAAGATAGAACAGTAAAATTAACACATTATTATTGAATAATGAATCCGTTAAAAAGCCGGTGAAAACACAATATAAAGCAAATAATAATGTATATGGAAAAACGGCGCCTGGCAACAAAAGAATATATTTTTTCATTTTTATAGATCTCCCCTGTTTTGATCAGATGGTTTCACAATTTAAAAATTGTTCCTGATATCATTGCGCAGGTATTGCGGCGAATTTTTGCAAAAAATAAGTCCAAATAAAGCAGACTTTTCACCCACGTGGTGCAAAGGTTGCAAATAAGATATCGCTTCGGCGCGAGCGCCAAAGCCATAGAGAAGAAAAAGCCCCGCGCGCAAATTGCGCATCAAGGCTATCAACTGGCACGGATGTTTCGAGCGACAGCAACCAAAAGAAAAGTCCGAGTGTTCATATGAACACTCGGACTGGTACCGATGTTCATAACGACACTCTCGCAAACCCGCATGAAATCAAGGTTTTTGGCAGCAGACGAATATATTTCA
>CALWVA010000107.1 GCA_944384875.1 uncultured Clostridia bacterium
GTGGTAGCTATATAAACTGCGGGGTTCTCCGCAGTTTCATCTTTATAAATGCAGAAGGATGGTTGAAAGTTTTGAAAAAAGTAGCTGTGATTATGGGATCCAAAAGCGATTTGCCGGTAGTTAAAAAGGCAATTGCAAAATTACAGGATTTCGGTGTAGGTTATGAGGCGCACGTCATGTCTGCACACCGAACGCCAGATCAGGCGGCGGAATTTTCCAAAAATGCGCGGGAGAATGGTTTTGGTGTGATTATTGCGGCCGCAGGCAAGGCGGCGCATCTTGCGGGGGTGCTGGCGGCCCACACTACACTGCCGGTCATTGGGATTCCGATCAAATCTTCTACACTTGATGGGTTGGATGCATTGCTGGCCACAGTACAGATGCCCTCCGGCGTGCCGGTCGCAACAGTGGCAATCGACGGTGCGGAGAATGCGGCGCTGCTGGCGGTTCAGATGTTGGCGTTATCTGATGAATCATTGGCACAGAAGCTGGATGATATGAAGACAAATATGCGCGCGGGCGTGGCGGATGCAGATGCACAGCTGCAGCAGGAATTACAGGCGCTGTGAATACGGAGGTACATAAGATGGAAAGTTTTTCGCAGAGCTATAAAGACGCCGGCGTGGATGTAACAGCCGGTTACAAAGCGGTCGAGTTAATGAAAAAACATATTGCTCGCACAAAGACCGACGGGGTGCTGTCGGGCATCGGTGGGTTCGGCGGTTTGTTTGCACCGAATTTTAGCGGGATGCGTCGCCCGGTGCTGGTATCGGGCACCGACGGTGTGGGCACTAAGCTGAAACTGGCCTTTTTAATGGACAAGCATGATACAGTGGGAATCGACTGTGTGGCAATGTGCGTCAACGATGTAGTCTGCTGCGGCGCTGCGCCGCTGTTTTTTCTGGATTATATTGCGGTGGGAAAAAATGAGCCGGAGCGGGTGGCGCAGATTGTTTCCGGCGTTGCCGAAGGCTGTGTACAGGCTGGGTGTGCTCTGGTCGGCGGAGAGACCGCTGAGATGCCCGGCTTTTATCCGCCGGACGAATATGACCTGGCCGGCTTTTCGGTAGGCATGGTCGATTATGACCGTATGATCGACGGTTCTGCGGTGGAGCCGGGAGATGTGCTGATCGGTATCCGGTCATCGGGGGTGCATTCCAACGGATTTTCGCTGGTGCGTAAAGTTTTTCAGATTGATGAGAAAACGATCAATACCCGGTATGACGAGCTTTCGTGTACGTTGGGTGAGGCGCTGCTGGAACCGACGAAAATTTATGTAAAAACAATGTTGTCGGTAATCGGGCAATGCAATGTGCATGCGATCTCACATATTACCGGCGGCGGGTTTTATGAAAATATTCCGCGAATGTTACAGGAGGGAACCCGTGCCGTGATTGAGAAAGCCCGGGTTCCGGTGTTGCCGATTTTTGATTTGATTGCGCAGGTGGGCAAGATTCCAGAGCGCGACATGTACAATACCTTTAACATGGGCATTGGTATGCTGTTTGCGGTGTCGGCCGCCGATACAGATAAGGCGTTGGCTGCGGTGCAGGCGGCGGGAGAAAATGCGTATATCGTCGGAGAGATCCGACAGGGCGAAAAAGGAGTCGAGCTGTGGTAAAAAATATTGCGGTTCTGGTTTCGGGCGGCGGCACCAATCTGCAGGCGCTGATAAATGCGCAGCAGCGTAATGAACTGGGCGGCGGTGAGATCCGGCTGGTATTGTCCAGCAGGGCGGACGCATATGCGCTGGTCCGGGCGGAGAAGGCGGGAATTCCCGGCTGCGTGATCAGCCGGAAAGAGTATGCCGACACAGCGGCTTTTAACGACGCGATTTTAAACCGGCTGCAGCAGGCCGAGATCGATCTGGTGGTGTTGGCGGGTTTTATGAGCATTCTGTCCGGCAGGCTGCTGCAAGTTTATCGAAACAGGATTATTAATGTGCATCCCAGCCTGATTCCGGCGTTTTGCGGCGACGGCTATTACGGGCTTCGTGTGCATCAGGCGGCGCTGGACTATGGCGTCAAGGTGACCGGCGCGACGGTGCACTTTGTTAATGAAATCACCGACGGCGGCCGGATCATTCTGCAAAAAGCGGTAGAAGTGTTGCCGGATGATACGCCTGAAACGTTGCAGCGCCGGGTCATGGAACAGGCGGAATGGAAGATACTTCCCATGGCGGTATCATTGATCTGCCAGGGCAAAATAGATGAAAATGGGAGGGTTTCGAAGTGAATTTGATCGATCTGGGGCAGGAGTTGCGTTCTAATACCTATCCGGGCCGGGGCATCGTATTGGGCCTGACGCCGGATGGCGCACATGCTGTAATTGGTTATTTTACGATGGGCCGCAGCGAAAACAGTCGCAACCGGATTTTTATTGATAACGGGCCGGATCTGAAAAACGAAGCTTTTGATCCGGCGAAGCTTACAGATCCGTCTTTGGTGATTTATACGCCGGTGCGCACGCTGGGGGAGACGACCATTGTGACCAACGGCGATCAGACTGACACCATTTATGATGCGCTGGCGGCGGGCGGCGACTTTGCGGGTGCGCTTCGTACCCGGACATTTGAGCCGGATCCGCCGAATTTCACGCCGCGTATTTCCGGCGTAGTGATTCGTGATCACGGTAAGCTGCGCTATAAGCTGTCGATTTTAAAAAGCATGCAGCACTGTGCAGACAGCGTGCAGCGGTTCTTTTATGAATATGATCAACCGGTGGCGGGTACCGGGCATTTTATTCATACCTATGACGGAGACGGAAATCCGATCCCCACGTTCAGCGGTACGCCCAAGGAAGTAGCGATCTGCGGCGATCTGGATATGTTTACTGAGTTGTTGTGGACAAATCTGAATGATGATAATAAGGTTTCGCTGTTTACCCGGTTTATCAATTTACAGACCGGCGCGTTTGAAACCAGAATTTGCAATAAAAACGTTTAAGCGGGAGGATGGAATTTTGAAAGAACTGGAACTCAAATATGGTTGTAACCCGAATCAAAAACCGGCGAAGATTTTTATGGAAACCGGGGAACTGCCGATTCAGGTATTGAACGGCCGGCCGGGTTATATCAACTTTTTGGATGCATTTAATGCGTGGCAGTTGGTAACCGAATTGAAAGAGGCGTTGGGCCTGCCGGCGGCGGCTTCATTTAAACATGTCAGCCCGGCGGGGGCGGCGGTGGCGCTGCCATTGTCGGATACACTGAAAAAAATCTATTTTGTAGATGATCTGGAGCTGTCGCCGCTGGCTTGTGCGTACGCTCGGGCAAGGGGTGCTGACCGGATGTCGTCTTATGGTGATTTTATTGCGCTGAGCGATGTCTGTGATGTGCCGACGGCAAAAATGATCCAGCGAGAGGTATCCGATGGTATTATCGCGCCGGGCTACACCGACGAAGCGCTGGCGATTTTAAAATCTAAACGCAAGGGTACCTATAATATCATTCAGATGGATGCAGATTATCGTCCGCAGCCGGTGGAGCATAAACAGGTATTCGGAATAACCTTTGAACAGGGCAGAAACGATGTGAAATTTGATGATAATACGTTTCAAAAAATCGTAACAAAAAATCAGACGCTGCCGGAGCAGGCAAAACGGGATTTGCTGATTGCGTTGATTACGCTGAAATATACACAGTCCAATTCTGTATGCTACACCAAGGATGGACAGGCGATCGGAATCGGCGCGGGACAGCAGTCACGTATTCATTGTACCCGGTTGGCGGGCAATAAGGCGGATATCTGGCATCTGCGCCAGCATCCGAAGGTGATGGGGCTGCCGTTTAAAGCAGATATTCGCCGGCCAGACCGGGATAATACCATCGATGTATATATCTCAGACGATGATATGGACGTTTTAGCGGACGGCGCATGGCAGCAGTTTTTCACCAGTCAACCGGAACCGCTGACCAGAGAAGAAAAGGCGGCTTATTTGCAGACTGTTTCCGGTGTGAGCCTGGGTTCAGACGCGTTTTTCCCGTTTGGCGATAATATTGAACGGGCGCATCGCAGCGGTGTGCAGTATATTGTGCAGCCGGGCGGGTCGATTCGGGATGACAATGTAATTGATACCTGTGACAAATATGGCATCACAATGGCGTTTAACGGCGTGCGGCTGTTCCACCATTAAGGAGGGGCTTATGAAACTGTTGATGGTTGGCGGCGGTGGTCGGGAGCACGCGTTGATCCGGTCGTTTGAAAAGTCTAAACAGATTGAAAAGATTTATTGCGCACCGGGCAACGGCGGCATTTCCTTTGACGCACAGCTTGTACCGGTGGCGGCGATGGATACAGCGGGAATGGTAAATTTCGCGCAAAAGAACGATATTGATCTGGTGTTTGTCGCACCGGATGATCCGCTGGCCGCCGGGATGGTTGACGCGCTGCAACAGGCCGGTAT
The DNA here is from genome assembly GCA_944384875.1 of uncultured Clostridia bacterium. Classification (GTDB taxonomy): domain Bacteria; phylum Bacillota; class Clostridia; order Oscillospirales; family Acutalibacteraceae; genus RUG14109. The sequence continues at coordinate 4,405 of CALWVA010000107.1, forward strand.
CCGGGCGTTTGGGCCGAATGCGGCAGCGGCGCGGATTGAGTCGAGCAAAGTGTTTGCCAAAAATCTGATGAAGAAATATCAGATCCCCACTGCGGCTTATGAAGT
>CALWVA010000108.1 GCA_944384875.1 uncultured Clostridia bacterium
GCATATTCCTGTGAAAACCGCGCATAATACGTCTCCCACAGCGCGGCGTCTGCTTCGGCGGGAATCGAAACATCCCCGCCGGTCTGGATATAATCGCCCAGATAATCGCTGATCTTCAGCGCACCCTGGATCGAGCAATGCCCGTTGTTGTACATATCCACCCGCTCATCGAAAAACAGCTCGTCCAGCAGCCCGTTAAACCGCAAAAACGGCACGTCATGCGCCGCCGCCAAATCGCCGATGCTGTTATACAGCGCGTATTCGGACGACGCCCATTCGCCGGGCTTATAACTCAGCTGATAGTCATGGGGCAATGAGGTCAGAATCAGCCGGATGTCGTTCTGCTGGCACAGCTCGATAATTTTTTGCAGATATTCCAGCGATTTTTCCGGAATGCGCTCCCGACTGTCTGTCTGTTGCATGGCGGTAAAATCTGCACCGTACGCCGCAGATTCGCCGGCCCAGCCAAGATTATACGCATAAGACGGCGCTTCACCGAAATGCTGGCCGAACATGTTTTTCAAATTAGCCGGATTAAACTCTGCCCAGCTGGCATGGTATTTCAGAACATTCAGATAATAATAGATCCGATCAGAGGGCGCCACACAGTGTTGCACCGCCTCCACCCAGTTGTCGGAATATTTCATATAATCCAACACCCGGCGCAGATAACCGTCGTGCTCATACCACTCGGTGGTCAGGCCGGCATAATACACGTCGACCACCGCAACCTGCAGTTTCTGGGCTTTCAGCGCCTCGACCATGACATAATAGGTCAAAAACAGCGGCTGTCCAGAGGTGCAGTAATTCACGGCGCGAATATGATGATCCTGCCACAGAATATTCGGGCAGAAGGCATTCAGCCCGTGAGAGCCGCCGAAAAAACCGACGTCCACCGTGTTTTGTTCCATTCCATAAAGCGAATAGGGAACCTGGCTATCGCCATTTTTCGGATTGAATACCAGCGCCGTACCGCCAAAAATCAACAACGCACAAGCGCCGATTGCCAACAATCTGGTCCATAAACGTTTTTTCTTCATAGCGTCACCCATTAAAATTGCGCATAAATAAAGTCGCTGCTTCTATACCCGGGGCCGTAGCAGCCGAACACCACTAACACAACCAGCGCGACAATGTATATTGCCCATCGAACAGCCGCCGGTTTTGCAGACAGCCAGGCATATAGATCTGTCCGGGCGGCCGCAATATCCACACCGATTGTAAACAACAGACACAAAATGATAAAAACACCCTCCGGCAGCAGCACGCCCAATTCATAAGTAGACACGCTGCAAAGCTGCGCCGGCCTGAACAATAAAATCTGCCGCAGCAGCACCCGCGTATCATATATGGAATTTGCCCGGAAAAACAACCAGGCAAAGCTGCACAGCACAAAAGTGCATACCGTCATCCAACACCGGTTCAACCGGCTGTCAGGCCGGATATGCAGCGCCTGCTTGATGTGTCCGCGCAGGTTTTTGGTACAGCCGCCAATTACCTGATAAATACCGTGCAGCGCGCCCCAGAGCACAAAGGTCAGATTCGCGCCGTGCCACAGACCGCTGCACAAAAACACAATCATGACATTGAGATATTTGCGCAGCCGGCCTTTACGGTTGCCGCCCAGCGGGATATATAAATAGTCTCGAAACCAGGAGCTCAGGGAGATATGCCATCTGCGCCAGAACTCCTGTACGCTGGCGGACAGATACGGCTGCCGGAAATTGATCGGAATTTTATAGCCAAACACCGTCGCGCAGCCGATCGCCAGCGTCGAACTGGCGGCAAAGTCGCAGTAAATCTGAAAGGTATAAACAAATGTCGCAATTAAAACGCTGGCGCCGGCATAACTGCCCGGATCACTGTAAACAGTATCAACGATTACGCCCAGCCGGTCGGCGATCACAAATTTCTGGAACAGCCCAAAAAAGATATATAAAAGCCCTCTTTTGACCGTTTCGTAATCATAGAGCACCGCCCGGGCCATCTGGGGTAAAAACGACGGCGCACGATCGATCGGCCCTGCGGTAATTTCGGGAAAAAATGAAACAAACAGCAGATATTTGAAAAAGTTCTGCTCCGGCGCGACATTGCCCCGATAAACATCCACAAGATAACCGACGATTTTAAATGTAAAAAACGAGATGCCCAGCGGCAGGATCAAGTCCAACTGCGGCAGCAACTCACCGCTGCCCAAGGCTTCGGCCAGCCGGTTTACAAGGTCGGCGGCAAAATTAAAATATTTTAAAAAGCAAAGTGCCGACAGCGTCAACACAACACCAAAAAACAGCCGCCATTTTTTCGACCGCTGGCCAGTGGCGCGTTGAATCCACAGTGGGAACAAAAAAGTAACCGCAGCCAAGAGCAGTAAAAAGACCAGGCATTCAAGATTTAAAATCGCGTAAAACAGCAGGCTGGCAACCAGCAAACAGATCCAGCGGTATCGAACCGGCGCCCGATAATAACAAATGCCGGCAACGGCGACCATACACAATTCTACGATAAACTGAAAGATAACAGTTTGCCCCCTTTTATAAGCAGATTCAACACAAGTGACTCATCCTTTTGCATGACACTCAATCACGTCATAGCATATTGCCTACAGGATCAGAAACCGGTTTTTCAGGGTCAGGCCGGATGACCGGCGGGAACCCGTCTGACCGTCGGGCTTTGCGTCACACAGCCGGCTTTCTTAAGCTTTGTCGAGCAGTGTGTCAAGTTCTTTGAGCCACAGCGCGACGCTGGCGTCGCTGGGCATTCGAAAATCTGACCGGGGCGACAGGCAGACCGACCCGATCTTGGGGCCATCAGGCATACAAGAACGTTTAAACTGCTGGGCAAAAAACCGCTTAAAAAATACCCCAAGCCATTTTAAGATGGTTGCATCATCAAAGCTGCCCAAAAACGCCTGTTTTGCAAGAACATAAATCTTTTTCGGTGAAAAACCGAAGCGCAGCACATAGTATAAAAAGAAATCGTGCAGCTTATAGGGGCCTACCAGATCCTCAGTTTTTTGCGCAATATCTTCACCGTCGGCCGGCAACAGCTCCGGACTGACCGGCGTATCTAAAATATCCAACAGCGTTTGGCGCAGACGCGCATCGCTGCTGTCTGCGTAAAACTTGACCAGATAACGCACCAATGTCTTTGGCACCGAAGTATTCACACCATACATCGACATATGGTCGCCGTTATAGGTCGCCCACCCCAGCGCCAGCTCAGACAGATCGCCGGTGCCGATCACCATGCCGCCGGTTTGGTTGGCAAGGTCCATCAACACCTGTGTGCGCTCCCGTGCCTGGGCGTTTTCATATGTGACGTCCAACGCATCGGGATCCTGGCCGATATCGGCAAAATGCTGTTTTACCGCCGCGGTGATATCCACCTGCCGAAAGCTGACGCCCAGCGCTTCACACAATCGTTGCGCATTGCCTCTGGTGCGCGAGGTTGTCCCGAAACAGGGCATGGTCACGGCCAGAATATCCTTTCGATCACGGCCAAGCTGATCCATCGCCTTGACGCAAACGATCAGCGCAAGACTGGAATCCAACCCGCCGGACACGCCCAAAACGGCCTGCCGGCAGTGGGTATGCTCCAGCCGTTTTCGCAGGCCCGCCGCCTGCATGGTTAAAATCATATCGCAGCGCTGTTGGCGCAGCTGGTCATCGGCCGGAACAAACGGATAGGCACTGATCGGTCGGGTCAGCGCCGGCTCTGCGGCGGCTGGGGACGAAAACCGGATGGTTTTATATTCGGGGCAGCCGCCGGCGGTATAGGTGTTCAGCCGCATCCGCTCCCGCGCCAGCATCTGCACGTCAATCTCAGTTACACAAAGCCCGTTTTCAAAAGGAACAGTCTCTGCCAGCAGCCGACCGTTTTCAGCAATCAGGCTGTGGCCGGAAAAAACCATATCGGTAGTAGACTCGCCGTCGCCGGCGTCGGCATATAAATATCCACACAGCAGTCGCGCCGACTGGCCGGTTACCAGCTCCCGCCGGTATTGCGGCTTGCCGATGGTCTCGTTGCTGGCAGACAGGTTGGCAATCAGCAGCGCCCCGGCCTGCGTATGCCGGATAGACGGCGGCGCAGGAACCCACAGATCCTCACAGATTTCCACCGCAAAGCAAAAATCCGGCTGCTCCCTGCTCTGAAACAACAGCGTGGTTCCAAAAGCAGCCACGTCCTCACCCAATGTTATTTCAGAAAGGCCGGCAGGCGCCGGTGAAAAATGCCGCTGTTCATAAAACTCGCTGTAATTGGGAAGATGCGTCTTCGGAACAACACCCAGCACATGGCCGCTTTGAATCACGGCCGCACAATTATACAGCCCACCGTCATGCCGCAACGGCAAACCCACAACAAACACCGTTTTGGTATCAGC
>CALWVA010000109.1 GCA_944384875.1 uncultured Clostridia bacterium
ATTATACACTGAGATCTATAGACGAATAAGGAGTTTCGGAAAATGAAAAAGACGATTAAAAATTTAACGCTGGCAGCGATGTTTTTGGCCCTTGGCATGGTGCTGCCTTTTCTGACCGGACAAATCCCGCAGATTGGAAATATGCTCTTACCCATGCATATCCCGGTATTTTTATGCGGCTTGATTTGCGGATGGCAATATGGCGTGGCGGTTGGGTTTATTGTTCCTCTTTTACGCTCAGCGGTTTTCGGCGCGCCGGTCTTTTTCCCAGCTGCCACTGCAATGGCTTTTGAGTTGATGACCTACGGACTGGTGGCGGGGCTGCTGTATGCCATTTCGCGCTGGCAGTGCGTGATCGCTCTTTACCGCTGTCTGATCGCCGCGATGCTGGCAGGGCGCGCAGTCTGGGGAATTGTACAGGTCATTCAGCTCAGTATATCCGGCAGCGGCTTTACCTGGCAGATGTTTATAGCCGGTGCATTTCTCGACGCCATCCCCGGCATTATCATACAGCTCATCCTGATCCCGGGAATCATGGTGGCGCTCAACCGCACAGGGCTGGTCCGCTTTAAAAAGCGGCAGACGGTCTCATAAGATGCAAAGCTTTCAACAACCAGCAAAAGCTCTGGCAGCCATTGTAGAAAAAATTCCCTCGCAGGTGTGGATACGGTGGGAGGCCAGCCATCCGTTTTTAATCGCTATAGACGGCAGGTGCGCCTCGGGAAAAACCACGCTGGCGGCGCAAATACAGGAAAAAACCAATTGGCCTGTGGTACATATGGACCATTTCTTTCTCCGACCGGAGCAGCGAACTCCCCAGCGCCTGTCCCAAGCGGGCGGCAATGTCGACTGGGAACGGTTTTTAGACGTGGTATTGCTGCCCCTTCGGCAGGGAAAGAAGGTCTCCTACCGCCCATATGATTGCCAGCTACGACAGTTGACAGATCCTGTGCATATCCCCTGCAGCCCGGTCGTTCTGATTGAAGGCGCCTATTGCTGTCATCCCAACCTTTGGGACTTTTATGATCTGCATATATTTCTTTCTGTAGATCCGGCAGAACAGTTGGCCCGCATTAAACGCCGTAATGGAGCGGCAGCGCTGCCGGCATTCCGGGATCAATGGATTCCACTGGAAGAGCAATATTTTCATGCGTTTCATCTGCCGGAACGGTGTGCGCTTTGTTTTTCAATGAACGGTTAAAGGGGGCAGACGCATGGAGGTGTTACACCGTGAATTTGTATACCTCTGGTATTACTTCACTTTACAGCTTCGACAGATCTTTCCTTACTGGGTTATCGGTATGCTGTTGGGCTCGGCCATCTCGGTTTTTGCCAAAGGGAGCATTCACGCGTTGCTCGGAAAGCTGCAAGCCAAAAAACTCGGTATTCTGGGATTGATTCCGGCCAGCCTGTTAGGCATTGCCTCCCCATTATGTATGTACGGTACAATTCCGCTGGCAGCATCGTTTTCACGCATGGGCGTAAAAGACGATTTGCTCGCATCCTTTATGATGAGTTCGATACTACTGAACCCACAGCTGATCATTTACAGCGCAGCATTGGGTACGCAGGCGCTGGTAATACGAATTGTCAGTTGTATTCTTTGTGGAATTGCCGCAGGGGTTTTGGTGCACGTCTTTTACAAAGAAAAGAAATTTTTTAATTTTTCCAGCTTTGAGGACCCGCAAAACCGGGACACCGACCCGAATCTTCTTTTGCGGTTTCTTAAAAACCTGGGGCGCAACATCAAAGCGACCGGTCTGTATTTTTTAATTGGTCTTGTCCTCGCCGCGCTGTTTCAGCGCTATGTGCCCGCCGATGTGATGACGGCGCTGTTCGGCGGAAATGAAGCCTTTGGCGTATTGATGGCAGCGACAATCGGCGTGCCGCTCTATGCTTGCGGCGGCGGGACAATCCCGCTGTTGCAGCAATGGCTGTGGGACGGGATGCGTATGGGCAGCGCCGCTGCTTTTATGTTAACCGGACCCGCCACGAAAATCACCAATCTGAGCGCGCTGAAAATTGTTCTGGGAATCCGGCGGTTTCTGCTTTACCTGGCGTTTGTGATGGTATTTGCATTGTCAACCGGCCTGCTTGTCAATTGTATATTATAACGAGTGCCGTCAACTGAATCCTATTAAGAAGACTGAACATGGTGTAAAACGGGCGCTGTGATTTTTCGATCACAGCGCCCGTTTTACATCAATAAGTGGTTGTTCACGTTGCTATTGCTGATACAACCATATTGTATAAACAGCTGATAAAACAAATGCTGACTATAAGACACCCCTAACTTAAACAGACTGCTTCTACTTTTTTCATCAGTTTATTGGTCTGTTTTGCAATCAGACCAACACAAATTGCCGCGGCTACCGTCCCCTCTCGGACGCCATCCAGTCTGCCCAAAAACATAAAAGATAATATGGCCGAAATACAGACCAAGGTAACATCAAAAATAACCTTCATATTTCCAAATTTAATCGGCGCAACCCGGCAAACAGCCAGTACAATTCCTTCACCCGGCGTCGTCACCAAATTTGCCATCACTTCAATGCTTACACCAAGCGCTACCAGAAAAATACCAACCGCACATACAATCCATTGCTCGAAATAATTAGAACATCTAACCCACTGAAGCACATACTCAGCCATATCGATCATAGCGCCAAACAGAATCACAGCCGGAAACTGCAAAAGCTGAAAGCAATCATATCTTTTACGCAGAATGGCAATCTGGATCAAAATAAAAATAGAATTGACAATGATCGTCGTCGTACCTACGGATAAACCGGAAATCAATGCCGTCACATAGGGCGCACTGGAAATCGGCGACGTCCCCAGCTCTGCTTTGATCGAAAAAGCGATGCCAAACGCCATGGTAGCAAGTCCGATCCATAAAAAAAACAGCCGTTTAACCGGATGATTGATTTTACGCTGGTCACCTTCGCTCATAATGACACCTTCTTACGCACAATATGCGACCGCATGGTATCGCACATCTTAGAAAGAATCTCTTTTAAGGCTTCAGCCTCATCGGCAGTAAGGCCAGATGTCGCCTGCTCTTCTATATTCTGAAAAATATCCATCAGTTGCGTAGCAGCCTGAACCCCTTTTTCCGTCAGCGATACATAAAGCGAACGCCGGTTTCCGTCTTTCTGCCGGCGGACAACCAGCCCGGCGTTTTCCATTCGTAACAAAATGCTGCCTACCGTAGCCTGTTCGATTTCGCAATGAGCTGCAATCGTTTTTTGATCGGCCTCCTGATATTGTAGAAGAAAATCCAGAATTTTCGGCTGTCCGGAGGTCAAGCCGATTTTGCTGACTTCCGAAAGAATCATGCGTGAGAACAGCGCATTGGATTTCATAAGCAGATAATGTAAGCTTTCCAATTATAAGTCTCCTTACGCTAAGTATATTTATTGTAACAATACTTATTATAATGCAAAAATCAGAATTGTCAAGAGTCTTTCAAGATAAACGTTTGGACCGAAAGCGGTAGATATAAAAGATTGCAGCCTACTATAACGTCACCTGTTGGATCGCTGTTGGATTTCGCAACGTTATAACAAAAACCGATTATCATTATAAAGCTCTTTATCATTGGACTGTTTTCCTGTCCCTTCGATTTTTCGTGTAGATAATAGAAAAATCAAAAATCCCGGAAAATAAAGTTGCGCAAAGCTTTGAGATGTTTTATAATAAAAACAGACTATCAAAACACGGGAGTCGACATGAAAAAGTTTTTCCAGGGAATGATTCAAAACATCGCCGATTATATCCGCGAAACAGATAAACTGCTGCTGGGGCTGTGCGCGATTGCCTCATTGTTTGGTTGCGCGCTGGTCTTTTCTGCAACCCGCTATACTGGCGAAAGCCGGCAATTTTTCGTACAGCTGCTTTCGGTATGTATCGGCGTTGCCGTTGCGATTGTAATTTCGCTGTTCGACTATAAAACCTTTGCTAATACCCGCGTACTTCCGATTTATCTGATTTTATCCATATTGCTGCTGGGTATCACCTATTTTTTTGGCTATGCGCCGGACGGAACCGACAACAAAGCCTGGATCTCTTTGCCCTTTGGCATGTCGCTACAGGTCTCTGAGTTGATCAAAATTTTTTTAATTATCAGCTTTTCCACCCACGTCGCCGCGCTGAACAAGCAGGATATCAACCGTCCGCTGAACGTGCTGCTGCTGGCGCTGCACGGCCTGGCGCCCGCGGCGGTCGTCATGGTATTGCAGCGGGACCTTGGAACCTGCATTATCTTGGGCTGCGTTTTTCTCGCGATGCTGTTTGCCGCCGGCGTCAAACTTCGATATTTTGCTATCAGCGGCGTATTGATCGCCGCCGTCTCTC
>CALWVA010000110.1 GCA_944384875.1 uncultured Clostridia bacterium
TCAGTGGATATACGCGCCATATTCCACCAGTTTACGCCGTAGTGTTTGCACATCCACCTGCGCAACTGCCCCGGCGTGATCCTGCGCCGCCATAGCGGCCGCTACGCCTGCAGCTTCGCCTGTTACCAGACAAACCGGCATGACCCGCACACTTCCCTGCACCACATGATCGCAGGAAATGCTGCGACCAGCCACCAACATATTTTGCAACCCCTGCGGAATCAGGCAGCGATACGGAATACCGTGACTTTCCCCCGGCTTATAATGCAGCCCATTGATATTCTTTTTCTCTGTCTGTTGTTCGCCTTCTTTAGAAGGTCTCTGATGAATATCAATATAATAGCAATTTCGCGCGATCTCATCCTCAAAGCTTCGGCGTTCCACAAAATCTTCTGCGGTCAGCGTATACAAACCATGAATCCGCCGGGTCTCACGAATGCCCACCAACGGCGCCGTATTCACCAGATGCGCGCTTCCAAATGCGTCCGGCTGATATGTCGCCAACGCATCCCGGAATTGTTTAGCCATCTGTCGGCCTTTCATCTGTGCCCGGCTGACACAAAACGGATCTGATGTATCTACATCCCAAATATGCCCGGCGTTAAACCCGATCACACCCGGTCCGATCAGCGCGTCACACAAGTGCAGGTCTTTGATATCCGGATACCGGTCGTCTTTTATAATTTGATAAATCGGGCTTTCCGGATACATTGGATGCAACCGTGCATGGTATTCAAAATAATAGGGGTCCACATTGGCCAGTGTAAAACACATACTGGCTGCTTGCACATCACCATCATCGTCACCGTAGCTGTAATCGGCGCCTGCCCAGACCGCAAGATCCGCATCACCGGTACAATCGACATATATCTGCGCTGCATATGCATACAGACCGCCCTTGTTGGAAACAATGACATCTGTTACTCGGCCGTCTGCGACATCTACATGGCAAACCTGCGTATGGAACAATACTGTCACGCCGAATTCCTGCAGCAGCTCATCATAGACCCGTTTGAGCACTTCTGCGTCGATAGGCACCCAGTCCCAATAACCCTTTTGAACAGCCACGTGCGGCATCTGGCGGCAGGTTTCAGAAAACACCCGCTCGGCCAGACCTTTATAAATGATTTTTTCCTGATCAGAAAACGGACACCACGCCGGCACCAGTCCGGCAGTTCCCATACCGCCCAAACAGCCTGTGCTTTCGATTAACAATACTTTTTTACCTTCGCGCGCAGCGGCCGCGGCCGCTGTACAACCGGATGGACCGCCGCCTGCTACAATTATATCCCAGCTATTGTCTAATGTAACTTCTTTGGAAAACAACAACACAACCCACATCCCGTCGATGATTTTGTACCATTATAGCATCATAAATATCTAAAAAACAATGTCTATTTTCACGATTTTTTCTTTACAATTTTAGGCGTTTCCGCTATAATTGAAATGATTTAAAGGTGGGATCAATGATGCAATGGTTATTTATGGTCTGTGGCGCTTTATTTATTGTCGCTGCGGCTGTTTTTATCTGGCGGACGAAAACAGTAATCGCTGATAAAATCGCTGTCGGGATGTATGGTGCGGCTACTGCTTTTTATCTGTTTTTATGCGCGCCGAGTCTGCAAATTCTGATGGACAGCCTTACCTTCGCCGACAGCTTTACCCTTGTCAACACACAATATGTACAGGTTTCTATGACGCTGATCACTCTTCTGGCCGGCGCTGCGGCTATTTTAACCGCTATATCTCCATGGATTCGCGATCAGGCTGTTCGTAATCGGATGTCCAACATCTATTTGCTGATTTCCCTGAGCGTAGCGGTCTGTTTATCGGTGCTCTGGTTATTTTTTAATCAAACCTATCAATTTTTAATTATGTTTTTACCGGTGCATTTTTTATTACCAAATGCTTTTCTGGCGCCCGCATTGCTGGATTTTTCGCTGACGGTTCATCGGGTGAAAGCGTTGATTCTTTATACGCTGCTGGCAATCGCCTGTGTAGTTGCCGCCGTATTACTGGTTTTGTCTGCTCTTCGTTTTTCGTTTTTAAATGCGTATTTCTTTTTATTGTTTGGATGTTTTGTTATTCTATTTCTAACCGGCTATATCACCTTTTATTTTTCAATTAAAGCATCTAAAAAAAACAAGTTGTAATCACCACGTAATTAATACAATGGGGTTTTGTCTCTGGAGATCTAAAAACCCGGAAAGGATCTGACAGTGTTTATTGCAAACGACAAACGATATGACGGCATGGTCTACCGCACCTGTGGACATTCCGGTTTGAAACTTCCCGCAGTCTCGCTGGGGATGTGGCAGAATTTCGGCAGTCTGCGTCCTTATGAGGACGCCCGTCGCATCCTGCTGCGTGCCTTTGATTTTGGAATTACCCATTTTGATCTTGCCAACAATTACGGTCCGCTTCCCGGCACTGCCGAGCAGACGCTGGGCCGGGTATTGGAACAGGATCTGCGTCCATATCGTGACGAGCTTATCATTTCCACAAAAGCCGGCTATTACATGTGGCCAGGGCCTTATGGCGATCACGGTTCGCGAAAGTATCTGATTTCTTCGCTGGATCAAAGCCTGCGTCGCATGAAGCTGGACTATGTGGATATCTTTTATCACCATCGACCCGATCCGGACACGCCTTTAGAAGAAACCATGGGAGCGCTGCGGGATATTGTCCGGCAAGGCAAAGCCTTATACGTGGGAGTTTCCAATTATAACGCTGAACAAACCAAAGCCGCTCACACCATGCTGGCAGAAATGGGTATTCCACTGCTGATCAACCAGCCCTGTTATTCCATGCTGAACCGCTGGTGTGAAGACGATCTGTTTGATACCCTTAATCTATATGGCGTGGGATCTATCGCCTTTTCTCCGCTGGCACAGGGTATCTTGACCAACCGCTATCTCACCGGTGTGCCGGCCGACTCGAGAGCAGCAGTTCCGACCGGCACGCTCAGCGAAAGCAACATTGATGAACAAACCCTGCATAAAGTGCGAAAATTAAGTCAAATTGCCGCTGATCGCGGTCAAACCATGACGCAAATGGCGCTGGCCTGGGTTTTACGTGAAGGACATGCAACTTCAGCGCTGGTTGGCGCAAGCAAAGTGGAACAGATTGAAGAAAATGTGCAAGCAGTCAACAATCTGGCATTTTCACAGGATGAACTACAAAAAATTGATCGGGTTTTGAATGATGCGTAAACGAATTGCAATTATCGGCGGCGGCCCGGCTGGTATGATGGCTGCAATCACCGCCAGAGAAACAGACACCAACTGTCTGGTGACTCTGTTTGAACGACTGGACCGGGTCGGAAAAAAGCTGTTAGCCACCGGAAATGGGAGATGTAATCTTACCAATCAAAACGCTTTACAGACTGTCGAAAAAGACGGTCTGTTTTTGCCTGTTCATTATCACGGAAAACACCCGGATTTTGCGCTGCCGGCGCTAAAATCATTTCCGCCCGAACAGCTTCTGGAATTTTTTGACCGGCTTGGTATGCCGTCGCGCTTAGAAGGCGCGCAATATTATCCCTATTCCGAATCCGCCGGAACAGTGCTGGATCTGCTGCGATTTTACTGTGAAACCAAGCAGATTAAAATGAATGTCAGCACAACCATTTTAAAAATCAACCGGCAGTTTGAAATCAATGGGCAGCATTTTGACCGTTGCATTGTCACGGCGGGCGGCAAGGCCAGCCCGCACCTGGGTTCGGATGGCAGCGGCTATGGTTTGCTGGAACAATTCGGACACAAGTGTTCACCGCTGTATCCTGCTATTACACAGATTAAAACGGATACGCAATGGGTCAGACAGCTGAAAGGGATTAAATGTGATGCTGCCGTATCTATCTTTTTAGACGGACGACTGTATCAGACGCAAACAGGCCAGCTGCTGTTCGCCGAATATGGCTTATCCGGTCCGCCGGTATTCCAGATGGCTCGCGCGGTATCTACCCATCCGGACAAACGGGCGCAGATTCAGATCGATTTTATGCCGGAATACACCGTCCAACAACTGCATACCCGTATTCGATCTGTCATTGCGCAACCGTTTACACAGCCGCTTCGGCTGGAATTGCTGTTAGCACCATTGCTGCACAAGCGTATCGGGCAAGTTCTGATCAAGTCCTGCGGTTTATCACTGCAAATGCCTGCAACCGACCTGACTGACAAACAGATTACCCAAATTGCACAGGCAATCAAAGCGTTTACACTGACTGCCACCGGCGTTAATGGATTTTCCAACGCCCAGGTTACCGCCGGAGGAATCCAAACAGACAGTTTTGATCCCGCAACCATGCAATCTAAATT
>CALWVA010000111.1 GCA_944384875.1 uncultured Clostridia bacterium
ATTGCGCTGAAAGATAGTCTTTCGCAGGAAGGCGGCATTTTATATGCGGACGACGCCACGCTGAAAAACTATTATGAACAAATTAAAGAGCAACAGTTTAAAAAAGTAGATACTGCGTCTTATAGGGTATATTCTATCGCATTTGACACAGGTTCCGGCACTTATGCTTATACCAAAGATCAGGCCACACAGATGATTTCAGCCGTTCGCGATATCATTTTAAGAAGTTATAATGAAACAAGCGCGGTGCCGGCTGCTTATCCGGAAGTAGAAATTACAGAGTTGGAGATTACCGATGAAACTGCCAACTCTGTTTATAAAAGCGATCAGATCTTATATGAACAATCACAAAAACTGCAGCCCGACGAAGTCTCAGAAGTATTTGAAGATATGTATTATATTCGAGTTTTAAAGTGTTACAGTCGCGAATCTGCAGGTTATAAACCTTATGAAGATGTGATAGATGCCGTTCGATCCATGTACAATGATGAAAAATATGATGCATATATCGAACAGCTATGCAAAGAATACCCGCCTGAAAAAAACGAGAAGTATGAAAAAGTTACAATCGAATCGTAGCTACTTGTTCAATGCGGACTATGATTGTTGCGAAAACCACTGGGGTTATCGGTGAGGTGTCCCGCAGATAATCTTCAGCCATCAGCATCGGGTGAGTCGATCCACTTGCAATAATAGCACTGCTTATAGAAGAGAACGTATCGCGCATTATGGCATGTTTTTAGGATTAACACATATACAGTAGTTTGCTTTCCGGCATCTTTTGCGCCAGTTGTTGCGACAAAAACAGCTCCGCCCGGCGACGTTGCACACCGTGATAATAATATTTACCCGGGCCGCGGCCCGACATCAGCACAGGGTCGTATAATTCGGGAGCGTCCGGAAAGGCGTCACGGTTGATCATACGGTGAATATAGCTGTAGGTCATGAAAATGACCTCAACGGTCAGTTTGCTTTTCAGCTTTGATGGAAGTGTATCGGCCAGTTGTGTGATGAGCTGCTCATATTGTATTTCCCAGTCGGGCAGCATAATAACCGGCGCGATCAAAATACCGCACGGGTAACCCGCATTATGCATTTTTTGCAGTGCGGCTAACCGTTTGAACAGTGGAGAAGTACCCAGTTCGATTGTCCGAATGATTCGTTCAGGGTTTACACTCATTCTAAAAATGGTTTTACCCTGATGATGGAGCGGCAGCAGCGGTTCTACAATGTCAAATTTGGTGGGAAAGGTGATTTGTCCTCGCCCGTTTTGTGCAAACAGCGGGATCGTCCATTCCAGATTATGCGTGATGGTGTTTTCCAACAGCAGATCGCTGTTGCTCCCAATTTCATAGATGGCAGGTTTCGCCGTTGTTTGAGAAAAGCGGCACAGTTTTTGCAGCATTTGTTCGCGATTGACAAACAGCCGCAGATAGGCGCATTTATTATAGTGGCAAACCAGATAACAATACAGACACATTGCTGTGCAGCCTGATGAGGTGTATGGAACCAGATAATCGGAAATTTTTTTGTTTTCGGTATATCTGTGGGTTTTACGAACGCCGATAATCAGGTTGCGTTTCATGCCGGCAAACGCGGCGTTGGGCTGGCAACGCATGAGTGGAATTACATTGTGCGATTGGATCGGGTGCCATGCAACCGTAGAATACTGCTGTTTGAGTTGTTTTCCAAGGGGATAGGAAAGTACGTCCGGTTCGTAATATACTGCTTGAAACTGCATGAGATTGTATTTACTCCTTTCAATGTGCGACGTCTCGGGAGAAAATCTAATAATTTTTTGATTTTTGCGCTTGACAAAAGCCGTTATCCATATTATAATTTGGTTTGTCGTCTGAAAAATGCGATGTAATATATGGTGGGTATAGCTTAGTTGGTTAAAGCGCCAGTTTGTGGCACTGGAGACCATCGGTTCGAATCCGATTATCCACCCCATTCGATAAGACTCTGTGATTGCAGGGTCTTATTTTTTTGCAAAAAAATCCAATTTTATGGGTATTTGGGAAAGAATGCGATACATTAAAGATGATGGTATACAGACTTTATTTATTGGCTGTCAGCGCAAATACTTCCGCAAATAAAGGTGGTTTCGATGTCAAAGATACATACAGAACAAAACCTGCGGGCATTATCGCAAGCATTGTTTTTAAACAAAATTTTACTGAAGGACGGTTTCATATAATGAAAAAAGCAATTCAAATTTTTACATTGTGTTTGTCGCTGCTGTCCGGTGTAACCTTGTCTGCACAAGCTTATTACAGCAGTTATCTTCCAGATTATTATCAGATTGAGAAAGGTTCACAGCTTTCTATAGAAAGCAATATGCCAATTTCTGTTGCGCGGGTCAGCCAGATTGACACGGTTGACAAAAAACAGAATACGGGCAGTTCTACCAGCGTCATGCAGTTGAAGATGCTGGGGTTTATTCCAATTAAAGCTGTAGCTGTGGATGAGATCGACGAACTTTCTGTAGCGCTGGGTGGGGATAATTTCGGAATCAAAATTTTTACCAGTGGTGTTATGGTCGTAGGAATGACGCAGGTAGACAGTGAACAGGGGGCAATCAATCCCGCCAAAAATGCAGGTATACAAACAGGGGATATCATTTTGACCATTAACGGGCAATCTGTTTCTTCCAATGAAGAGGTTGCAAAGATTATTGAGGACAGTAATGGTGAAGAAATGACTTTTTATATGCAACGCGAGGAAAAAAACTTTACGGTTAAATTTCGGGCGCTGCGGTCGCTGACCGATCAAAAATATAAAGCAGGCCTATGGGTGCGGGACAGTTCGGCTGGTATCGGAACAATGACATTTTATAATCCGGTCACTGGTGTTTATGCAGGGCTTGGACATGCGATTTGCGACGTGGATACAGGATTAGTATTACCGCTTTCTTCTGGAGAAATCGTCGGTGCGCAAATTAATTCAATCAATAAAAGCTCCGATGGAACAACAGGCGAATTATGCGGCAGCTTTACGTCGGAAACACTCGGAGATTTGCAGATGAACTGCGAACTGGGTGTATATGGCGCATTGCTGCATCCTGAAACGTCACAAAACATTGTAAAAATTGCGCTTAAACAGGAGGTTCATACCGGATCGGCACAGATTTATACCACGGTAGATAATGAAGCACCGCGTTATTATGACTGTGAAATTCAGAAAATCGTCTATCATAATACAAAAACGCAGAATATGGTCGTTAAAATTACCGATACGGAGCTTTTGGAAAAAACCGGCGGGATCGTGCAAGGAATGAGCGGTAGTCCAATCGTGCAGGATGGAAAGCTCGTGGCAGCATTAACCCATGTTTTTGTAAATGATCCACAGTGCGGCTATGCTGTTTTTGCCGAAAATATGTACAATCAATCGCTTGCTGTTGAAACAAAAAAAGCATCGTAAATTGTGCACAAAAATCAAAATGCAAATATATGCTATTTTATTCCAGCCTTCTACTTGCAATAAATTCTAATATATGGTAATATTAGATAGCAAATTATTGAAGGAGGCATAATGAATGGAAAATAAGTTAAAAGTGCTCATAGCAGATAATACTACAGAATTTTCTGCAGAGTGCGGAAAGCTGTTGAATTCATATGGTATGGAGGTGATATATACACAAAAAGACGGGATAAAGCTGATGGCAGAAATCAAAAACCGACATCCAGATGTGGTGGTGGCAGATGTTTTTATGCCGCATATTGATATTTTGGGTGTGCTGGAACAGGTAAATAAGCTCGATCTAACTCCAAAACCGCTGATTTTTGCCATGTCCAATTTTGATAATCCCCGCCTGGAGCAACAGGCGTTGCAGGCCGGTGCCGCTTATTATATGCTAAAACCCTTTGACGCGGAAACGCTGGCACAGCGGATTATACAAATGACCGGCTGGCAAAGTGAAAATCTGCCTGTTAAGCTGCAGCTTCCGCGCAACGAGGTAGATCTGGAACTTATGGTAACCGACATCATTCATCAAATCGGTGTTCCGGCACATATTAAAGGCTATCATTATTTGCGTGAGGCGATTATGCTTTCTGTTAATAATCCTGAAATGATCAATTCCATCACCAAACAGCTTTATCCCACCGTCGCAAAACGGTTTCAGACTACGCCCTCCAGAGTAGAGCGCGCCATCCGCCACGGCATAGAGGTGGCTTGGGATCGGGGAGACGTCGACGTTTTGAATTCTTATTTTGGTTATACGATACATATCGGCAGAGGAAAGCCCACCAACTCAGAGTTTATCGCAATGATCGCGGACAAGCTTCGTTTAAAGCTACGCGCATCGGCTGCGTC
>CALWVA010000112.1 GCA_944384875.1 uncultured Clostridia bacterium
GTTTTAAAATAATTTAATTCTTTAATTTTTTTCTTTTTTTTGTCTTTCTGTGGACCTTTTTTCTTATCAGACATTGTGTACGCTCCTTAACAGTTAAAATATATTGATCGCAAGCAAGGTAATTAAAAATGAAATTAAGCCGCAGCCGGGAAATGTCAAAACCCAGGTCAATACCATCTCTTTAACAACCGACCATTTAACCGATGACAGTCGTTTTGCCGCGCCAACACCGGAAATTGCCATTGTCTTTGCCTGGGTTGTACTGACCGGTAATCCAAACAGTGTAGCTGCCAGCAGGCACAGGGAACCCGCGACATCTGCGGCAAACCCCTGATATTTTTTTAATTTGACCATATCCATTCCAACGGCCTTGATGATGCGATAGCCGCCGACAGAAGTGCCCAACGCCATTACAACTGACACCAGAATAATCAGCCACAACGGAATCGAGCTGACATGTCCTTTATCTCCTTCTCCGTGTGCGATAAACATGCCTAATATGAACACGCCGATAAATTTCAATCCATCCTGTGCGCCGTGCATAAACGCCATCATCGCGCCGCCGACGATCTGTGCTTTTCCAAAGAAGCCTTCTGTGCCGTTTCTGGAAAGCGGTTTACAGATCCACTCGATCAGCTTCACAATGAGATATCCAAGGAAAAAGCCAAGAAAAGTGGATAAAACCAATCCGTAAATTACGTTCATCCATTCATCCAGGTTAATTGCGGAAAAACCGCCCATGGCAATCGCAGAGCCGGATAATCCCGCTATCAGCGCATGGCTTTCACTGGTGGGAATTCCAAAATACCACGCAGCAACTGCCCAGACCACAATCCCAAACAGCGCCGCGCACAGCGCAATCATTGCAGGATTAGACGCTTCACTCTGCACCTGATTGAAATCTACCATGTTATAGATCGTTTCTGCCACGCCCTTACTCACCATACTCATGACAAAAACGCCTAAAAAATTAAAGACCGCCGCCATCAGAATAGCGGGACGCGCGCCTATGGCTCTGGTAGAGACACAGGTGGCGATCGCATTCGGGGCGTCGGTCCAACCGTTTACAAAAATAACGCCTAGCACTAAAAGAGCGGTAATCATCAGCGCCGGACTGGAAATGAGTTGGCTGAAAAATGTATTGAAAGAAAAGTCCATTATTTACTCCTGCAATTTAGTTTACTCAAATTTAACAATATTATACCTTATATTTAACATAAATTCAATAATATTTTGCAGGTTGAGCGTAAATAATTTTTCGATTTCTCAGTTATTCCAGCACACGATCGACCAGTGAATCCGCTAATAGCAAGTTGATATCTGCGCTGAGAATGGTGTTAACGTCCAGCTGTTTTCCGGTTATATCCACCAATGTATATTGATTGCCGATCCGGCCAACGATCGGCAGGCGGTCTTGTCCATGATATAAATATACCGGTTTTTTATACTCCCGGATCGCGTGATAGATGTTGCGCAGCATATCCAAAAAACGACCGTTTTCATTGCAGCGAGTTATACCAAATCCCTGCCGGTATCCCACTGCCACTACCGCGGCAGTGGTATCTTTTTTGAGTTTTGCAATCATTGCATAACCAGAGGTATCCCCTTTTTTCAGTTGTACAATATCAACGACGCGCGCCCGCAGCGATCCTATTTTTTTCAGTTGCACGCCGCAGGGAACCATCAGCCGCCCCACCAGCGCTGATCCGATGCGCACTGCGTCCAGCCGGGTCTCGGGAAAGCGCAGTGCCGCACAGGAGTTGGCAATATGTTTTGTGCCGACCTGAATCTTTGCAGCCTCCAGATGCTGTATCGCTGAAAGAAATCGGTCTAACTGCTGTTTGGTTTTCTGATATTGCGGTTCAAAGGAAATCGCAAAATGAGAAAAAATTCCTGTATAGCGAATACCCTCTACCGCATATATTGCCAGCAGTTCCTGTATATTGTCATATCGGGTTCCAAACCGGCCCATGCCGGTATCGATTTTTACATGAGCCTGAACAGGATATCCCCCGCTGTTTTCCACAGCAAAAGCTGCACAGCGTGCGCTGGTGACGGTCAAAATAATATCGTTGGATAATAACAGCTGCAGCGTCGGCGGATCATAAACCGGCGCCATTAGTAAAATCTGAACGTCTGTATAACCCAGTTCCCGGATTGTCAACGCCTCTGCAGGTTCGGAAACAGCGAAAAAACGGACGCCGGCATTATACCATGCTGCCATCGCATATTGCATTGTAATACCGTATCCGTTACATTTGACTACCGCAATTACCGGCGTCTGCACTACTTCTAAAACGGTGTGTACATTATAATCTAAATCTGCTTTGGAAATCGTAATGCAGTTTTGCATCTGAACATCCCTTTTCTGTTTATAAAATCTTCTGGGCCAGATCAATGGCTTTTTTGACCAACGGTTTGAAAACGATCTCACATTCTCCTATAAATTCTACAAGATCGCCGGAAAAACCTTTTTTAAATCGATATAGGCCATATAATGGATTTTCCGGACTCAAATCACCGGATACACCTCTGAAATCGTAGATTCGACATTTTTTTTCAATGGCCCATTGAATCATCGCCTGTTGCAGCAGATAATTGGGCATGGCATTTCGGTGTTCGTTAGAGGACGCGCCATACAGATACCAGACTTTATCGCCATAATAAATGGCGATTGTACCGGCAATGGGTTGACCGTCCAGCTCTGCCATATACAGATGCAACTGCTCGTCTGCCATAACGTCGTACATGCGTTCAAAATAAGATAGCGGGCGAATGCCGAAATGATCCCGCGCGCCGGTTACTTTCATAATTTGATGGAAGGCTGGTAAGTCATCTTTGGTGCCCTGCCGGACAGTGACGCCCTTTCTGGCTGCCAGACGAATATTATATCGGGTTTTGGAGTGAAACGCCTCAAACAGCTGTTCATAGCTTTTGTTTTCAATGTTTAAGCGAAAAACAAATCGCGGCTGAATACCGTCGAAATTCTTGCCGGTTTCACGAATGGAGAGGCCCGCCGCCGCCGCTGCTGACCGAAAGCCGTCGTCGGTAGCTTCAAATGAAGGATCGGCTTTAAATAAATAAGCGTTTTGTTCTTTTGCGAGCTTTTTGACAGCGGCAACCAGATCGGTTAAAGCCTCAAGATCATCAGAGTTGCAAACCGGCCCACGGGGCGCATATAACAACGTATATGGCAGGTATGGCACTTTTCGAATCAACACCAGCATGGTTGCACGTACCTGCCCGGCTGTATTCCGGCTCAGGATATATCGTGCGCCCCATTGCTGTTTCACATCGCTCCAGAAGGGCGCCTGCAAAAAATTTCCATTTGGATGGGTGGACGCAAATGCGGCAAATTCCGGATTTTTCTGATCTACAAATTCAAACACAGTGTTCAAAACCTTTCGTTACATGATTCTTCTGTATGAAACATACATATTAAAACAGGGAGGCTGCAACGACAATGATCATTCATTTCAAACATTTTTACCGTTATCTTCTCTTCGTTCTCTGTGGCGTGATCCTGCTCGCCGGCATGCCTGTCATTTTCGCCGTGCAATCAGAATCCGAACCAGAACATGTGCGCTTACCTGTTTTGATGTATCATCATCTGTTACAGCAAAAAAGTAAACTGAACAAATATACCATCAGCCCTGAAGAGTTTGAAGCCGATTTGGAATATCTGACAAAAAAAGGATATACCACCGTCTTGGTGCAGGATTTAATTGATTTTGTTCAAAATGGCCGGGCTCTTCCCAATAAACCGGTAATGATCACTTTTGACGACGGATATCAGAGCGTTTATACCTATGCTTTCCCGCTATTGCAAAAATACAATATGAAAGCGGTAGTCAATGTGATCGGTAAACAGGCGGATTTATATTCTCAGGGCGATGATCATAGCGTAAATTATGCGCACATGACCTGGGAAGAGCTGAAAACCATGCAGCAAAGCGGCCTGATCGAAGTACAAAATCACACCTATGATCTGCACAAAAGCGCAGGACGTAACGGTATTCAGAAAAAATCCGATGAATCTCTCAGCACATATGAACAGGTCATCACACAGGATCTGTCCAGAGCGCAGGATTGCATCGAAACAGAACTGGGCAACCGCCCCACTGCCTTTGCTTACCCGTTTGGAAAGATCCCCAGACAGGCATTGCCGATTTTAAAGAAAATCGGGTTTCAGGCGGTATTCTGCTGTTGGGAACGTGTCAATGTTTTAACCGGAGACCCAGAGGAATTGTATCATCTGAACCGGTTTAACCGCGCACACAATATTACAGCCGAACAGAT
>CALWVA010000113.1 GCA_944384875.1 uncultured Clostridia bacterium
TCATAATAGTTTTTCAGCGTGGCGTCGTCCGCATATAAAATGCCGCCTTCCTGCGAAAGACTATCTTTCAGCGCAATCACCATATTGGAAAAAGTATAGTCATAATATGTATCTTTATCATAAGATTGCGGTCCATAAATAGCTTCGCCGTTTTGGACCTTTTGCGCTCGTTGGGCGTTTTCTTTTTCCATAGCGTCCAAGAAACCTTGGTAAGAATAATCGGCAATAATGTTATATTCATATGCCAGCTGCTGTTGCAGTTTATATGATGATACTTTTGTCAGTGACAGATCCCGCAGATATTGCGTAGGCGTTTGACCGTCAAAGTCAGTTGACCAAAATTTGCTGTTGTTGGTATCAGCGTCGTATGTGTCTTTAAAATATTGCAAAACATCAGAACGGTTGCGTTGCATTTCATTTTTCAGTTCGCCGGCAGAAATTTCTACACCGTTTACAGTAGCGACGGTCGTCGTATCATAGATTCGAAACAGCGTCAGATAGCAAACCACTCCGGCAGTAACAGCAACCAATATAATGACAGCAATAACAATTATTAATGTCTTATACGTTTTTTGTTTAGTCATGTTATTCAGCCCTTTCCATATTTATTTGTTTTATTATAAGATAAACTGTTGAAAATTACAATGAAAAAATTTCGGTTTTTAGGATTTAACACCAACAGCGAAATCAAACTTTTGAGAATGATGGAAATACGTCTTATCTGTTCGATAAAAAGCGGAATAATCGTTAAATCCGCAGGCACAGCTAACGTTGCCGTTTTTTAGACGGATGGGATCTGTTTCCAACATGCATTATGAAACACGCCTGTACAGTGGAATACTTACCAGAAGATATATGTAATTCGAGTACACCTCTTCACGCAATGATTTTTCACTTCTATCTCCCTGCGCAACTTTTTATAATGCGGAAGTTTTTCAACGCTTTTTATTTACCTCCTGGTAAAACCGGAATTTAATCGTGCCGACAGCGAAAAAAAGAGCCCGAACGCAAATCACGTCCAAACGCAGACTGTCAGCAGGTTACGATAAAGATGTCAAGCGAGAATTATGATTGAGACTCAAACCCGCAAAAGGATGGTAGCGACAGCAAGCCGCCGCGAGGGCGATCACAACTGAATGGGAAAGCCGAGCGTGACCTTTTGCGAAGAAGGAAGCGCAACAGAATCGCGCCGGCAATTTTTAATAAAAAATCGCCGCAAGCTACATATTGCTTGCGGCGACATGGCTGGGGTGGCAGGATTCGAACCTACGAATGCTGGAATCAAAATCCAGTGCCTTACCGCTTGGCGACACCCCACCGTAAAAGCTACTTTGAGATTATAGCAGATTTATCTGCAATTTGCAACCTTCAAAACAGCTTTTTTTAAAAAACAGCTATATTCGCCGGTCGATCACACCTTTTAAACGCATATAGAGTGCCTCGAACCGGTCTTCATCCAGTGCCTGCCGGATTCTTTCCATCAGCGTATTGTAAAAATACAGGTTATGCAGCACGCACAAGCGCATTCCCAGCATCTCTCCGCTTTTGAGCAGATGCCGGATATAACCTTTGGAATATCGGCGGCAGACTTCACAATCACAGCTTTCATCCAACGGCGCCGAATCCGTCACATATTTCGCATTATTCAAATTGATCACACCATTCCAGGTGAAAATCTGTCCATGCCGTGCATTCCGACTTGGCATCACACAGTCAAACAGATCCACCCCCCGGCGCACCGCTTCCAGAATGTTCATCGGTGTTCCCACGCCCATCAGATAACGGATTTTATCCACCGGCATAAACGGCTGCACAGCTTCGATCACTTCATACATAACTTCCGGCGGTTCTCCCACCGCCAGCCCGCCGATGGCGTAACCGTCAAGCTGCATCTCTGCAATGGTTTTCATATGTTCCACACGCAAATCTATATAAGTAGCGCCCTGATTGATGCCAAAAAGAAGCTGTTGCGGATTGATGGTGGATTCCAGCGCGTTTAACCGCTGCATTTCCGCCTTGCACCGGCCCAGCCAGCGGGCAGTCCGGGCGCAGGATTCTTTTGCATATGCATATTCAGCCGGATTTTTCATACACTCATCAAACGCCATAGCGATGGTAGACGCCAAGTTCGACTGGATCTGCATACTCTGCTCCGGCCCCATAAATATTTTCCGGCCGTCGACATGAGAGGAAAACCACACGCCCTCCTCCTGAATCGTGCGCAGCGAAGCCAGTGAAAATACCTGGAATCCGCCGCTGTCAGTCAAAATCGGGCCGTTAAAGCCAGTAAACCGGTGTAACCCGCCCATTTGAGCGACCACCTGATCACCGGGGCGTACATGCAGATGATAGGTGTTACACAGCTGCACCTGGCATTTAATTTGCTGCAGGTCATATGCCGACACCCCGCCCTTAATTGCTCCACAGGTGGCCACGTTCATAAACGCCGGTGTCTGAACGGTCCCATGCACAGTCTGAAATTCACCGCGCCGGGCCTGTTTTTCGGTTTTTAACAGTTTATACATTCACTCTTCTCCCGCTTCAAACAAAACTTCGCCCCGTCTGATTGTTTTTAAAATCTGTATCTGTCGCAAATCGGCGCAATCCAACGGATTATCACGCAACTCCACCAGATCCGCCAGTTTTCCAGTTCGGATCGTGCCTTTTTGGTCTTCTTCAAAATACTGATAAGCCGCATGCCGGGTTACCGCCTCCAGCGCCTGCCGCGGCGTAATCTGCTCTCCCGCTCCCAGCAACACGCCGTCCCGCGTACGCCGATGCACGGCGCACCAGACGGTTTGCAGCATATCCGGCGGCAGAACCGGCGTATCTTGGTGAAAGGTATATGGAAGCCCCAGCCTTTGCGCGCTGCCGGCGGGACTGATACGCTGCGCCCGGTGCATGCCGAGATTACGCAGATGCACATCGCCCCAATGATAGATATGCGCTATAAAAAAAGAAGGAATCATCCCAATCTGCCGCATTTGTTCCAATTGCTCCGGCCGCACGGTCTGGGCATGAATCATCACCGGTCGATTCGTATCAAATGCACCGTCGAACGCGTCTATCAGCTGCTGCGCCGCCGCGTCTCCGTTACAATGCGCCAACAGTTGAACCCCCTCCTGCCGCGCCTGACGAACAAACGCCCGCACCTGCGTATCTGTATGCACCGAATACCCGCAATCCCCGCCGCCTTCATATGGCGCGGTTAACCACGCGGTTTTACTCTGCGGCGAACCATCCAGAAAAATCTTATATCCGCCCATGCGGAACCGGCCCGGCGTTTTTCGCGCGTATAACAGCTCCGGCGCCTGCTGCATATCAGCATAACCGATCACATCGGCCTGCAAAAGCCCCTTTTCATCCGCAAATACGAGCATATCAAATTCAGGGCGTTTTGTCAACCCATCCTGAATTGTTGTAATACCGTAACGAAAATAGATCTGTTGCGCCTGTTGCAGCAACGCACCCATGCGCTCCACATCCGGCTGCGGCACAGCCGCTGCATATTTCATAAAAGTGTTTTCCTCTAAATAACCACTGAGGGTTCCGTCGTCCATTCTTGCGATTTTTTCCCCGGATATGTCCGATTGCCGCCCCTCAACATCCAAACGCCGCAAAGCAACAGAATTCAAAACGCCCATATGGCCGGACGCATGGGTAATCATCACCGGGCGGTCAGCAGAGACCGCATCCAACACGGTCTTATCCGGATGCATACCCTCTACAAGCAGATTGTGATCATAACCGAAACCGATGATCCATTCTTCTTGAGTGTCGTGCGCTTTCAGCATTTGTACAATATCATCAAAGCTGCGAGCATCCTGCAATGGGATCAGCCGCAGTGTAGACGCCAGCGCGGTAATATGAGAATGTGTGTCTATAAACGCCGGCATCAGCGTGTGTCCTTGCAGATCTCGGGGCAAAAAATCAGAAAACTGTTTTTTTGCTGTTTGCAGCGTTCCCGTAAAGACAATCTTTCCATTTGCAATTGCCACCGCCTGTGGCGCCGGGCCATCTTCCATCGTCAGAATATGCCCGCCAAAATACAATTCGCCCATCGAAACACCCCGTTTTGTTTTGATGATTATAGCATGCCCAAAAAAACAAGCGGCGTCGATCTTTTACGCAACGCCGCT
>CALWVA010000114.1 GCA_944384875.1 uncultured Clostridia bacterium
CCGGTCAGGGAATCTATGTTGCATATGACGCGAGCGCAGGCCAGAAAGGCGCTGGGATTGGACGATCGCCCGATGATTCTGTCCTGTGGCGGCAGTCTGGGCGCCAGACGCATCAACGAAGCGGTAGCGGAGCTGTTGGCCTGGCATGCAAATTCCGGGAAATATTATCATTTTCACGCCATCGGCAAATATGGCATGGATTTTATGCCAAAACTGATTCATTCTAAAGGCGTTGATTATGAACATCTACCAAATTTGCGCATTACCGAATATATTTATGATATGGATCTTTGTATGGCGGCGGCGGATCTGGTGATCAACCGAGCGGGCGCGACCACTCTCAGCGAGCTGCAGGTGCAGGGAAAGCCGTCGATTTTAATTCCGTCGCCGAATGTGGCGGAGAACCATCAATATTACAACGCCAAGGCGCTGGCGGATAATGGCGCGGCGATTTTGATCGAGGAGAAGGATCTGACCGGTCAGGTATTGATTGAAGCGGTACAGGCGCTGCTGGAGCATCCTGAGAGATTGGAACAGATGCACCGGCAGGCGGCCGCTATGGCGGTATATGACGCGAATGAGCGGATCTATCAGGTTTTAATGGAATTATTATACGGTAAACAAATGGACTGATGCACAAAAACACCTCGGATTCATAAGATAAACTGAATGCAGGTTTATTTTGATCGAAGAGGTGCTTGAATATGGCTGTCCTGACTATTGAGGGGGGGAAACGGCTGTCGGGCGAGGTGGAGATCCACGGCGCGAAAAACAGTGCGTTGCCGATTTTGGCAGCAACCTTTTTATGTAACGAAAAATGCACGTTGCAAAACTGCCCGGCGTTATCGGATGTAGACGCTTCTATTAAAATCCTGAAACATCTCGGATGTAAAGTTGTCCGGGAAGGCGATCAGATTGAGATTGATCCGACAGCAGCGCATAACTGTACAATTCCGGATGAACTGATGCGGGAGATGCGCTCTTCCATTGTGTTTCTTGGCGCGCTGATTGCGAAGTGCGGCAAAGCGCGGATTTCATATCCCGGCGGTTGTGAATTGGGGCCCAGACCGGTAGACTTACATATTCTGTCGTTGCAGAAACTGGGCGCACTGATAGACGAACGATTTGGCAGTATCAGATGCCGGCGGGTCGGGCGGCTGTGTGGTAATACGATCAATTTGCCGCTTCCCAGCGTGGGAACGACCGAAAATATCATTTTGGCTTCCGTAACGGCTCGGGGTATTACAAAAATACACAATGCGGCGAGAGAGCCGGAAATTATGGATCTTGCAGGTTTTCTGAATGCCTGCGGCGCTAAAATCAGCGGCGCAGGAGACAGCGTTATTACAATCGAGGGCGTGGAAAAGCTCGGCGGCTGCACACATCGTATCATTTCAGACCGCATCGAGGCGGCGACTTATATGGCGGCTGCGGCTGCTACCGGCGGCGAGGTGCTGCTCAAAAAGGTGCAGCCTGATTATGTGGAACCGGTATTTTATGCGTTTCGGGAGGCCGGCTGTGAATTGGAAATTGGCGCAGATACTATTTTATTACGTGCGCCGGCGCGGTTAAACCGCATTAAATTGATTCGCACACAGGTGTATCCGGGGTTTCCGACCGACGCACAGGCGCCGATGATGGCGATGGCGACGGTGGCGCGGGGAACCACGATGTTTATAGAAACAATTTTTCAGAACCGGTATCGTCATGTGGATGAATTGTGCCGGTTCGGTGCGAACATTAAGGTGGAAGAACGGGTTGCGATCGTCGAAGGGGTCGACAGCCTGTATGCAGCGGAAGCGCAGGCCACCGATCTGCGTGGTGGAGCGGCGCTGGTGATTGCAGCGTTGGCGGCTCACGGAGAAAGCAAAATTGGGAATATTCGACATATTGATCGGGGATATGCGGAACTGGAAACTGATCTGCAGGCGCTGGGGGCGCATATTAAACGGGTAGATTATTAAGCTGGAAAGGAACGGATGGTTAAAATGAAACGCAAGTATGCGCATGCGCCGGAGCCCGAGGCGCCGCAAAAAAAACGGAAAAAGAAGAGAAGGCGTGGCGGATCGCGAATTTTACTGTATATTACGCTGGCTTTTTTGGCGGTTGTAACATTGGTGATTTGTTCTCTGACAGTGCTGTTCCATATTCAAACCATAGAGGTAACCGGCGATTCGGTGGCGGACCTGTATCCGTCGCAGCAAATCATCAGCGCTTCCGGTTTGCAGACAGATGTGAATATTATTATGGCAGATACCGGACATGTCGAGGAGACGTTGACCAGAGTGATGCCTTATATTGGAAGCGTAGAAGTCGTCAAGCATTTCCCGTCTTCGGTAGAGTTGCGAATTACCCGCGCTGTGGTTGCGGGACAGATTGAATCAGGTGGGAGCTATATTTTGATTGATGAAAACGGCAAATGTCTGGAGCAGAAGACACAGCCGATTAAAGGTGCGCCGGTGATCCGTGGAACGGTGGTTACGGCAGCCCAGGCCGGCGAGACGGTGCAGTTTCAGCAGGAGCAGGCATTAGAGCTGTTTCAATCTATTCGTTCGGTGTTGCAGAGCCGGCAGATCGATGGCATCACCGTGATCGATATCGGGAGCAGCCAGGAATTATCTGCGACCTATCAGAATCGGATTGTGCTGAATTTTGGCGGTTCCGGGTATCTGGAACAAAAGGCGGACTATGCGGCGTTGATTATCGAGCAGCAGAAATCCGGCGGGCAAACCGGTGTTTTGAACCTCAGCCGGATTCCAAACGACAGACAACAGGCATATTTTACGGCAGGGGTTTTGACCGATGAACAAACTGCTGATGTTTTGGATTGAATCGAGTGAAAAAAATTTAATAAATACCCTGAAAACGGTTGAAATTTTTGAAATTGTATGTTAAAATTTTTTAGTATAAAAATGATAATTTTACGGATTTACATAATATAGGAGGAAAAGTAAATGAGCTTTGAAGTATCAAGCGAAATCAATGACGTCGTTCAGATCAAGGTAGTCGGTGTCGGCGGCGGCGGCGGCAATGCAATTGACCGCATGGCGGATGCCGGTGTGCAGGGCGCTGATTTCATTGCGATTAACTCAGATAAACAGGCATTGATGCGTTCTAAGGCCCAGCATAAAATTCAGATTGGCGAGAAGCTGACGCATGGGCAGGGCGCGGGCGCGAACCCTGATATCGGCAAGGGTGCGGCGGAAGAGTCTAAAGATGAGATCATTGAAGCGCTGAAAGGCACTGATATGGTATTCATCACCGCCGGCATGGGCGGCGGCACAGGCACCGGTGCTGCGCCGGTTGTGGCCCAGATCGCCAAGGATATGGGTATTTTAACGGTGGGTGTGGTTACAAAACCATTTGCCTTTGAAGGCAAACGCCGGATGAGCCAGGCCGAGCAGGGTATCGCAGAGCTTGCCGATCATGTGGACAGCCTGGTGGTGATCCCCAATGAACGGCTGAAGCTGGTTTCAGAGCAGAAGATTACGTTGACCAATGCGTTTCAGGTGGCTGACGATGTTCTGCGGCAGGGTGTGCAGAATATTTCCGAATTGATTAAGTTGCCGGCGATGGTGAATCTGGATTTTGCAGATGTAACGGCTGTCATGAAAGATGCTGGCTATGCGCATATGGGCGTGGGCGTCGCCACCGGCAGAGATAAGGCGGAGACGGCGGCGCATGCGGCGATTACCAGCCCGCTGATCGAAACCTCTATGAATGGGGCGAAGGGCGTGATTATCAGCATTACCGGCTCGCCGGATATCGGCCTGGAAGAAGTGGAGTTGGCTTCTACGATCATTGCGGAGGCTGCGCATCCGGATGCGAACATTATCTGGGGTGCGAATACCGATGACTCGCTGGAAGATACAATTAAGATTACCGTGATCGCTACCGGCGCGGGGGACAGCCTGAATTCCAAGAAGGAAGAAGATCCCTTTGCCGGTATGGGTCTGGGTTTGGATGAGTCCAGCAGTTCTGATGACAAGAATGACGATTATTATGATGTGACCCAGATTTTTTCCCGTAAATAAGTCGAACACATAAGCGCTTAATCCGGCAATCGGCACGCTGCCAGCGGCCTTGTTGTCGGATTTCGTCATATACAG
>CALWVA010000115.1 GCA_944384875.1 uncultured Clostridia bacterium
TCCGTCGTTTTGATCAGGCGCAGCTCTTTAATATCTCTGGAAACGGTGGCCTGGGTCACGTCAAAGCCGTCGCGCTGCAATAGCTCCAACAGCTCCTCCTGTGTGGAAACCGCATGCTCTTTAATCAGGGTCAAAATCGCCTGCAGTCTGCGTTTTTTCATTTGTCTTCACGCCCTCTTTCCACCAGTTTCGTGTGTAAAATTTTTAAAAAACCATCATTTTTGATCTTGATCAAGTTAGCCGTTTTAACCCGCTCCCTGCGAATGGTCACCGACATGCTGCCATGCAGCCGGATGGCCCGCTCGCCGTCAATCGTCAAATAGGCTTCGGTATCGCCCCGTTCCTGCACCGTAACGCAAACGCTGGATTCCGGATTCAGCACCATTGGCCGGTTAAAAAAAGAATGGGTACAGATCGGCGTTACCAGAATGCTGTTAATGGACGGATCCATCACCGGGCCGCCCGCTGACAGCGAATAAGCCGTAGACCCGGTAGGGGTCGCGACAATCAGCCCGTCTGACCGGTACTGCATCACCGTATCCGCATCGAACCGGGCGGTAATATCAATCATTCTGGACAGCGCACCCTTGGATATCACCGCGTCATTGACACATAAATAACTGGCGCCGTCCCGGCTGCCGGACACGACCACCTCCAGCAGCATCCGCCGGTCGATTGTATACGCGCCGCTGCGCAGCGCCGACAACAGCTCCAGCTCATCGGCTTCCAGCCCGGCGGTAAACCCAAGCCGGCCGCAGTTAATGCCCAACACCTTTTTATCTTGCAGCGCCGCAGCCTTGGCGGCGTGCAAAATCGTGCCGTCACCGCCCAGCGCCAATACTACATCGCAGCCTTCAATCAGCTCCTGTAGCGGCCGGCGCACATACCGATCGGACACCGGCGCCTGCTGATCAAAACAGGGTAAAATATCCAGCCGCTCCAGCGTATCGCACAACTGCCGAACCACTTCCGCCGGCACACCTTCTCTGTTTAATATAACTGCCGCTTTCATCGGCACCCTCCGTTCAGTCCAGCGCCGCATGGGAACGCTCTGTCAGTTCCCTTGCCGAAATCGCCGCCATATTTTGCTTCTGGCCATCCCAACACAGCCAGATCAAATATTCAATGTTGCCCTGCGGGCCTTTAATTGGGGAATAATCCAGCCCTCGCACCGACCAGCCGGTCTCCAATGCAAAATCGACGATTTTAGATATCACATCTATATGTACCTGCGCATCGCGCACCACGCCTTTTTTGCCAACATGCTCCCGGCCCGCCTCAAACTGCGGCTTGATCAGACAGACCGCCTGCCCGCCCGGTCGTATCAATCCGCTTAAAACCGGCAAAATCAGCGTCAGCGAAATAAACGATACGTCTACCGACGCAAAATCCAGTGGTTCCGGGATCTGCTGTGTGGTCACATAACGGAAATTGGTACGCTCCAGATTGACCACCCGCGGATCGGTGCGCAGTTTCCAGGCCAGCTGTCCATATCCCACGTCTACCGCATAAACCCGGCGGGCGCCGTTTTGCAGCATACAATCGGTAAATCCGCCGGTAGACGCGCCAATATCGGCGCAGACGCTTTCCTGCAGCGTAATGTCAAAGCTTTGCATCGCCTTTTCCAGCTTCAGGCCGCCGCGGCTGACATAGGGCAGCCCGCTGCCCCGCACTTCTACACGCTGCCCGTCTTTCACCGGCATTCCCGCTTTATCCGCCTTCTGATTGTCTACAAACACCGCCCCGGCCATGATCAACGCCCGGGCCTGCTGCCCGGAAGGCGCCAGTCCCTGCTCAAACAAATAACGGTCCAGCCTTACTGACACGCCAACGCCTCCTTGATTTTCCGGCAGATCGAATCGCGATCCAGCCCGATTGCCTGTAACGTTTCAGCCGTTGTCGCGTGGGGCAAAAACTGTTCTTCCACCGCCGTAATCAAAAACTGACCGTCAAAACCCTGCTCACGACACAACACTTCAAAATGCTCGGCGACACCGCCGATACGCATCCCCTCTTCGAAAAAGAACACCTGTTCGCAATCGGCTACCGCAGCCGCGGCCGCAACATCCACCGGCCGGATCTGGCACAGCTGTAACAGCCGCACATGGATCCCCTGCTGTTGCAACAGCGTCGCCGCCTGCAATGCCGCAGATATGGTGCGGCCATAGGTCACAATTGCCGCTTTGGCCGTATGTTCACCCAACAGCCTCCAGGGCTGATGACAATCCGAATATTCTGCCGGCACCGGCACCTGTGCCCCCCGAGGATAACGCACCGCCGCCACGCCCGGCACATGATAGATCGCCTGATGCAGAAAATAATCCAATTCGCCAAAGGTCACCGGCGCATAGATCGTGACCCCGGGAATACTGTTTAAAAACGCCACGTCAAATACGCCCTGATGGGTTTTGCCGTCTTCTCCCACCACACCGGCCCGGTCAATGGCCAGCACCAGCTTTAAGCTCTGCGCCGCCGCGTCGTGAAGAATCTGATCATACGCCCGCTGCAAAAAGGAGGAATACACCGCAAACACCGGCAGCATCCCGGCGCTGCTCAAGCCCGCCGCAAATGTAACCGCGTGCTGTTCGGCGATGCCCACATCAAAAAACCGCTCTCTAAAACTGTTTTGAAACGGCGCCAACCCGGTGCTTTCGCACATCGCGGCAGTGATTGCACAGATCTTCGAATCTGTAGCGGCCAGCCGGCAAATTGTCTCTCCAAACTGCTGGGAATAGCTTTTTCCCCCTGGCAGCCGCTCGCCGGTTTCCACATCAAAAGCAGACACCCCATGAAAGATGCTGGGGTTTTTTTCTGCATAATCGTAGCCCTTGCCCTTAACGGTGCACACATGGATCAGCGCCGGCCGGCGAACCGTTTTGGCAACCTGAAAAACCGAATCCAGCAGCTCCAGATTATGCCCATCTACCGGGCCGAGATAGGCAAAGCCCATATCTTCAAAAATTGTGCTATTGTATACCGCGTTTTTTGCGGCGGTCTTGAGCTTCACCAGGCCGTTGCGCAGATATTTTCCTATCAGCGGGATTTTTAAAATAATCCGCTCGGTGGTGCTTTTAAACTGATGATAAGCCGGCCGCGCGCGCATAACTGCCAGATGCCGCGCCATCGCGCCGACGTTTCTGGAAATAGACATTTTATTGTCGTTTAACACCACGATCAGGTTGCCGCCGTGCGATCTGCCTGCGTTGTTCAACCCTTCATAGGCCAACCCGCCGGACAGCGCGCCGTCGCCGATGACAGCAACTGCCCAGCCCTTTTCACCTTTGATCCGCTTGGCCTGGGCGATGCCCAGCGCCGCAGAGACCGAAGTGCTGGAATGTCCAGTTAAAAACGCGTCATAATCGCTTTCTTCCGGATTTAAAAAACCCGAGATACCGCCCTGCTGCCGCAGCGTATCAAAGGACGCAAGCCGGCCGGTCAGCATTTTATGGGCATAACATTGATGCCCCACATCAAAAATAATTTGATCCTGCGGATAATGAAAATTGCGATGCAGCGCCACTGTCAACTCTACCGCACCCAGATTGGAAGCCAGATGCCCGCCGTTTCTGGAAACGGTATCGATCATCTGCTCCCGCAGCTCGGCGCAGACCTGCTCCAGCTGAGAGATATCCATCGCTTCCAGTGCGTCTGGTGATTGAATTGTATCCAAAAGAGGATGCTTTCCCATATACTGCTCCTGTTCTTTAACTGCGAACCCGTTTATCAGTTCCGTTACAGCCCGCGTGTTTTCCAAAACATATGCCGCCTGACAGTTTTATTTTAGACAGGCCGGACCCTGCAACAGACCGGTTGCCATCCTGCTTAACAGTGGGTTCCCGGTTCAATGGCGGGCGGCGAGCAAACGTGCTTCAAATGCCCCGTGCAGCGGATAATGACCGCTTATGCGGGCGGTATATCATATTGCCAACAGCAATATGATATACTTGCACATGTTTGCGGTTGCCGTTTTAACGGCGAGCAAACGTGCCCCAAATGCGCCGTGCAGCGGATAATGACCGCTTATGCGGGCGGTATATCATATTGCCAACAGCAATATGATATACTTGCACATGTT
>CALWVA010000116.1 GCA_944384875.1 uncultured Clostridia bacterium
GCGAAAGACAGCGCCGAAAAAGAAGGCGTAGATTTGCGGCTGTATCGCGTCATCTACGACTGTATTGAAGAAATCGAGGCCGCCATCAAGGGTATGCTGGCACCTAAGTTCCGCGAAGTGCAGCTGGGCCGGATCGAAGTGCGGCAGATTTATAAAATTTCCAGTGTCGGCACCATCGCCGGCTGCTATGTACTGGAGGGTAAAGTCACCCGCAACGCACAGATTCGGGTCGTGCGGGACGGCATCGTTATCACCGAAGACGAGATCGACTCTCTGCGCCGGTTTAAAGACGATGTCAAGGAAGTTGCCGCAGGCTATGAATGCGGCATCGGCCTGGAGAAATTCAACGATATTAAGGAAGGCGACATTTTTGAAGCCTTCGTTATGGAAGAATACAAAGACTGATCCGATACCGGGCGGCAGTCTGTCAGACGGTTTCGCGGGCTTCCGCGCACTGCGGGCAGCACTGTGCCCGGTTTCCTGAAAGGATGGTCCTATTATGGCGTCACACAAGCTGGACCGGACAGCGCAGGACATCAAGCGCTGTCTGTCTGAAATCATCAGAGAGCTCAAAGACCCCCGCATTTCGGAATTTGTTTCCATTGTGCGGGTAGAGGTTTCGGGCGATCTGTCCTATGCAAAGGTCTATGTCAGCGCACTGGAAGGGCCGGCGCAGACCACCGCTTCAGTCAAAGGGCTGAACAGCGCCGGAGGCTATATCAAGCGGGCGCTGTCAAAGGCTGTTTCCCTCCGTAAAATGCCGGAGCTCCGGTTTATTGCAGACAGCTCCATTGCCCACGGTGCGCAGATCGCGCAGATCATCAGCGACTTTAACAGCAAAGAGAGAACAGACGATGAAGATTGAACTACGGCAGGCGGCGGACATGCTGTCTGCAGCCGACCATATCCTGATCCTGATGCACCATTTTCCCGACGGCGACACCGTCGGCTCGGCATATGCGCTGGGCCGGGCGTTGCAGCAACACGGCAAACACGTTCAGATGGGGTGCAGCCACGCGATCCCGGCGCGGTATGGTTATATTACCGAGACTGTACAGCCCGAAACGTTTGAGCCGTCGCTGATCGTCGCGGTAGACGTGGCCGACGCGCCGCTTTTAGGCGAAACCTATAAAGATATTGTGCCGGATCTGGTCATCGATCATCACGGGTCCAATACCCTGTATGGCCGCCGGACCTATGTTGACAGCGATGCCGCGGCCAACTGTGAAATCATTTACCGGTTGATCCATCTGTTAAACCTGCCCATCGACCGGCAGATTGCCGCAGCGCTGTATACCGGCATTTCCACCGATACCGGCTGTTTCAAATTTACCAACACCACGCCCGAAACCCATCGGATCGCTGCAGAGTTGATGGCGATGGAGATTGATTTCGGCACCATCAACCGGATCATGTTTGATACAAAAACCAAAAGCCGGGTGTTGCTGGAACGGCTGGCGCTGGATCATATGCAGTTTTTCTGCGGAGACCGCTGCGCCATGATCACCGTTACGACACAGATGTGCCGGCAAACCGGCGCGACCAGCGACGATCTGGAAGGCATCACCGCGCTGCCCCGGCAGATTGAAGGCGTGGTAATCGGCATCACCATTCGCCAGCGGGAGCCGGAGCTGTTTAAAATCTCTGTTCGCACCCACGAGCCGGTCTCAGCTTCGGAATTTTGCGCGGCTTTTGGCGGGGGCGGTCATATCCGCGCCGCCGGTTGTGAAATCAGAGGCAGTCTTGAGCGGGTCACCGAGCTGTTGGCCAGCCGGGCTGCGGAATATCTGGAAAAATGATGAACGGAATCGTATTGATCGACAAACCGTCGGGTGTAACCTCGTTTTCAGTCACCGCGGCGGTCAAACGCAAACTCAACTGCAACAAAGCGGGCCACGCCGGAACGCTGGATCCGCTGGCAACGGGGGTTCTGCCTGTCATGCTGGGCAGATGCACCCGTTTTATTGATCTTGGCGCAGACCGAAAAAAGCATTATCAGGCCGGACTGGTGTTTGGCATGACCACCGACACGCTGGACTGCGACGGTCAGGTGCTGACCGAGCAGCCGGTTGCAATCACCCGCAAGCAGCTTCTGGCGCTGCTGCCGCGCTTTACCGGCGCCATTACCCAGATTCCTCCGATGTATGCCGCCGTCAAAAAAGGCGGTGTGCCGCTGTATAAACTGGCGCGGCAGGGTGTGCAGGTAGAGCGCAAACCCCGGCAGGTGCAGATTGACCGGTTGGATCTGATCGATTTTCATATTGCGCAGACAAAGCAGGAGCTGGATACCGCTGTGTTGGATATCGTCTGTTCCAAAGGCACCTATGTGCGCACGCTGATCGACGACCTCGGCCGGGCGCTGGGCTGCGGCGCTTATATGCATACACTGCGGCGCATCGCCTCCGGCGGTTTTGAAATCAGCCAGTGTATACCGCTGGAGCAATTTTTAAACAGCGCGCAGCCAACACAATATCTGCTGCCGCCTCAAACGGCGTTGACCGGTTTGTGCCGGGCAGATATTACGCCAAAACAGGCGACGCTGTTTCAAAACGGCGGACAGCTGTTTTTAGACCGGGTTCGACTGCAAGGGGATACGCCGCTGGCCCAGGTCTGGTGTGACCGGCTGCTGGGCGTCGCGACGGTGGACCGGGCGCAGGGGCTGCTCTGCCCGAAATGCCTGCTCTAAAAAGGCCAATCATTTTAGAAAGTATGGTGTGACGATATGCGGCTCATTACCGATCTTACAGAATATAGCAAAGACCGGCCACTCAGTATCGCGCTGGGAACCTTCGACGGCGTGCATATTGGCCACCGGGCGGTGATTGATACAGCAGTATCGGATGAAGACAGTGTTCCGGCGGTGTTTACATTCGCTCAATCTCCCGCCGGGCTGATCCAGGGCACAGCCGTCCCTGCGCTGTGTTCCAGAGAACACAAACTGCGAATGCTGGCGCAACTGGGCATAGAGCTCTGCTTTATGCCGGAGTTTGCGGCGGTGCGGCAGCTGCCCCCCGCCGGGTTTGTGCTGCTGCTGAAAAACCTGGGTGTCCGGCGGGTATGCTGCGGTTTTAACTTTCGTTTTGGAAAAGATAAAACCGGCAGCGCTGCTGAACTGTCCCGATTGTGCAGCGACAACGATATGCAGGCGACGGTGGTGCCGCCGGTGGTTGACGGCGGGCTGCCAGTATCCAGTTCGCGAATTCGCGAACTGTTGCAAAACGGGCAGATCAAAGACGCAAATCGTCTGCTGACCAACCCGTTTACACTGGATTTTCAGGTTTCCGCCGGCGAACACCGGGGCGGTTCCATCTTTGACGCGCCGACGCTCAACCAGAAACTGCCGCCGGGCTTTATCCATCCGAAATACGGCGTTTACGCCTCTAAAACCCATATAGACGGCCTGGTTTATAAAAGCATCACCAATGTCGGCGTACACCCTACCGTCGGCAAACAGCAGCCCTGCGCGGAAACCAACGTATTCGGTTTTTCCGGAGATTTATATGGCCGCCGGGTGCTGGTGGAGCTGCACGATTTTTTGCGGCCGGAACAGCAGTTTGAAAATATTGACGCCCTCAAAGCCGCCATTATGCGGGATATTGGAATCGTCGAACAGATGGACTACTGACAGGAGACGCATATGCCTACACCGTTATACGACGCCGTGCGGCGTTATATAGAAACCGGCCCGGTGCGCGCCCACACGCCGGGCCACTGTGGAGATGCCGCGCCGCTGTCCTGTTTGAAAGACATTCTGAAGTGGGATGTAACCGAAGCGCGTACATTAGACAGCTTATATCACCCCGACGGGCCCATTGCACAGGCTGAGGCACTGGCATCAGACTATTTCGGAACCGCCGCCACGCTGTTTTGTGCCGGCGGGAACACGCTAGCGCTGCAGACCATGCTGGCGCTGGCGCTGCGCCGCGGACAGACGCTGTTGTGCGGCCGCAATGTACACGCCAGCGTAATCAACACCTGTGCGCTGTTGCAGGTGCAGTTGGCGTTTGTATCTCCTGATCCCGATGACCAGTTTCGGATCCAGCCGGCGGATATCCGCC
>CALWVA010000117.1 GCA_944384875.1 uncultured Clostridia bacterium
GAGAAGCCTTTATAGCTCCAGACCGCGCGCCCGATACCATATTTATTAAACAGCGAGATGATATCGCTGTGCCATCGGAGAGTGCTGTCCATATCTGCGACGTTGTACACGCCAAACTCACCACAGTATAACGGATGTCCGCTGGTTTTCATAAAATCCACTGCCGGTTTGAAGAAATCCTCCATCGCATGAATGTCGATGATGTCGTATTGTTCCATCAGATAAGGATCGTTCTTTTCAAAAAACTCCTGATGTTCAGCAGTATGCATCGGGTAGGTAACCGAACGCTGATAAGAGAACATGTTTGGATCCCATGCGGCGCGCTGATGTGTAAACAGAAACGGCGCGTAGCAATGAAAATTATAAATAATATTGGGATCGTCTACAACGGTCAGATTTTTCAGCTGCTCGATGGCGTTCCACAGATTGCTGCCCACGATGATCCGGCGGGTCGGACTGATTTTTTCAATTTCTGCCGCGGCTTCGGGCCAAAGCTTATTCCAGGGTTCAGTGTCTTCCAAGACCAGTTCGTTGAGCAACTCGAAAATCAAATTGTCGTTTTCATTTTTATAGCGATTAGCAAACATTTTCCAGATGTTGAGAAACCGAAGCTGTTGATTCCGGTCTGTAAACAGATTATTCTTATCTTTATTAAACTTATCTCCAAAAAAGAAACCAGGCGTATGGTGCAGATCCAAAATCATATTCAGACCGTGTTTTTTGCAGCAGTCCAGTGCAAAGTCGATATATTGCAGCCCCGATTCCAGAAAGACGCCGGGCTGTTCGTCCCGTTCAAACAGCATGTAGTCTACCGGCAGGCGGATATGGTCCAGCCCCCATTCGGCGATCCGGGCAAAATCCGATTCGGTAATATAGCTGTCCCAATGTTCTTTGCCTTTGTCTCCATACTGGGAGATCCAATGACCCAGATTGATCCCGCGCATATACCCGTCTAATGTTTTCATGTTTTAAATCCATCCTTTCAAAGCATTTGATGAACGATCATATTTAAATCCCGCTGCCGTCAAACACGGGAATAAAATCGGTGTCGGCTGCCGTTCGCTCTTGTGTGTATCCGGTAAACCCCAGATCCGCTGCGCGGTCGGTAACCCGTTCATATTCATAGCTGGTGACCCGGCGGTTTAGTTCCGGGTAATCGCGCAGATCGCCGCAGGGCACATATTGACGCATCAAGCTGAGCAAAAACGGATGGCTGGGATACTGTGTGTCCAGCCAGTCCAGAATCTGCAATGAATCCCGGTAACAGCCGGGCATCACCAGATGCCGAATCAGCACGCCGCTTTTCAGCAACCCGTCATTATCCATCACCGGCGGCCCTGTCAGTTGTAACATGGTATCAATTGCATCCGTACAGCGTTCAAAATAATCCGGCGCGCTACAATATTTTGCTGATAGCATCGGGTTAAAAAATTTGATATCCGGCATAAAAATATCGATCAGGCCTTGTAAATCACGCAGCGCTTGCGACGATTCATAACCGCCGCAGTTATAAACCACCGGAACATGTAGCCGGTTTTTACATTGCAGCAGCGCCTGCCTGATCAGCGGCGTATAAATGGTCGGCGTGACCAGATTGATATTATGTGCGCCCTGTTGTTGTAGTTCCAGAAAGATGTCGGCCAGCCGGTGGACAGACAGGGGTTTGCCAGCGCAATGGTGCGAAAGCTCGTAATTTTGACAGAACCGGCATTTCAGATTACAGCCGGAGAAAAAGACGGCGCCGCTACCTCGTGTTCCGCTGATGCAGGGTTCTTCCCAGAAATGCAGTCCGGCTCTGGCGGCTCGAAGCGTAGCAGGCGCGCCGCAGAAACCGGGGTGATGCCTGCGGTCGGCGCCGCAGCCGCGCGGACAGAGCAGACAGTTGGAGAAACAGCTCATAGCTGTGTGAAATCATCTGCCACCCGGACGCAGCAAGCGGATAATGCCTCTCGGCTTACCGAGGAAACCGGATCAAAAATGCCGATGACCGGAAAACCCGCGGCGTGTGCGGTGGTTGCCGCATATAAACTGTCTTCAAACACACAGGTATCCGCAGGCGCGGCACCCAATCGGGACGCGCACTGCAGGTAGATGTCTGGCTGGCGTTTCGAAACGCCGCACTCTTCTACCGTCAGGATGAATGCAAAATATTGCAATAGATTGTGTGTGCGCAGGGCAGCTTCAGCATGCGCGCGGTCGGTCAATGTTGCGACCGCCATGGGAACGCCCTGTTGATGGAGCCGGTGCAAATAGTCAACAGCACCGGGCTTGGGCTGGACGTCGTGGATATAAGCGTCCATCACAGCCTGCTGCCAGATTTCGAAAATTTCATCGCCGGTCATATGTAATTCCGGAAAAGCATGGGCATAATACTGTGCATTTTCGTAAAAGGAGAGATGTTCGGTTTTACGCCAGATATCCGGTGGCAGTTCCAGATGATGTTGCGCCAGAAACGCACGGTTTAAATCGGCCCACATGCGCATGGAATCCAGCAGGGTGCCGTCCAGATCAAAAATTGCTGCTTTCAAACAAACACTCCTTAAACATCATAATAGGGCTGTGGAAATCACCACAGCCCTATTATGACAGAATTTTTATCTGATTGCAACTGCTTTTCACAGAAAAACAGATGTTTTTTCCGTGTTGTCAACAACAGATCAAATGGTCGAAGGATTGGTTTTACTCCTGTTGGCGCTGACCGTGCTGATAATCAGAAGCACGGCGGCGATCACAACGGCACAGCCGGTAACAATACCGATCACCGGCCAATTGGCGGTGGTGATGGCGGCAAAATTAAACTCGCCAGTTTCGGGGTTTTGCAATACACTGAAGATTGCCACTGTGTCATAAATAATTGCGCCCACCAGGCACAGCATCGCTATTGCTGACAGAATTGTGCGAGCTTTGCCGGCTTTACCGGTTTTGACCGCCGGACGAGGCAGTTCACCGTTAAAGTTGACCAGTCTGGATACATACCATAACAACGCTACTACAATGATGGTTTCCGGCAGCATATAGGTTGCGTTATAGATGATCGAATACAGCAACCCATCTGAACTGGGGATAGAAACGCCAACCCATACAGTACAGCCGGAAATGACATGGCAGATATACCGCAGGACGCATA
Organism: uncultured Clostridia bacterium; assembly: GCA_944384875.1. Classification (GTDB taxonomy): domain Bacteria; phylum Bacillota; class Clostridia; order Oscillospirales; family Acutalibacteraceae; genus RUG14109. Next base: position 3,128 of record CALWVA010000117.1, read on the forward strand.
CGACAAATCCGCCGGTTATCAGCGCGGCAGACTGGCTTTCTTTAAATACGCCCTTGAACATTGCGGAAAAGCCAGTTACACCGAAGGCCACAATATAGTCTAATAGAATAACCACGATAGCTGCGACCCAAGAGGTAATAGGCAGTGAACCCATGCCCAAGATCATTTGGATGACGCCGTTGGCCAGCCCGGTGATACAGCCCCGGCCGATACCATAGCGGTATGCGATCAAAATCATCGGCAGCATGCTGCCTGGTGTAACGCTGCCGCCACAGGGCAGATTGACCAGTGTGATCAGGCTTAAAACGGTAGCAAGTGCGATCATAATAGCACTTTCTGTCAGCCAGACCAGCGTGTTTGTTTTTGTTTTTTGCATGAAAAATCCTCCCAAATAAAATAAAATAGCTTGTAAAGCTGTTTTCCGATATAAAATCTGGCACGGCATCAAAAAACTGCTAACAAAAAAGCCGTTTGAAACAGATCATGCTTCAAACGACTTTGAAAACTGAAAATTAACAAGATTCCTACGCCGGCATTATCCGTATCAGGTTCATGGGTCAGCGTCGTTACCAGACACAATCTCAGCCGGATTACACCAGCCCCCCATTTGTTCAATTATGAGCATATTATACATCGTTCAGCTCAATTTGTCAAGTTTCAGCAGGAATATTGGGGACTATAATCTGAAGTGGGTATAAATATATAATAGGTATAGCTAATATGTATATTTCTGTTTAAATAGATGTATGCTCTGGTTAAAATTTTTGCAAAAAGCTAAAAAAAGGGGGTTGACAAAGGGGGCCGGATTTGGTATTATAATTGAGCGCCTTAAAAACGAGGGG
>CALWVA010000118.1 GCA_944384875.1 uncultured Clostridia bacterium
TACTTGGAGGAGCAGCTTCTGCGGGGCTTGTTGAAGAAGTATTTGCAAAAGGTGCAAAACGGGTTCTCTTTTTCGGTTCTTGCGGCTCACTGGGCAAAAGCATAACAAGCGGACATCATCCTTCCGGTTCAGGCATATCGGGGCGAGGGAACAAGCTATCATTATGCTAGAGCAAGCGATTATACAGACATAAAATCATCTGAAAAATTAGCTTTAGTTTTTGATGATTTAAAGATTCCTTATATTAAAACAAAACATGGACGACCGATGGTTTTTACCGTGAGACACAAAAGAATCTGAAAAAAAGGAAAAAAGACGGATGCACAGTAGTGGAAATGGAATGTGTATCTATTGGGACAGGCGGATATTGGGAAATATGCCGAATGATATGCGTGAACGAATAATAAAAGTTGCATTTGAAGCAGCGATTCGTCTAAACTAAGATTATGCGTATCATTTTCCGCGTAGCATCTTTATGGACACTGTTCGAAAGTGTTTATAGTGGTTATATGCTTTCAGGCAGCAAAAAACGGGTACAGCTTTTAAAAGCTGTACCCGTTTTCAAAATCTTGGGTAATCAAACATCAGCGATGTTAACCGCACTTTCAAATATTTTAAAATGTAATTTCAGCATCAAATCGGCTTTATCGCAAGGCGTCCAACAACTGTTGAACTTGATCGGTACGTTCCCAGGTGAAGTCCGGATCATTACGGCCAAAATGCCCATAATTACAGGTCTTTCTGTAAATCGGACGCCGAAGATTCAATTGTTTAATAATAGCAACGGGACGTAAATCAAACACCTGCATCACCGCGTCGGCCAGGTCCAGATCCGATACTTTCCCAGTGCCAAAGGTATCAATATTGACAGAGACCGGCTGTGCAACACCAATCGCATAAGCAAGCTGAATCTCACACTTTTTTGCCAAACCGGCAGCTACAATATTTTTAGCAATATAACGGGCCGCATAAGCCGCAGAACGATCTACCTTCGTTGGATCTTTTCCGGAAAAAGCACCGCCGCCATGACGTGCATAACCTCCATAGGTATCCACAATAATCTTACGGCCAGTTAAACCTGTATCGCCCTGCGGACCGCCGACCACAAAACGCCCGGTAGGATTGATGTAATATTTGGTATTTACATCCACCAATTTTGCAGGGATAACGGCGTCGATCACCAGGCGGCGAATATCCGCCCGCAGCTGTTCAATAGAAACAGCATCGCTATGCTGCGCAGAAATAACAATTGCATCGATTCGTGTCGGTTGCCCGGCCTCGTCATACTCCACGGTTACCTGTGTTTTTCCATCAGGACGCAGATAGGGAAGAGCACCACTTTTTCGGACAGAAGCCAGCTGCTGAGCCAGTAATTGTGCATAATATGCTGCCATCGGCATAAATGCTTCGGTTTCGTCACAGGCATAGCCAAACATCATACCCTGATCGCCTGCGCCGTGTTGACTATTTTCGTCCTGTTCGCCGGCTTTGCGTTCTAACGAATTGTCGACGCCCAGCGCAATATCCGGAGACTGTTCGTCAATGGCAGTCACAACCGCGCAAGTATTGCCGTCAAATCCCTGGGCAGGATCATTATAACCGATATCTTTCACGACCTGTCGGGCGATTTTTGGAATATCTACATAACAGCTTGTGCTGATTTCACCCATGATGGTGATGATTCCGGTGGTAGCAAAGGTTTCACAGGCCACTCTGGCGTAGGGGTCATGTTTTAAAATTTCGTCTAATACGGCGTCGGCAATCTGATCACATACTTTGTCCGGATGCCCTTCGGTGACAGATTCTGAAGTAAAAAGTTTTTTCATGATTTTAATCCTTTCTTTGTTGTTTCTTTGATATTGTTAATAATGACAAAATCCGCAGCTGATCAGCTGCGGATAAAGAAAAACAATGTTCGATCCTCATCTCGCAGTTTATATCTGCAGGAATTAGCACCTTGCGCGTCTACTCGCAGGTTGCCGGGCTTCACAGGGCCGTTCCCTCCACCACTCTTGATAAGGGATTTAGATCAATCCAAAAATATTATAACAAAAAACATGTTGGCTGTCAATAGATAAACGATAAGATTCTAAATCATAATGCTATATAATATAAACTTTTGTCCCTGACCTGAAAATAACGTCATTTAATATTTGAATTTAGATATGAAATCTGTTAGAATAGAGTAGAACATAAAGGAGTGTTGGATGTTGAATAGCCGTCATCTGATCGATTTAGATCATTACACACTGGAACAAATCGACGATATATTAACTTTGGCAAAAATGATCATGAACAAGCCGCAATATTACACTGACAGCTGTCATGGAAAAGTGATGGCAACTTTATTTTACGAGCCCTCCACCAGAACACAGATGAGCTTTCAAACAGCAATGCTGCGATTAGGCGGCAGCGTGATTGGTTTTGATAATCCGGTAAATTCTTCAGTATCAAAAGGGGAGACACTGAAAGACACCGTTCGGGTGGTCAGTAATTATGCAGATATTATTACGATCCGAAACCCTTACGAAGGCGCGGCAAAAGCCGCTTCCATGTATTCCAGAGTGCCGGTTATAAATGCCGGCGATGGTGGACATTTACACCCGACACAGACATTGACTGATATCTTCACATTGAAAGAAACCAAGGGTACTTTGGAACATTTAACCGTCGGGCTATGTGGCGATTTAAAATATGGCCGAACGGTACATTCCTTAATTAAAACACTCTGCCGATACCCAGGCAATCGTTTTGTGTTAATTTCTACCAAAGAGCTGGCTTTACCTCAATATTTAAAAGATATTATTGTTGAAACAGGTCACCAATTCCAGGAAATTGACCATTTGACAGATGCGATGCCGCTATTAGACGTATTGTATATGACCCGCATTCAGCAGGAACGGTTTACTTCCAAAGCGGCGTATGAACAGCAAAAAGGAATTTATGTATTGGACGCACCGAAATTAGCCAGAGCCAAATATGGATTAAAAATTTTACATCCGCTGCCACGGGTCGATGAAATTTCCCAGGAAATAGACGACGATCCACGTGCAGAATATTTTAATCAGACTGAATATGGAATGTATGCGCGCATGGCGTTGATTTTGCATATGCTGGATGGATCGACTAAACAACTGGACACAATCCCAGAGGGTGATGACAAACATTACTGCTGTAATCCAAAATGTATCACACAGACCGAGAAGTATCTACCGCCAGCATTTTATTGTCATAAGGATATATTGGTGTGTGAATATTGCGAACATGCGGTTGATAGAGAATAGCCGCTTAAATTTTATATCCAATTGCGCAAAATGAATATTTTGCGCAATTGAGGGGACTGGAAAAGAGGATTCAATCCGATGATTCAATATAACGATCCATCTATACCGGGTGTTATTCGCGAATATCTGGTTTATATTGAAACCATTAAAGGTAAATCTGCAGCGACAGCCGACGGTTATTACCGAGATTTACGAACATTCTTTCGCTTTTTAAAACATCATTACCATCTGGTTGACGCCGCAGTTCCGATTGATGAAATTGATATCTCTGATGTTGACCTTGAATTGATTAAGCATGTAACGTTGGCTGACGCTTACGAGTTTTCCGTCTATTGTAAAAATTCGCGAAACAACAATGATAAAACCCGCGCACGCAAAACCTCAACAATCAAATCTTTTTTTAAATATCTGACTACACGAGCGAAATATTTACAGCAAAATCCACTGGAAGAATTTGACTCGCCAAAAACAAAAAAATCGCTACCGAAATATTTAACACTGGAACAAAGCACCAGATTGCTGGCAGCTATAGACGGGAACTATAAAGAACGCAATTATGCCATTATTACCTTGTTTTTAAACTGCGGGCTACGTTTATCCGAGTTATGTTCTTTGAATGTCAATGATATTGATTTCTACGAGCGTAAAGTGCGCGTTACCGGTAAAGGCAA
>CALWVA010000119.1 GCA_944384875.1 uncultured Clostridia bacterium
GTATACACCTTCTGATCCAGCTGATCGCTCAACTGCTGCAGTTCGTCGTCTGCCCCCGGCAGTTTTTTTGTAAAAGCGTTGTTGCCGGCCCATCCGGTATTGTCGTCCTGTATGACGATCAGATTGACCTGTTTGGTTTCAGTCAGATAACCTTTTTCATACAGCCGTCGGTATTTATCCAGGTTGGCGTCGGCTTCCGGTAGGCGGCCGGTATAAAATTCATATAATGCGTCATAATCGCTATAGAGATTTTCCCGCCAGTCGCCAGGCCGGTTGTCATAATAGGTGTTGATCTGCCAGGAATGCCATGGATATTTACCGGCACGGGTCATATCACCGCAGATGTTGTATTTGTCCTGATCAAAATCGGTTCGGTAACCTGACTGTAAACAGGCAAACGCGATATAATCTCCGCCGTCCGGCCGTTTGACCGAAAAGGCGGCGGCTGAAACACCTTGGTCAACATGCAGGCGATAGCCGATGGAATAGGGAATGACCGACCATAGCAGCAGATTGCGGTCGTTGCCGGGAATATATAGCCCGGCGGGATCAAGCCGGTCCAGCGTTTCGATGACCCGAGGCACATACCGTTCACACAAAATATCTGCATAATGACACAATAGGTGATGCATTTGCTCATCTAATTCTTTGGTAGGCTCTGTAATATAGATGTTGGTCAGATATTTACCGCCGGGTTGTTTGTCCATAAACCCGTACTCTTCCAGGACTTGTACTTCATCTTCAACAAACAGTGGCGATACGCCTAGTTCCTGCGCGATTTCATGGATGGTTTTGGGCGCGTGATAAGCAGCATAAGCGATGTTCTGCGTCAGACGTCTGGCCAGAAAATCACTGGTATCACCCTTATCGCCAGGATTACCGGAATGTCCCATGCTACAAAATGTGATCGGTTGTATACCTAAATTCCCCATAGTTCTCATTTGATCCAACCCTTTCCTTAAACTGTTTTTGGCGTCGTGTAAATGCCATTTTACCGTCCCTTCGGGTAATCCGGTCTGCGCTGCGATCTGTTTGACTTTGAGCCGGTCGTAGTAATAGGCGATTACGACCTGCCGCTGGATGTTGGACAGATAAGCGATTTCCCGGCGCAGCAGTCGCTGTGTCTGCAGTTGCTCCAGATCCCTGGTGAAATCGGTGGGATCTGCAAACTGTCCGTCAAAACCGCAGAAGGATTTTTTGGATTTGCCAGCGATATACCGGGCGTATACATGTCGGGCAACTTGATAAATATAACCGTCAGGATTACAGATATTTTCCCGGTGCAGCAAAGCGACGTAAGCCTCCAGCGTTATGGCGGCAGCCAGTTCTTCGGCTTCTGCAATGTTTTGAGTTTTGGAGAGCGCAAACCCGTATAGTTTTGTCAGGTAACCGGTGATCAACCGGTCGGCAGTCTGCTTGTCCATGACAATCCTCCTATTTTGGACGTTCGTATATATAGTGCAGCTGTGATGCAAAAGGTTGAATTTTTTTGGATTTAAAGGTATGTGGATCTGATTAAAACCGATCACGTGGCAGTTGTTATTATACGGCGGGCAAAATGAAAAAAGCTACAAATCAATCGCAACCATAGATGAAACAAAAAACCTCCTATGGCAGAAAATGCAATAGGAGGATTCAGCCGTATATTAAAACGCTGTCAGAATTCAATCAATAAAATAAGCAACAACACCCGCGGCGCACCGCAGAAGCATCATTGCTTAATAACATAATATTCACGATATTGTGATTATAACATATCTCTGACAGCTTGTCAAACCAATTTTAAAAGTATATGCATATTATATATTTTTGACAGGCGGAAATAAACGAAAAATATATAATTTAATGAATTTTTTAATTCAATCGAATGGTTGAAGATTATATATGCAAAAAAATACCACTGTTATTGATATCGTTGACGGATTTGGTCGGCGGCATCCCGAATCTGTGCCCGAAGGCTTTCCGGCTGTAATACTTCTACATCGTTGCCGTGTTTCAGCGCCCAACTTACCGCTGCGTTTGCATTGACAACGACAGATAGTTCAGACCGTTCTTTGTCTACCGGTCGAACGGCAGGCAATACACCATAGCGTTCTGCCAGTTCGTTTAACAAGTGTTTTGTTACCCGCACCTGTAGGTGGATCAGTTCTCCTTCCAGTGGCAGTATCGTATCAGTGAGGGAACATACGCTTTGGAGCATGTAAAGCTTGTCTGCTTTTGTAGGAACAAAAGATTCATCCACCATGATATCGGACATCAGATCAATCCGATAGCTGAACAGGTTGTCATAATCAGGTTGGCTGCAGATCAGCAGATATTTTCCGGCCACAGCCGCAATCGTATGCGGAATTACATAAAGTCTTTGGACGGATCCATCGCTATGTAAGACCGGTTGCAACTTATAGTCTGTGCCATATGTATTACAACAGAAAGAGACCGGATGGCCAAGCTGTATGGAACGATCCAGCAATTCCAGATTGTTGAACAACTGATTGACAGGCAGTGTATTTTCTCGCGGCGTACAGATATGAGTAGCCGCCCGGAAGTAACGGTTAGACAGGGTTTTGATTTTAGCAATGATTGTGCTGCGGGTATCAGCCGGCACTTTATTAGAGATCAACAACCCATCAATCATCAGTTTCAGTTCCAGATCGCTGAAGTCACGTTTCAGATACCAGTCGTAATAAACCGTTTCCTGAACTCCTTTGCTGTTGACACGATGTATTTTGGTATAACGCAGATCGTAACCAAAGTCTAACAGCATCATCAGATTGCGTTTGATGGCGCGTCGGTCTGCAGACATATTATATTTCTTTTGCAGGATATCAGCAATCTCTTTCTGACTGACTCGATGATGCTCGTCAGTATATTTTTTCAAAATATCCAGAATGTTGATGATCAAAAGCTTTTTTGGCTGCGTCGACCGCATACAGTGTTCCTCCTTTTTTCTACATTATACAATAAATTGCCACAAAATGCAAGCAAAGAAATCTAAAAAAGATCATTGGAATTTATAAATCAAACATAACGTATAAAATAAAGTTTTTAAGAGGAACGGTAGTTGATGTTTGCCCGGCGGGCCTGATGATGTTGCAGCCGACGGGGTATTCGGTAACAGCGGCCGTTTTTAATAAAATTTGCACCGGTTTGTTTGAACTGAAATGGTACGCCTGCAGCTTTGCACTGGTCGCGCAGTGCGAGTACCCAGGCAAAATCGCAGGGCCTGGCTGATTCGCCGGATTCGCCGCCGGCGATAACCTGACAGACAGCGTCCGACAGATAGGCGGATAAATTGACCCGTTCCAAAAGCGGCTCGCAAATGATCGTCCGGTGGCGGATGGGCGCGTTTAGGAAAAGCGGCAGCCGGTAGTCGGCGCGATCCTGATTTTCGACGGTGCAGCCGATGTGGACGTTGCTATATCCATCGCCCCAGTCAGCGGGAACACAGTCGGCAAAACGATGGATGCGTTTGGTGATAAACAGGAAGGTTGCGTCCTGCCGTAAGCGGATCATATCCCAGATTTCGTGGCGCCAGTCGTCCGCCGCCTCGTGAAAAAAGTCGGAGGAAAAGCAGGTATAAATCAACCCGTTTTCGTCCGGCTGCAGTCGATATGTACCGTCGCGCTTTTTTTGCAGCGGAAGATTGAAGGTCCGGTTTTTGACTACACGGGAGGCGTCTTTATCATGTAAGGCGTCTGTCCGGTATACATAGCAGTGCAGACAGCCAGGGCTGATTTTGGTGCAGCCGTGCCATGGGTTCCAGACTGGCATGATGGATTCCTCCTGTTGCAGTTGCCGAGATAGCGGCTAGTATAATTGCACATGTTTGCGGTTGCCGCCTCGGCGGCGAGCAAACGTGCTTATAATGCCCCGCGCAGCGGATAATAACCGCTTTTGCGGTTATTATACCAGATTGCC
>CALWVA010000120.1 GCA_944384875.1 uncultured Clostridia bacterium
ACCGGTAATACGCCATTGGAAGGAATGGTAATTGAATATTGCCAGCTTAAAGGCAATACCGGCGGTATGGATTTGAAGGTTATTACGGAGATTGCTGAGTATTTTGAAAATGTTCTGGATTATGAGATTCCGCCGCGTACGCCGTTTGTAGGCCGTGCGTTTAATGCGACCCGCGCGGGTATTCATGCTGATGGACTAAATAAAGACGAAGAAATTTATAATATTTTTGATACTACTGAAATTTTAGGCCGGCCGCCGGTAGTCGTGATTGATGCGCATTCCGGTTTATCCGGTATTGCTGCATGGATCAATAATTACTTTCATTTGCAGGACGATAAAAAGGTGGATAAGCGCAGTCCGGCTATCCAGGCCATCAAGGAATGGATTGACGCAGAATATGCAGACGGCCGCACCACGGTCATCGGCGACGCAGAGATGGAAGCGCTGATTCGTAAACACTTGCCGGAGCTGTTGAAAATGCATCAGAGCCGTATCGAATAAAAATATAGATTTTTATAATAAAACTAAAAAAATCGTACAACACAATTTTGTGTTGTACGATTTTTTCGTTTTTATTTATTATGGTCTTTTAACATAGAGGAAAGGATCGACATGCTGTCCGTTAACCCGAATCTCAAAATGCAGATGTGGGCCAGTGGAATTGCCGGTGCTGCCGCAATATGCAATCAGCTGGCCTTTTTGCACATAATCACCAACGGAAACCAGAAGCGTCTGACAATGTGCATACAGGGTGGAAAACTGTTTGCCGTCCTTTCTGCCGTGATCGATAATTAGATGGTTGCCATAGCTGACATTGCTGATGGTTGCTTTGATCACATAACCGCTGGCGGAGGCATAAATCGGTTTTCCAAGCGCGCCGGAGCAGGAAATATCCACACCGGTATGAAAACGGGTAGGACGCTGGCCATAAGGACAGGAGATATAATAGCTGGTTTGAAACGGCCAGACAAAATCTGCTTGCTCTGTGTTCGTGTTGGGCCTGGTCGTCGTTGTAGTTGTGGTTGTAGAGGTAGAAGGCCGGTTGACTGATGTATCATCATCAGCAACTGTCGTGGTTGTCGTTGTGGTAGTAGAGGTAGAAGGGGTCTCGCCGAAAACTAAATCAGAGTGACTGTGTTCATTGATATATTGTTCGATTTCAGCCTGAATGGCGGCAATATCGTCTTCCACACCCTCTTGATCATTATATAACGCGGTTTGCTGGCCGGAAAGCTCTGTCAACAGCGCAGATGCTTGTGTATATTCGGCTTCCAATTCGTTTTGTGTTTGAGAAAGCGTTTGTTTCAGGGTGGCGGCTTCTTGCTGCGCTTGTTCATTTTGCAGCTTTATTTTGTTCAGGCTGTCGATTTCAGCACGAATATCTTCCATCAACGCCCGGTCATGATCTGAAACACCGCGCATCAGTTCAACCCGTGCCAAAAAATCACCGAAATCGTTAGCACTCAATAGAACAGCCAGTTCATTGCTTGTCCCGGCGATATAAATTGCCCGCAGCCGACTGCGCAGCAGTTCTTTGGATTGTTCCAGATTGATCTGTTTTTCAGTAATGGTTTTCTGATTATTTTGAATTTCCAGATTCAGCTGGTTGATACTATCATTGACAAGATCCACTTGTTTTTGTACGGTGGAGACTTTTTCCTCCAGAGATTTCCGAAGGTTATCATATTGGTTAACATCCTGCTGTAAAGAATCAATTTGCTGCTGTAGCGACTGTTTTTGTCGTTCCAGCGCATCTAATTGGGTCTGCAGATCGTCTTTGGTATCGGCGAAAGAAGGTAAAGAAACGCCGAACAACACCGACAGGCATAACAAAACTGTCAGGAAAACTGTGCCAAAACGTTTGAATTTGCATTTTTCCATGTATGTTCACGCTCCTTATAACGATATTTTCGCACAATTTAAATTATTTTGCAAGCAGTTTTTTAATGCGATCTACTGCCTGTGCTGTTTGATCCTGATCTCCAAAGGCGGTCAGACGGAAAAAGCCTTCGCCGTTTGCGCCGAAACCAGCGCCCGGCGTACCGACCACGTTGGCGTTTTCCAATAGGTAATCAAAAAAGCTCCAGGAGTCCATTTGATTGGGGCACTTCAGCCAGATATAGGGTGAATTTTGTCCGCCGGTGTACCAGACACCGATTTCATCCAGCGCATCTGCAATGATTTTGGCGTTGTTCATATAATAGGCGATGGTTTGACGAATCTGTTTCTGGCCTTCGTCGGTGAAAACAGCTGCCGCGCCTTTTTGAACAATATAAGAAGTGCCATTAAATTTGGTGGTTTGTCTGCGCAGCCACAGTTTATTCAGTTCTATACCGTCAGCTACCAGCGCATGAGGGACAATGGTATAGCCACATCGGGTGCCGGTAAAACCTGCGGTTTTAGACAGCGAGCAGAATTCAATCGCGCAATCTTTTGCGCCCTCGATTTCAAAGATGCTGTGCGGCAGGGCGTTATCGCTGATAAACGCTTCATATGCGGCGTCGAACAAAATAACCGCGCCGCATTCTTTGGCATATTGGACCCAGGCGGCTAACTGTTCTTTGTTATAAACCGCACCGGTAGGGTTATTGGGAGAACATAAATAGATCAGATCTGCATGAACGTTTTCGTCTGGAAGCGGCAGAAAACCATTGTCGGCGTTGGCGTTCATATACAGGATGTTCCGACCATCCATAATATTGGTGTCAACATAAACCGGATAAACCGGATCAGGCACTAATACGGTGTTGTCTTTACTGAACAGATCCAGAATATTTCCCACGTCGCTCTTTGCGCCGTCGGAAATAAAGATTTCATCCAGTTCCAGTTCTACACCGCGTTTACGATAATAAGCCTGAATCGGCTGTTTGACAAAATCATAGCCCTGTTCCGGGCCGTAGCCGTGAAAGCCGGTGGCGGTAGACATATCGTCTACTGCGTTATGCAACGCCTCAATCACTGCGCTGCACAGTGGCCGAGTGACGTCACCGATGCCCAGACGAATGATATTTTTATCGGGATGCGCCTGTGTATATGCGTTAACTTTTTTCGCAATCGTTGAAAACAGATAACTGTCTTTCAGGTTTAGATAATTGGCGTTGATTTTCATGACAGAACTCCTTTTATTGATTTTGATGGGCGATAGAAGCCTTTACAAACTCTCTGAACAACGGATGTGCGCGATTGGGGCGGCTTTTAAATTCCGGATGGTATTGTACGGCTACGAAGAAATCATTTTTCGGAATTTCCACCGCTTCGACCAGACGATTGTCCGGCGAAGTACCGGTAATCACCATGCCGTATTGTTCCACTTTCTCCCGATAGTCATTGTTAAATTCATATCTGTGGCGGTGCCGCTCGGCAATCTGGTCACAGCCATAGGCCGCCTGCATGATGCTGCCGCTTTTGATTTTGCAGGGATAAGCTCCCAGACGCATTGTGCCGCCTTTGGGAATATTGCCCTGTTGATCCGGCATTAAATCAATCACATTATTCAGACCGTGAGGCGTGAATTCGCTTGAATTTGCGTCAGACAGATTTAAAACATGCCGGGCAAATTCAATCACAGCAGTTTGCATGCCCAGGCAGATGCCGAAATAAGGGACATTATGCTCACGGGCATAGCGGGCGGTACAGATTTTGCCTTCGATGCCGCGATCGCCAAAGCCGCCGGGGACCAGAAGACCATCGTATTCATGTAGAATGTCATCGACGGTTGTGTCATCGATTGTTTCGGCATCGAC
>CALWVA010000121.1 GCA_944384875.1 uncultured Clostridia bacterium
GAGGTGATATTTATAGTATTATTGCACAGATTTACCGCATTGCTTTTGGCAATGTAGGATAAATTAAACCTTGTTTTTATATAGTAGATGTTTTATAATAAACATAACTAATTCTGTTCTTTCAGATATGCGTTTTAGTTCGCTTCTGCCATGTTTCATGGCGAAAGCAGTTGTGACAATGAGCCTGTCAAATACGCGAAACTATATGAGGTGCAATATGCGGGGAAAATGGCTAATTTCTGTAGCGGGTTTGGCGCTGGCGGTTGCGGCAATGCTCAGCAGTTGCAGCAGTGCGGGCGCTGGGGGTTCTTCCACTACCGGATCTACCGGCGGTCAGACGCAATCTGTGTATACCACCGATGTGGCAGTAACCAACGTAAATGGACAGCCGGTTACAACGGCGCCGGGCGGCCAGGGGGATAACGTCGTGGTAGTCGATGCGGATTTTTTTGATCGCGACGACGCGGAAAATGACGCGAAGAACCCGGATGTGCAACCGCCGGAGACACTTGAAAAAACAACTTCTACAACAACCGCCGGTGGGCAGCCGGCTACTACTGCGGGTTCAGAAACAACTGCCGGTGGGCAACAGCCTTCCTGGGACGAGTGGTCACCCAATTATTGATCTTTCATTTTACAAAATTGGGAGAAACAGCATGTTTACGATGCAGATAGCTGGTATATGTATTGCCGTTGAAAATCAGACTGCCAGCGTGGAACGCTATTGCCGGGCATATTTGTGTGATGACCGGCCGGTGCAGATGCAGGTGAAAGTTACCGATGATAAGCTGGCTGCCGAACGCGCCCGAACGGTGCATGCAGCTTCTGACGCTTACCTGGAAAGCTTGTGCATCTATCGGGAAATTGCGCTGAAAATGCTCGCGTTTGACGGATTTTTACTGCATGCGGCCGTGATCGAAGCAGATGGAAACGCATATGCCTTTCTGGCGAAAAGCGGCACCGGAAAATCGACACATATTCGTCTGTGGAAAGAATTGCTGGGCGATCGGGTGACGGTTGTCAATGGCGATAAGCCGTTGATCCGCTTTATGGACGGACAGGCTTATGCCTGTGGAACGCCCTGGTGCGGCAAAGAAGGCTGGAATCGTAATGCAATGGTTCCGCTGCGCGCGTTGGTATTTGTGGATCGTGCGGCCAATCATGGCGGTCGCATCCAGATGCAGCCGCTGTCGGCAAAAGAGGCGGCGTCGCGGCTGCTTCGGCAGATATTGCTGCCCGGCACACCGGAGGCGGCGGAAAAACAGCTTGAGCTGGCAGACCGGCTGCTGGGCGAGACGCCGGCATGGCTGCTGTATTGCGACATTTCAATTGGTTCTGCGCAGTTGGCTTATGATACTTTGACAGAGAATGCCGGCCGGTGGCATGAGCCGGCGCATCGCGGGAGCAAGGCGGAAAGGAACGGAAACATCTTATGAAAATTGACGAGGGATTTGTAATCCGCGAGGTTGGCGGGATGATTACGGCTGTGGCTACCGGGCCGGCCAGTCACCATTTTCATGGCGTGATTACGCTGAACGAGACCGGAAAACTGTTATTTGAGCTGCTGCAGCAGGGCTATACCGAGCAGCAGATGGCTGATCGGCTGGCTGCTGAATACGAGCTGGACAGCGCGCAGGCGTTGGCGGATGTGCAGGCATTTACCGAAAAGCTGCGGTCTGCGGGCATTTTACATGCATAAATCCAGCATTGAGGAGCAGTTGCAGAAAAACGGTATATATGTCAGCGCTACGCACGGCGTCAGCATGTATCCGATGCTGCGAAACCAGCGGGATCATGTAGTGATCCGGCCGGTATCGCCGGGCGATCGGCTGCGGGTTTATGACGTGCCGCTGTTCAGGCGCCCCAACGGGCAGTATGTGTTGCATCGGGTGTTGCGGGTTTGCGACGGCTATTATCAGATCTGCGGCGACCATCAGTATCAGATGGAACGAGTGCCGGACGATTGGATTTTAGGCCGGCTGGAAAGTTTCTGGCGGGGAAACCGGCAGATTGATTGTGAAAAAAGCCGTGGATACAGGCTCTATGTGCGGCTGTGGTGCGGGTTGTTTCCATTGCGGGCGCTCTGGCTGCGAAGCTGGTATTTTGCGAAGCGGGCGGTGAAAAAACTTGTTGGAAAACGATAAACATGCGCCGGTATTGCGGTGGATTTTACGCCGTTCCAAACAGCAGATGTTTTCGATGGTGCTGTTGATTGTGGCAAACATGCTGTTGGCAGTATCAACGGTGGTTTTTGCAATCGCCTGCCGGGAGATTATCGACGGTGCTGTCGGGGGTGACAGACCCCGACTATATCGCGGAATTGCGCTGTTGTTGGGCGTGATTTTGACGCAACTGGCGCTGCGGCTGTTCTGCAACGGATTGTTGGAATATACCAAAGCCCGGTTGGAAATCCTATTCAAAGACAGTTTATTTTCTCACCTGCTGCAGGCAGATTATAAACAGATGACTGCGTATCATTGCGGTGAATTGCTGAATCGGATGTTCAGCGACGTACAGGTGGTGACCGACGGTGTAACCGGGCTGCTTCCCAATTTTATTAGTATGATCACCCGATTGGCGGCGGCCTTTGGAGTGTTGGTCTGGCTGTATCCGGTTTTTGCACTGGTGTTTTTATGCGCGGGTGTGTTTATTTTTTGTATTTCCAGATTGCTGCGTAAACGGCTGAAAGCTTTACACCGTGCGGTACAGGAGCGTGAGGGACGTGTCCGTTCTTTTTTTCAGGAGACGTTGTCGTCGGTTCTGATTGTGAAGGTATTTGGAGCCTATCAGAAAACCGAACAGGAAGCGCAGGTGCGGATGCACGACCATTACAGGGCCCGGATGAAGCGCCGGAATCTATCGATTGCTGCCAATGCCGGGTTTACGTTGGTGTTTCAGTTGGGGTATGCCTATGCGTTGGTTTCCGGTGCGCTGGGGATTTTAGGCGGAACGATGAGTTATGGCACGCTGACGGCGGTTTTACAGCTGGTAGGACAGGTGCAGACGCCGTTTGCAGGGCTGTCGGGCATGCTGCCGCGCTTTTATGGGGTGCTGGCGTCAGCGGAGCGCATCATGGAGCTGGAACAGCTTCCGCAGGAAGCGGATCAGCCGCTGCCTGCGCTGGAACCGGCGGATTTTCGCGGGATTGCGTTTGAGCATGTGCAGTTTTCGTATGGACGCAACGACGTATTACAGGATTTGAATTTCTCTATCGACCGTGGGGATTTTGTGGCGGTTACCGGCCGGTCTGGCGTTGGAAAATCCACGGTGTTTTTATTGATGCTGGGGGTTTATCCGCCGCAGGGCGGCGAAGTCCGGATTCTGACGAATGCAGGGGAATATCCCGCCTGCCGTTCGACCAGGCGGCTGTTTTCCTATGTGCCGCAGGGTAATATTCTGTTTTCCGGAACGGTGCGTGATAATATTTCTTTTGTAAAACCGGAGGCTTCTGAATCTGAGATTTGGCAGGCCGCCGAGACTGCCTGCGCGGCGGATTTTATCCGCCAATTTCCACAGGGGCTGGATACGCAAATCGGGGAAAACGGGTTTGGATTATCGCTGGGCCAGGCGCAGCGGATCGCTGTGGCCCGTGCGGTATTGTCGGATGCGCCGGTCATTTTGTTTGACGAGGCGACCAGTGCGTTAGACGAGGCGACCGAGTTGACAATGCTGCATAATATTGCTATAATAAGGAACAAAACTTGTGTGATTGTAACCCACCGAAAAGCTGCGCTGCAAAT
>CALWVA010000122.1 GCA_944384875.1 uncultured Clostridia bacterium
AACTGATTCTTCTGGAGCTGGGCCTGGAGGGATTGAAAATGTCCTCGCTGCATACGCCGCAAAATTTAGAAGCCGCTTTCTCTATTATCGGCGGCCTGATCCTGGGAGATTTCGCGGTAACCATCGGCGTATTATGCACACAGTCGATTTTTCTGTCGGTATCCAGCGCCGTGGCCAATCACTGCGTTCCAAACCCGGAAATGGGCGGCGCCGTCCGGATCTTCCGATGGCTGCTGCTTATACTTTCCGGCCTGCTGGGCATCTGGGGATTTTCCGCCGGTTGCGCCGCACTGTTGATTCTGCTACTGACCACCCGCACCTTCGACGGGCGGATGCGTTATCTGTGGCCGCTGCTGCCGTTTAATGCGAAAGCGCTGGCACACCTGCTGTTTCGCTACCCTGCCGCGTCGGTGCGCGACCGGCGGCGGAATAAATAATACCGTTTGCCAACAGCGCCCGCGCTGATAAAAATTCCGGTATAAAGTAAAACGCCGGCAGCACTGCGGCGCAACACAACAATCTGGGAATAAACCGCAGTCCCAATAGCAAAAACGCCGCAGCATGTCTGGACATCTGTGCAAACGATATAAACAAACTGCGCAGCCCATACCCCGCCACAAACAAATAATCACTCATGGTCAGTAAAAACCGTATCAACAAAAACAACGCACCGCAGCTTACGATTCCTGCCGCCCATAGCAACTGTAGCCATCCCGGCTGTGCAGCAGGCATTGCTGGCCCAGACCATAAAACCAATAAAACCATACAACCAAACGGCAACAACGATATGCAATTTTTTAAAAACAGATATAAAAATGTCTTCAAATAGGCCCTCAAACCTCCAAACGCAGTGAATAACACCGTTACCCAAAGTCTGCCCGCCCCATATAAAAATACGCGCTTTTGAAAAAGCCGCAATGGCGCCGCCAGAAAAACATCCGCTAAACACAAAGCTGTCGCTGTAAACAGCCCGGAAAAACCACCATAAAATATAAAAGATAACGCCAGCGCCGCCACCGTCAGCAGCAACCGCACCAATACGGGTAACAGCCAAACCGCCTGCGCGCGGAAAAATTGGCGCCGAACACAGCGCGCGGCGCCTGCAATCACTTTCTTCACCTTCGTATCTTCCTCTCTGATCCGGCATAAATGCAGTTTGATTTCTCTATTTAAATCTCAATTTTATTGTTAGCCAAATATTCTATGATTATAAAAACTTTGTAAAATGTTAAAAAATTAACAAAAAAACTGTTGCTTTTTTTTGCGAAGGTGTTATAATTTATTGCAGAATTTTAAAATGGGGGTAAAGTTGGAAAATCTATTTTTTCCGCTTAATTTCCTCTGTTCCTATCGAAAAAAGGTGAATTGATTCTATGAAAAAAGGCAAAAAAATCTGTATTCTAGGCGCCGGAAATGTCGGAGCTTCTATTGCGTTTTCGTTAACGTTACAGGGGCTTGCATCCGAAATCGTCATGGTAGACATTAATGAAAACAAAGCCAAAGGCGAAGCGATGGACATTATTCAGGGCACTGCGTTTTCCGCACCCGTGAATATTTATCAGGGCAGCTATTCTGACTGTGACGGCGCTGATATTGTGATCGTCACCGTTGGGATGGCGCGCAAACCCGGTCAGTCCCGGCTGGATCTGGCACAGGCAAACATTGATATTATTAAACAGGTCATGCCACAGATCACCCCGCATGCACCAGACGCTGTTTACGTCGTCGTCAGCAACCCGGTGGATATTCTGACTTACACGATCATCAAACATTCCGGTTTACCTGAATCACAGATTTTAGGCTCCGGCACCACGTTGGATTCCTCCCGTCTGCGCGAACGGCTGGCCGAACACGTTCATCTCAATCCGAAAAACGTCCATGCTTATGTATTCGGCGAACACGGTGATACTTCCATGATCCCCTGGTCACTGACCTGCATTGCCGGGATGCCCATGGCCCAATATTGCACACATATCTGTGACCGGCACAATGGCTGCGGTAAAGGCGAATTACGCGACATTGAAGACGACGTACGCACTGCGGGCGCCAAGGTCATTCAGCTGAAAGGCGCGACCTTTTATGCAATTGCCATGGCAGTCAGCCGCATCTGCGAATGTATTACCAGAGACACTGATTCGGTTTTAACGGTATCCACGTTGACCAACGGGCGGTATAATCTGCCCCAGGTAGCGCTGAGCCTGCCCGCCGTAGTCGGCGCCCACGGCATCAAACAGGTGATCACCCCGCCGTTGCTGCCTGACGAAGAGCGGTTGCTGCGTAAAAGCGCCGATACGTTGAAAGCACTCATTGATCAATTGGATATATAGCTTATTTGAGAGCTTATAAAAATATATTGCCGAATTCGGCGAAAGGACTGTTTGTAAATGGATTATGCACAGGTATCTCTGCAAAAGCACAAGGAGTGGAAGGGCAAGATCGAAGTAGTCTGCCGCGCCCCGTTGGAAACCAAAGATGATCTTTCTTTAGCATATACGCCGGGGGTTGCGCAGCCTTGTCTTGAAATTCAAAAAGATGTGAATTTAAGCTATGAGCTGACCCGACGCTCCAATCTGGTAGCGGTCGTCACCGACGGCACCGCGGTTCTGGGGCTCGGCGATATCGGCCCTGAGGCCGGCATGCCGGTTATGGAGGGCAAATGTGCGCTGTTTAAAGCTTTTGGTGAAGTGGATGCGATTCCGCTGTGCATCCGCTCTAAAGAAGTAGACGACATCGTCAACACTGTTCGGTTATTGGCCGGCAGCTTCGGCGGCATCAATCTGGAGGATATCTCTGCGCCCCGCTGTTTTGAAATCGAACGCAAACTGAAGGCCTGCTGTGATATCCCGATTTTCCATGATGACCAGCACGGAACCGCAGTCGTCACACTGGCCGCCATGCTCAACGCGCTGAAATTGACCGGTAAGAAAATTGACGAGATCCGGGTAGTCACCAGCGGCGCCGGCGCCGCCGGCATTGCCATTATCAAGCTGTTGATCGCCATGGGTCTGAAAGACGTCATCATGTGCGACCGGCACGGAGCAATTTACAAGGGGCGCGACGGTCTGAACGCTGAAAAACAGGAAATGGCCGAAATTTCAAACTTAGAGTGCCGTAAAGGTACATTGGCTGATGTTCTGCAGGGTGCGGACGTCTTTATCGGCGTTTCGGCGCCGGGCTGCGTAACGCCTGAGATGGTCAAAAGCATGAACAAAGATCCGATTCTGTTCCCCATGGCCAATCCGGTTCCTGAAATCATGCCTGATCTGGCCAAACAGGCGGGTGCCGCCGTTGTTGGTACCGGCAGAAGCGACTTTGCCAACCAGATCAATAATGTTCTGGCTTTCCCCGGCATCTTCCGTGGCGCGTTGGATGTACGCGCTTCTGATATCAACGACGCGATGAAGATCGCCGCAGCAAAAGCAATCGCCGGCTTTGTGACCGATGATCAGCTGTCGGCCGATTACATCATCCCCAGCGCGCTGGATCGCAACGTTGCCGCCGCAGTCGCCAAAGCGGTCGCGCAGGCTGCGAGGGATACCGGTGTCGCCAGAATATAAAATCTGTTGCAAATCCGGGTTAAATATGCTAAAATGGGAAAGATGGGTGTTCCATCTTTCCCATTTATTATACCAGGAGGTATACCGCATGTTGGTTGAAAGCCTTGCAATCATCGCGCTGATCTTTGCGATGGCCTT
>CALWVA010000123.1 GCA_944384875.1 uncultured Clostridia bacterium
AAGCCGCCGCCATAGAACAGCCCCAACGGATTGCCGTTGTTCCCACAGGAGAACAGCCCAACCATAATTGTGCCCGCCGCGCCGCACAGACAATGCACCCCGACTGCCCCCACGGGATCGTCGATTTTACAGACCTTGTCGATAAACTCAATGCCAAACACAACCACAAAACCAGAAATCAAACCGATAAAGAACGCCCCCACGGGATCTACTGCATCGCATCCGGCAGTAATCGCCACCAGGCCGGCCAGAGAGCCGTTAAGCGACATTGATATATCCGGCTTTTTATAACGAATCCAGGTGATGATCAAAACAGTACAGGTCGCCACGGCCGCCGCCAGATTGGTGGTAAAGAATACGCTGCCGGCTACATCCGCCATGCCGCCGGTCATCGAAACCGTGGAAGCGCCGTTGAACCCGAACCAGCAGAACCACAAAATAAACACGCCCAACGCGCCCAACGGCAGGCTGTGACCGGGAATCGCCCGGGATTTTTTCTTGCCGGTCTGTTTATCGATCACATATTTTCCAAGGCGGGGGCCTAAAATTGCCGCACCGATCAGCGCGCTCAGGCCACCGACCATATGCACAGCCGTAGAGCCCGCAAAATCATGAAAATTGGGTAAGGCGCCGCCGGTCAGTTCCTCCAAAGAAGCCAGCCAGCCGCCGCCCCAGATCCAATGGCCGGAAATCGGATAAATAACCAGACTGATGATACCGCTGTATAAGCAATAGGCGCTGAATTTGGTCCGCTCCGCCATTGCGCCGGAAACGATCGTCGCCGCCGTCGCACAGAAAACCGTTTGGAAAATAAAAAACGTATATTTGCTGACGCCCTGCGGCAATATATCAGAATAATCGCCAAGACCTAAAAGATCCAGCCCGCCAAATAATGCGCCGGAACCGCCAAACATGATCCCAAAACCCACCAGCCAGTAAAGCGGCGTTCCGATACAGAAGTCCATCAAATTTTTCATAATGATATTTCCGGCGTTTTTCGCTCTGGTAAAGCCGGTTTCAACCATCGCAAAACCCGCCTGCATAAAAAACACCAGCGCCGCGCCGATCAATACCCACATGGTATTGACGTCAGAAAACAGCTCCATAACGTTGCTCATCCGAAATCTCTCCCTTTCCATTCATCCACAAAAAAACGGTATGCACGCACAGGAGGATATGAAGAATCCATCTGTGCGGTACACACCGTTGTGTATCGATATACAGTTGTTTATAAAACGCTGTACAGCATCTCGCCGTATGTGGGGAGCGTCCAGTACTCGCTGGAAACCATGGCCTCCAGTTCGTCAACCGTTTCCCGCAGGTTTTGCATATTCATGAAGATCTGCTCTCTGTGATATGTACCAAGCTCCTGCGTATCGGTGATCTCGTCCGCACCCAATACCGCATTTTCCAAAACGCCCAGCTTCTGATACATGCAGTCGGCCAGTCTGGAAATCTTATCAAGCAAATTTTCTTCCAACGAGCAGGACACCGAAAGCGCCTTTTTGCCGGAAACCAGGCTCATCAACTCATTCTCATAGCCTAATACCGCCGGGATCACACTCTTTTTGACCATATCAATCATGGTCAGAGCCTCAATATGGATGGTCTTACAATAGTTTTCCATCATGATCTCATACCGGGAGCGCATCTCCGATTCAGTGTAAACCTTATGCTGTGTAAACAGCTTGATATTCTTTTTGGAAATAAAGGTCGGCAGCGCCTCCGGCGTGGTTTTCAGGTTCAGCAGGCCCCGTTTAGCAGCCTCTTTCTCCCACTCAGCCGAATAACCGTCGCCGTTAAAGATGATTCTTTTGTGCTCTTTGATCGTCTTTTTGATCAGCTTTTGCAGTTCGGCTTTAAAATCCTTGGCTTTTTCCAGCTGATCGGCAAACTGCCGCAGCTCCTCGGCGACAATGGTGTTCAAAATGATATTCGGGCCGGCAATCGACACGGTCGAGCCCAGCATTCTGAACTCAAACTTATTGCCGGTAAACGCAAACGGCGAGGTCCGGTTGCGGTCGGTAGTATCCTTCGCAAAGTGCGGCAATACCGTCGCGCCAATCTCCATCTGCACTTTTTCAGCGCCATGATAGACGGAACCGCTCTCAATAGATTCCAAGATGCCTTCCAGCTCTTCGCCCACAAACATCGAAACAATCGCGGGCGGCGCTTCGTTGGCGCCCAGCCGGTGATCGTTGCCCGCAGAAGCGACAGACACCCGCAGCAGATCCTGATATTCGTCTACCGCCTTGATGACCGCAGTCAAAAATACTAAAAACTGCGCGTTTTCATAAGGGGTCTCGCCGGGATCCAGCAGATTCTTGCCGGTATCGGTGGAAAGCGACCAGTTGTTATGTTTACCGCTGCCGTTGACGCCCGCAAAGGGTTTTTCATGCAGCAGACAGGCCATGCCGTGCCGGTCGGCCACCTTTTTCATGATTTCCATGGTTAACTGGTTGTGATCAGTCGCCACGTTGGTGGTAGAGAACACCGGCGCCAGCTCATGCTGCGCAGGAGCAACTTCGTTATGCTTGGTTTTGGCGCTGATACCCAATTTCCACAGCTCTTCGTCCAAATCCTTCATAAAGGCTGAAACCCTGGGTTTAAGCGCTCCAAAATAATGATCTTCCAGCTCCTGACCTTTGGGCGGTTTGGCGCCAAACAGCGTCCGTCCGGTATAAATCAGATCAGGCCGTGCCAGATACATCTCTTTATCAATCAGGAAATATTCCTGCTCCGGGCCTACTGTGGTAAGCACCCGGGTCACATCTTCGTTGCCGAACAGTTTCAAAATGCGCATTGCCTGTTTATCCAACGCCTGCATCGAACGCAGCAACGGGGTTTTCTTATCCAGTGCTTCACCGCTGTAAGAACAAAATGCGGTAGGAATACACAGCGTACCGTCTTTAATAAACGCATAAGAGGTTGGATCCCATGCAGTGTATCCTCTGGCCTCAAAAGTCGCCCGCAGGCCGCCCGACGGGAAGCTGGATGCGTCTGGCTCGCCCTTCACAAGCTCTTTACCAGAGAACTCCATCAGCACATTACCGTTACCGTCCGGCGTGATAAAGCTATCGTGTTTCTCAGCGGTAACACCCGTCATCGGCTGGAACCAGTGGGTAAAATGGGTCGCGCCATGTTCCAAAGCCCATTCTTTCATGGCATTTGCTACGACGTTCGCCACGTCCAACTCCAGATGCTGCCCCATTTTAATCGTCTTTTTCAGCGCCTTGTAAATATCCTTTGGCAGCCTATCGCGCATAACCCTGTCATTGAAAACCATGCTGCCGAACAATTCCGGAATGTTTTTCATAAGCAGACCCTCCTATGATTTGAAGTAAATAAAAACAAAAAACGCTGTGAACCCGCCCTCGGGTTCACAGCGCCTTTGCTGTTAACGGTCAATATTATAGCACTGCAAAAATTTATTGTCAAGGGCATTTGTTAAATTTTTTTCAAATTTGAATATTCACACAATCTGATTGATCATTTTCGCCCTGCAACTGGAGAACCTGCCTAAAAATTAGATGTTCTGCCAGCCATGCAATATGTTAACGCCCGCTGCCCGCAATACAATAATATAATATA
>CALWVA010000124.1 GCA_944384875.1 uncultured Clostridia bacterium
ACGATTTAAATTAAATTCGCCGATCAGGTTTTGCAATTCGGAATCCTGATCGTTTTGCTCTTTGCACATCGCATAGCATATATACACCGGATCCTGCTGAATCGCCTGACCCAATTGTCTGGTTATTTCAATAACATCCATTTGAACCCTTCCTTTTTATTAAATAATTGTTCCTTTTAAAATCCAATTTTCTCCCGCGGTGATCTGCACATTTTGAAACGTGCCGATCAGGTCGGGCGCAGCCGGAATTTCAATGATCTGATTACACAATGTACGGCACTGGCTGACGCCGGGCTGCCGACCCGGCGATTCTATCAGCGCCCGAAACACTTTGCCCACCTGCTGTGAACAGATTTCTGCGGAAATCTGCTCCTGTGCATCACACAGTTCTTTAAACCATCTGCCCTTTTCTTCCCGGCTGACCGGATCATCCATCTTCGCCGCCGGCGTTCCTACCCGGGGCGAATAAATAAACGTATACAGCGAATGATACCGCACCCGCCGCACCAGATCCACCGTGTCCAGAAACTCCTGATAGGTCTCTCCCGGAAATCCGACGATAATATCAGAAGTCAGCATGATATCGGGCATCAGCCGGCGTGCTGTCTGAATCAGTTCCATGTATCTGCGCCGGTCATAATGCCGGTTCATCGCCTGTAATACCCGATCATTTCCTGACTGCACCGGCAAATGCAGATGTCGTTCCACCTTCTCACACGTCGCCATGGTTTCCAGCAGTTCGTCGGTACAGTCCTTCGGGTGAGAAGTCATAAATCGCAGCACAAAATCACCGGGAATATCGTTTAGCCTGCGCAGCAGCTGTGCAAATGAAATGCCGCCATTATAAGAGTTGACATTTTGGCCCAACAGCGTGATATCTTTGATTCCCTGCTCCAGCATCTGACGCAAATCGTTTTCGATGTCGGCCGGCGCACGGCTGCGTTCCCGGCCGCGGACATAGGGCACCACACAGTATGTGCAAAAATTATTGCAGCCATACATCACTGGCAGCCAGCCGCGCACGCCGCCATCATGCAGCACCGGCACGCCCTCGGCGATCACGCCGTCCATATCCGGAATCTCAAAGACCCTGCGCCGCTCTGCTAAAGTTGTATACAGCAGCTCCGGCAGCCGGTGCAGCACATGGGTGCCGAACACCAGATCCACATGGGGATAACTCTTTTGAATCCGCTGCGTAATATGCGGTTGCTGCACCATACAGCCGCAAACCCCGATGATACAATCGGGATGGCGACGTTTATGATGCTTTAGCGCGCCAATATTGCCAATCACACGATCCTGCGCATGCTCTCGAACCGCACAGGTATTATAAATAATCAGATCGGCCTCGTCTACATCAGTTGTCAGTGTATAGCCCATTTGCAACAGCATACCTTTTAACCGCTGTCCGTCCGCTACATTTTGTTGACAGCCGAAGGTACGAACCAACGCTTTGGGGGAAGTATATAATTTCGGCAGCATCTGTTGTAACTGCCGGATATATTGCTGTTGTTTTGCAAGTTCAGCCTGTGATACGACCGCCGGCTTGCTATTAGTTTGCGTCACCGTATTCCTCCTGTTATGTGTTGTGATGAATGTCTTTCGCCTCTGTTATAGCCAGAACGGCGTCCATTTTTAATCATCCAGCTTCAATATAGCCATAAACGCCTCCTGCGGTACTTCTACCGAACCAAACTGGCGCATACGCTTTTTGCCTTCCTTCTGTTTTTCCAACAGCTTTTTCTTTCGCGTAATATCACCGCCGTAGCATTTGGCCAGCACATCCTTTCGAACCGCCTTAACCGTTTCTCTGGCAATGATTTTTCCGCCTACCGCCACCTGAATCGGCACCTCAAACAACTGACGCGGAATATGCTCTTTGAGTTTTTCGGCGATCCGGCGCGCACGCTTGTATGCATTATCCGCATGCACGATAAACGACAGCGCATCTACGATATCGCCGTTGAGCAGCACATCCAGCTTCACTAACTTAGAAGCCCGATATTCCTTCATCTCATAATCATACGACGCGTATCCTCTGGTTCTGGATTTCAGCGCGTCGAAAAAGTCATAGACAATTTCATTAAGCGGCATCTCGTAATGGATATCTACCCGATCCTGCGTGGTGTACTGCATATCCCGAAACACGCCACGGCGCTCCTGGCATAAGTCCATAATCGCCCCTACAAACTCGTTGGGGCTGAAAATATGCACATCACAGATCGGCTCCTGTGCCGACACGATGGATGCAGGATCCGGATAATTGGTCGGGTTGTCAATCTCCAGCACGCTGCCGTCTGACAGCTCAAATTTATAAACCACACTGGGCGCGGTGGTAATCAGGTCTAGATTGTATTCACGCTCCAGCCGTTCCTGAATGATCTCCATATGCAATAGCCCCAGAAAACCACAACGAAAACCAAAGCCCAATGCGCTGGAGGTCTCCGGCTCAAATTCCAGCGCTGCGTCGTTGAGCTGCAGCTTTTCCAACGCCTCCCGCAGATCGGTATACTGCGCGCCATCGGCGGGATAAATACCACAGAACACAACCGGGTTGACTTTGCGGTAACCCGGCAACGGTTCATCAGCCGGCCGATCCAACCCGGTGATGGTGTCACCCACCCGGGCTTCTGCCACGTTTTTTATAGAAGCGGCAATATAGCCGACCTCACCGGCGCAAAGTTCATCACACGGCTCCATATGCGTTGCCATTTTACGGCCAAGTTCCACTACATCAAATGTTGCGTCGGTAGACATCATTTTAATCTGCATACCGGTTTTGACCGTACCCTGCACCACACGGAAATACACAATTACGCCTTTATATGCATCATAATAGGAATCAAAGATCAACGCCTGCAACGGCGCGTTGGAATCGCCCTGCGGCGCAGGAATCAGCGCGACGATCTGCTCAAGCACCTGCTCGATATTGACCCCGTTTTTTGCGGAAATGCGCGGCGCATCCTGCGCTTCAATACCGATGACTTCTTCAATTTCATCCGCCGTGCGCTGGGCGTCAGCCGATGGCAGATCAATCTTATTGATCACAGGTAAGATTTCCAGACCGTGATCCACCGCCAAATAGGCGTTTGCCAAAGTTTGCGCCTCGATCCCCTGAGAGGCGTCTACCACAAGAACCGCTCCCTCGCAGGCAGCAAGAGAACGGGAAACTTCATAATTAAAATCCACATGGCCGGGCGTATCAATCAGGTTTAATTCATAAAGCTGTCCGTCCTGAGCGGTATAATACAGCGTAACGGCATGTGCCTTAATCGTAATACCCCGCTCACGCTCAAGGTCCATGCTATCTAACAACTGCTCAGTCATCTGACGCTGTTCCACTGACTTGGTCAGCTCCAGCATCCGGTCGGCAAGCGTGGACTTCCCGTGATCTATATGGGCGATAATACAAAAATTCCGAATATTTTTCTGCGGAATAAGCATGAATTTCCTCTCTTTTGCTTATGATTGAATAACAGGCTGTTTCTGCAACTGACAGACGTCATCACAGACACTG
>CALWVA010000125.1 GCA_944384875.1 uncultured Clostridia bacterium
AATCCCTTAGGCAACAGAAAATTCCGGGCATACCCGTCGGATACATTTTTCAGTTCTCCTTTTTTTCCTGATCCCTTGACATCTGCCTGAAAAATCACTTTCATATACTCATTCCCATCCTTTTCTCAAAATCTGAAAAACAGTTTTCGCCTCATGCGCTCCAACGTGATCCAACATTTGAATTTCAACGCCCATACTCGCTTTACGAAGGTTTCACACCGCTGTGCTCGCGCGCCTGCTCAATAGCCTGCACCAGCCGCTGGACTGCGCCCTCCGGCGTTTCATGTTCGAGCTGCGCCGCCGCCATTGTCTGATGGCCTCCGCCGCCCAGTTGCTCCATAATGACCTGCACATTTACCACGCCCAACGATCTTGCAGAGATATTGATCTCATCCCCACAGGCATATAACACAAAAGAGGCGTTAACGCCGGAAATCGTCAGCAATTCATCCGCCGCCTGTGAAGAGGCAATCCGGGCGATTTCACCCTGTTCCTGACAGAACGCCACCGCACAGTCTCCATGAATTCTGGCGTGCGATACAATCTGCGACCGGGCAATATAGGTTTCCATGGAATCTGAAAACAGCTTTTTGACCTGCACCGGATTTGCACCTCTGGAACGCAGATATGCCGACGCCTCAAAGGTTCTGGTACCGGTACGCAACACGAAATTTCGTGTGTCCAGCATAATACCTGCAAGCAGCGCGTCGGCCTCCAGTTTGCCGACCAAATTGTTGCCCATATATTGCAGCATTTCGGTTACCATCTCACAGGTAGAAGACGCCGAAGGATCATGGTAAAACAACAATGCGTTTTCAATTGAATCAACCGTTTTCCGATGATGATCAATCACGACGACCGTCTGCGCCTGCCGATATAACTCCGGTGCTTCCACAAAGGACGGACGATGCGTATCCACGACGATTAATAACGTACGCTTACCCACTGTGCTTGCCGCTTTTTCCGGCGCAATCAGCGCATCTTTATAAATATCATAGCCGACGGCAAGCCTCACCAATGGTTTCGCAAGCGTCTTTTCAGCATCGAGCACAATTTTTGCCGGCTTTTTCAGCGCCTGCACCGCCCGGCACAATGCCAACGCCGCGCCAAAACTGTCCATATCTGAAAAGCGGTGTCCCATAATCAATACATTTTCACTGCCGGCAATCAGTTTAGAAAGCGTATTGGCCACCACCCGTGTGCGAACCCGGGAGCTGATCTGCGTTGCCTGCTTAATCCCGCCGTAAAAGGTATAAGAATCGCCGTTTTTGATAACAGCCTGATCTCCGCCACGGCTGACCGCCATATCCAGCGCAGCCTTTGCCATATTGACGCTTTCTGCAATGGAATCTGAGCCAACGCCCACCCCAATAGAGAGGCTGGTCGTTCCCCGTTCTCCAAAATCCAGATCCCGCACGCTCTGCAAAACCGGAAATTTGGCCTGCGCCATCCCGTCTAACGCCTGCTGCTGCAAAATCAATACATATTTGTCATTAGATATCTTCTGAAAAAAGCCATTGATGCCCTTGGTCATGGCTTCAATCTGCCGCTCTACCGCGCCGATGATTTCCGCCTTCTCGCTCTCCAACGCGTTTTTCAGCACAAAATCAATCCCGTCAAGCTGAATAAACATCACGCAAATTCTGGATTGCTTATACATCTGTGCAACCTGCTCATATCGGGTCGCATCAAAGAAAAAATACAGGCTTTGGGGCAGCCCATGCACATGGGTCTTGTATTCATACACCGAATACACCCGACCCTGATAATGCACCGTCGCCTGCTTTTCAGTTTTCAACGTCTCCTGCGCCGCATCGTCCAGAATAAAGCCGGGCTCCTCGCCATACAAATCCGTACCTTTCAACACCTGATTGCGAAACGCCTCGTTATACCAGACGATCTCCTCACCGTCCTGTGTTACCATCAACGGCAATACAAAACGGTCCAGCGAATCAGAACCGATCTCCTGAATCTCCTGCGTCAACTGTGTAAAATAGTTATGAACATCCCGCTGCAGCGTGATCATTCGTACCACTGCAAACACACAGACAACAACGGCCACAGCCATTTCCACAATAAACAGGTAGATATTTTGAAAATAGGATATTCCCGCAAACACCAGTGTCAGCAAAATCAAGAGATTGATGACCGGCAATATTCTGAGAATGCTCTTCTTTTTCATAATTCTAATCAATTTATCCTTCTCTATAAATTAATCCACATCCACAACATCGCCGAATTTGTTAATAAACTCCTCCAGCTTATCGGTCGTCACAGTCTCTTGCTGCTTCCGTCTGGGATATGGGCCCAGTTTATATCGAACGCCGGTTACGGTATATGCCGCGCTCCGAATCGCTGTTTTATGTCTGGAATCTCCCTTCACCAAATCTGCAAATTGAGAATTCGGCGCATCGATTAGCAAATAGTCTCCTCGCAAATAAGCCTTAGACTGATTTAACACCGCATACATCATCGGTGAAATTCCACGCAGTTTTTCCAAAACCTCTGACCATTGTACAAATGGTTGCATTTGTGCCGACTGTTCGCCCTGCTGCGGCTGTATCTGCGCCTGCGCGGCAGATTCCTCCGGCGCAGGCGGAGGCTCCGGTAGCGGGACCTCTTCAGGTGGCGCCGGCGGTTCCGGCAACGGAACCTCTTCCAACGGCTCTGATAGCCCAGATGACGTGTTCGACACAGCAGACGGCCCCTGCCCATGTAATTTTGCAGAACCTGCCAGCGACGTAGTAGCCGCCTGTTCAGCGCCTGCCAGTCCCTCCAGCTTTTTTACCTCCACAGCATCCTGTTGTAACACAGCCGGCGACACGGCCTGCAGCCCCGCCAGTTTCACCGCATCCTCCAATTTTGCAATACGATCTGCCAGTGCGGCAACAGAAGTATCCAACGCCGGCATACACAGCCGGATCATCGCCGTTTCCATAGCAATCCGCTGGTTCTTACCACGCTTCATGAGTTGCATACACTGCTGCAACTGATCCACAGCATATAAAATATGCTCAAAACGAATCGCGTCCGCCCGCTGCTGCAATTTTTCTAATTCCTCTTTGGTTGTATGAACCAGCGTCTCCGGTTGTTTGACTGCTTTACAAACCAAAAGATTTCGGTAATGGGCGATCAGCTCTCCACAAAGCCGTTCCATATCACAAGACGCATGATACAACCGGTCAATCTCTGTTAAAACCGTGGCGGCGTCACCCGCCGCCACCGCCGCAGACAATGTGAACAAATGTTCCGATCCGGCCAGGCCGGCGCACTGCGCCACCAATTGTGCGGTAATTTCCGCATTACTGGATGCACACAAATCCAACAGCGAAAGCGCGTCCCGCAGGCCGCCATCCGACAGCTTGGCAATCAATTGCGTCGCTGCGTCATCCAACCGTAATTTTTCACGCTCTGCAACAAACGCCAGCCGTTGGGTGATCACATCGGCCGAGATCCGGTTAAAATCATAACGCTGGCATCGAGAAAGCACCGTCGCAGGTATTTGATA
>CALWVA010000126.1 GCA_944384875.1 uncultured Clostridia bacterium
CAGATCAACGGGATACAGCCGCTGGAGACTGTTGAGTTGGTTACCGTTCAGCAGGAGACAGAGACCGGCAATAAGCCGCCGTACAGACTGGAATATATGTATGCGCCGCTGGAGGTAGTCACCGGGCGCTTTTTTACGCGGGAGGAATTTGAAAACAGAGAAAAAAAGATTGTAGCCGGCTTGACCACCAACCGCAGCACGCTCCCCGGCGATCAGATGCAGGTGTTGGGGGATGTCTATACGGTGATCGGTCTGTCGTCAGACTATGAAAACCGTTTGATTTATGATCCGGTGTTGGCGCGGGCGCTGTCTGTTGAGCGAATTGAGCTGTTTTTAAAACAGATTCCGGCTGCTTCGCAGATTGAACAGATGCAGCAGATTCTTTCAGAACAGTTTAGCGGTCTTGTGATCGAGCCGCCCTATCAGCCGTCGGTGTCTGCCAAGGAGTCCGCTACGATGCAGCTATTGTTTGCAGCGCTGTTTATATTGTCGTTGCTCAACGTTACATTTTTATATCAGTATCTGCTGCAGGCTCGGGAACGGCAGATGCAGATTATGCGGATCTGCGGCGCCAGAAGGTGGCAGTGTATGGTTCTGTTTTTCACGGAGATTCTGTTACTGTCCGGTATAGCCTATGGGATTGCCGGCATTTGCAGCCATTTCTTTATGAATGATCTGCTGCAGTTTACCACCAACGGTAATTATACATATGTTTTGGGATATGTACAGTATGTATATGTACTGCTGCTTTATATAGCGACGGTATTTCTGGTATTTTTCCCGTTTTTGATCAGAAGCGTCCGGAAGATTGATATGAAACAGGCGATGGAATAGCTGCATAGACGGAGGCGTAGTATGAAAAAATATATAAAATTTGGCTATCATCTGCTGTGCAGCCGGCTGGCGATGAATGTATTGGTAATCATACAACTGGCCGTGACGTTTGCGCTGCTGCAGGGAATGATCAGCTATACGGCGGATCAATATAAAACGGTTTCGGCTTATGAACCGTTATCGAGGGTGCATGGCGTTTATTTTTTGTCGCTGATGGAGCGATTCCCGGATACGCTGTTTGAGCAGGTACAGGCGTTGGATGATGGGATAGAGGTTGCTACCGGCGGGGTTTATCATCCGAATTTCAGCGACCCTATGGACAGAAAAACCATCTGCTTTTATTCGCCGATATTTGCCGATTATTATAAGCCGCCACTGTCTGAAGGAATCTGGTTTTCGGATTATCGGCAGCAGGATCCGGCTGCTATTCCGGTTGTGGCGGGCAGCGGCGCTTATACGCCGGGAGATCGGTTTGATGCGGGGATTGCGGGTATGTATTATGAGGTGATTGGTGTTTTAGAACAGCCCTTTGTGTTTTCATTTGAATCCGGCGGCTCGGAACCTGGAACCAATCTGGTGATGCAGCCTGGCACAGACCGGTTTCTTTCGATTGTGACCAGTGATGCGGTTGCGGATTTTTATGATACGCATGCTTCTGTAAGCGGCAATCGGTTGTTTTTATCGGATTCTGATGATTTTGTGCAGCAGGCAAAGCAGATTTTAAAAGAATATGGATATCCAAACAGCTTTGCGGATATCAGGGAATTTGGTGTGCGGGATGCAAACACCATTATGCAGGCGATTTTACCGTTTTTTGTGTTTATGCTGGTGTTATCGCTGTTGGGGTTGATCGGTTGTGTGGCGCTGTCCGTCGTTCGGCATCGAAAGCTGTTTGCCGTATTATGTCTTGTAGGCGGGACCCGCCGGTCATGTGTTGGGATCGCGGCGTGTTACATTGCATTGCTAACATTTTTTGCATTACTGCCGTTCCGGTTGGCTTCTTATTTTCTGTTTACCCAGCGTTTGGCTCCGCGTTTTGAGTGGTTGTCGATTATAAGCATTGTCGCGCTGTGTATTTTGATTATGGCGACTGCCGTTATACCCATGGTTATTTTAAAAAAACATGCGCCGCTGGAAACGTTCCGACGGGCGGCGTGAGCATTGCTGTAAGCAAAGAGGAGAATATATGATTACGATTGAACATTTGCATAAGGTTTATGTTGTGTCCAGACAGACACAGTGTACGGCACTGGTGGATTTTAATGCAACGATTGCAGATGGAGAACTGGTGGCAGTGACCGGACCGTCTGGGGCGGGAAAATCGACGCTGTTACATATTTTAGCCGGTATCGACCGGGCAACTTCCGGAACGGTTCGTCTGGACCAGCTCAATATCAGTAAAATGGGGGACCGAAGGCTGGCCAGCGTCCGGAATACGGTCACATCCATCGTTTTGCAGCATTTCGCATTGCTGGATACCGAAACAGTTTTTGAAAATGTTTTGCTGCCGTTGTATTTTTCCAGAGGCGGCGGTAAAGAGAAAAAGCGGCGGGTAATGCAGACACTGGAGACGCTGCATATCGCGCCGTTGGCAAAAAAGCGGGTCAATCAGCTTTCAGGCGGGCAGATGCAGCGCGTCGCAATTGCCCGGGCGCTGGTGACGCAGCCCAAATATTTATTTGCCGACGAGCCTACCGGCGCCTTGGACAGCAAAACCTCCGGGGAAATCATGCAGGTCCTGCAACAGCTCAGCCGGCAGGGACTGACAGTTGTAATTGTGACGCACAATATGGAAATTGCACAGCAGTGCCGGCGGGTTTTGGAGATTCGGGACGGGATGTTGGTGCGGGACGCGCGGCAACCGGCCGCCGATGTATAGGCGTTGCGGGATTTTTTATTGCAACCGGTGGGAAAATGGGCTATAATAAATCCGGTGATAAACATGGATAATGTGATTTTGATCGGAATGCCCGGCAGCGGCAAAAGCACCTGTGGGATTCTGACGGCCAAGCTGCTTTGCAAAAAATTTGTAGATACTGATCTGATCATCCAGCAGCATGAGGGAATGAAGCTGCAGCAGATTATCAACACAAAGGGAAACGCGTATTTTGCAGCGTGTGAGCAGCGGTATGTTTGCGAATTGCAGACAGATAACAGCGTGATCGCCACCGGCGGCAGCGTGGTATATTCTGACGCGGCGATGCAGCATCTGCGGGGGCTTGGTAAGATCATTTATCTGGAAATCAGTTTGCAGGAAATGAAAAGACGGATTTCCAATCTGAAAACCAGGGGTATTTTATTGAAGGATGGATATACGTTGGACGACATGTATCGGGAGCGGGCTGCGCTGTATGAGCGGTATGCGGATTATACGGTTCATTGCGGCGGCGGATCTATCGAAACAACGGCGCATGCGATCGTGGCGTTGGTGGAATAACAGAATATCAAAACGGCGGGAAGAACAATATTGTTCTTCCCGCCGTTTTAATATTGAATTTTGGCAAGGTTTGATATGTATCAGTTTTTAAACGCGTAGAATCCCTGATTATATTGTTTTGGTTGTATTGCAGTATTATATCAGGATGTCACTGATATACCATTTCCCGTTGTATTCAACGGTAAAAACAGCAGCGCCGGTGACTTGGGTCGTCATGTCGCCGCTGATACG
>CALWVA010000127.1 GCA_944384875.1 uncultured Clostridia bacterium
CTCAACTGGCGTTCCCCAAAACAGGTCTTATTCTCTTTTCCAAATCTGTAACACATCATTGACAAACCTACAAAAGTGAAATGCGTTGAAAGAAAGAATGAGATTTTCAACAAAATATGCTGCTGGTGTCGGGAAACAGGTAAAGGGGCAGGCGGGAAAAACGGTGACAGAGAAACCGCAAAAAACCCGCGAAGAGAAGATCTGGCATGGGAAGCAGACAGAGAAAGAGAAATTGCCCAGGGCAAGGGGAACAGCGCAGGAAAAGGGGAACAGACCGGGGAAAGGTCTCGGGTTTTAACGGGTCGGATTGCGCCGGCCATCTCGCAGGCGGCGCGGCAGATGGGCGTAGATCCAGTCGATAACCCGTCGCAGTAGCAGAATCAGCGGGATGGCGGTCGCGGACAGGATTGCAACGACTATGGAACAGGTCCAGGATAACGGAACAGTCTCAAACAGACTATGCAGTACAATCAGGCTGAAAACGATGGCCGCGCACATGACGCCGATGATCGTCCAGCGCATCCAGTTCATGGGGCGGCTGATCAGGTAGATGATCAGCATACCGACAACAGACAGCAACACAGTGGCGGCAGTGGTGATTTGTGCTGCTGGAATGTGCAGCAGGTCGCCGGCAATAAC
The DNA here is from genome assembly GCA_944384875.1 of uncultured Clostridia bacterium. GTDB lineage: Bacteria > Bacillota > Clostridia > Oscillospirales > Acutalibacteraceae > RUG14109. The sequence goes on from CALWVA010000127.1 coordinate 640, forward strand.
CAGCGCGCCCACCAGAATCACGTCTGACAGGCCGGCCGGAAGCGCTTTGCGGATGACGTTGAATAAAAACCGCCCTTGAATGATGTTTTTATTGGGCTCCAGCGCCAGCAAAAACGCGGGGACCCCGATGGTCAGGCCGCTGATCAGCGACATTTGCGCCGGCGTCAGCGGATAGGTATACATCATAAAAATTGAAAACAGCGCCATGATAAAAGAAAAAATATTTTTGACTAAAAACAGGCTGGCCGAGCGTTGGATGTTGTTAACGACCCGGCGGCCTTCATATACGACCGCGGGCATCCGGGAAAAATCTGAATCCAGCAACACCAGTTGGGCACTGTGCGCGGCGGCGTCGCTGCCGGAGGCCATGGCGATGCCACAGTCGGCGTCTTTCAGCGCCAATACATCGTTCACGCCGTCTCCGGTCATAGCCACTGTGTTGCCCTGTTGTTGCAAAATGCGAATTAGCTGCCGCTTCTGTTCCGGGGTGACCCGGCCAAACACTGTATATGCAGCGGCGGCCTGCCGCATCTGCGCGTCGGTTTGCAGTGTTGAAGCGTCGATATACCGTTCGGCACCATGAATGCCGGCTTGGCTGGCAACCTGGGAAACAGTTAGCGGGCTGTCGCCTGAAAGCACTTTGATTTCCACACCTTGCCGGGCAAAATAGCCAAAAGTTTCGGCGGCATGTTGCCGGATCGGATTTTCCAGCAATACCAGCCCCAGCGGTGTAACATGCCCAGTCAGCGCCCGGCCGTTTGCGATGCCATCATACCGGCCAAACAGCAAAACGCGGCAGCCGGTTTTTGCATAATCCTCAATGCGGGCTTGATATTGCGCATACTGGGTGCGCAAAACGAACTCCGGCGCACCCAGCAGGTAGCAGCCGTCGGAAAAGGTCGCCGAACTGTATTTATATTCCGAAGAAAACGAGGTAAAAGAATGGGCCAATTGACCGTCGGTTTTGGTAAAATAGGCTTTTACAGCGTTGATCGTGGCATTATCTCCGGCCATTACGCTGGCAAAATTTCCGATCAGCAGCTTCAGATCGCCAGTGAATCCGTCCAGCGGAACGGCCGCCTTTACCCGCATATCCGGCTCGGTAATGGTGCCGGTTTTGTCTACACATAACACATTGACCCGCGCCAGCGTCTCAATGCAGTTCATTTCATGAACCAATACCTTGGATTTTGCCAGACGGATGGCGCTGAGCGCCAGCGCGACACTGGCCAGCAGATACAGCCCTTCTGGGATCATGCCGATCAGCGCGGCGATCATGGCCACCACGCTCTGTTGAAAGGAATTCCCCAGAATCAGCCATTGCTGCAATATCAGTGCGATGCCCAGCGGGATGATCAGAATGCCGACGATTTTGATCAGTTTGTTTAAAGATCGGATCATTTCAGATTGGTTCATATTTTTAGAGGCTTTGGCCTGAAGCGTCAGCTTGGAAATATACGAGTCGGCGCCCACTGCAGTAAGCTGCGCTTTACAACTTCCTGAAACGATAAAGCTGCCGGAGAGCAGTGTATCCCCGGGCCGTTTGCTAATTTCGTCTGCCTCGCCGGTCAGCAGCGATTCGTTGACCTGCACCTGTCCTTGCAGCACGGTGCCGTCAGCACAGATCTGGTTACCGGCACCAAAAATGACCACATCGTCCAATACCAGCTGCTGCGCGTCCACCGTTTGTTCTACGCCGTCCCGTAAAACACGGGCTCTGGGTGCGTTCAGCATGGTCAGCTTATCCAATACTTTTTTAGAGCGGATCTCCTGGATAATGCCGATCAGAAGATTCAGCACGGCGACGGGCAGAAAGGTCAGGCTGCGGTAAGACTGCACCGCCAATGCACACAGTGCCAAAACGGCGAAAATCAGGTTGAAATAGGTAAACAGATTGGAACAGATGATTTGCCGGATGCTTTTATCCGGCGGCGCAACCTCGATATTGCATTGCCCGTTTTCGACGCGGGCGCGTACCTGTTCTGTGGTCAGACCGGTTTTTGGATCTGTATGAAAGGGTTGTTCCATAGGCGCAATGACCGTCCTTGTATGATGCGATATGCAATATGCAAAGCGTTTGACACAGCATGCGGGACCGTTTTGCACAGCATTCTGAAAAACTTTTGTGGATCAGGAAACTAAGAGACTGTTTTATCATCGCTGTAGATTTTCTGCCGTAATGGTGTAACGCTCGCAGAATCAGAAATTTGGCCTTGACTGTGGTATATCCGTATATTGTATAAAAGAAATATCGAATATGAATAAAATATACGATTATAGTTTGTTTCAGCCAAATCAAAGCTATTTTGTATTGTAACATATTCCGCCGATTGTGGCAACATAAAACCTGCAGATCAGTTTTGCAGACAAGCGTGGCTCGATCAAAGAGCCGCGATAAATGTTTTGAAAATGAAAAAGTCGTGTGTTTTCACATTGCGGTTTTCTGGAAATAATTCTAAAACAGACGTGTATGCACATGTGATGCATCTGTTTTTATTTGAGACGATCGGTGTTTATGTTTAAAATGCCTTGCAATAAAATAGAAACAGTCCCCGGAATCATTTGATTCCGGGGACTAGTGTTATTGGCTGTTTAAATTATTTGTCAAACTGGACGCCTTCCGGATCAGCACAATACCGTTTGATCCGCGCGTAGTCTTTGTTGTTGATATAACCATCCAGCACACCGTTTGAACCAGCCACGTCGGCGGCTTCAACAACCATTTCAACCGTATCATCCGCCAGATAAGCTTTCAGACGGGCCAGATCCTTGTTGTTGAT
>CALWVA010000128.1 GCA_944384875.1 uncultured Clostridia bacterium
GTTTTTCTCGCGATGCTGTTTGCCGCCGGCGTCAAACTTCGATATTTTGCTATCAGCGGCGTATTGATCGCCGCCGCTTCTCCGCTGATCTGGTTTTTCGGACTGAGCGAGTACCAGCGGGAGCGGTTTACCATTATTCTGAATCTGGAATCTGAACCGCTGGGCCGAGGGTATCAACAGCTGCAGGCTTTACGGGCAATCGGCTCCGGCGGCATTACCGGTTACGGTTATTTAAACGGACCAAAAACCCAGTCGGGCAGCGTTCCCAAGGCCTATAACGATTTTATTTTTTCGGTGGCCGGTGAAGAACTGGGTATGATCGGCTGTCTGGTGATCTGTGCGCTGCTGTTGGCGATTGTCATACGCATCATCCGGGTAAGCACACTGGTGCACGACCGACAGGGCTCAATAATATGTGCCGGCGTATTTGGAATGTTCACCTCACAGATCATCATTAATTTAGGTATGTGCCTGGCGCTGCTACCGGTCATCGGCGTTACGCTTCCGTTCTTTTCTGCAGGCGGCACCTCGTTAATCTGTCTGTATCTGGGCGTCGGTCTGGTGCTGAGCGTATATAAAAACCGCAATAAACGCCAGTTATATTTACGCGACGTTTAATCATATCAAAACCGGCGCATACTGTCGTTTTGATGATTGTCACAAACTATTTCACACACAAACCCAACCAGTAAATAACCGGCAACCATTACAGAGCTTCAAAAAACCGGGTGGGTTCAATCTGGGGTTTAAAGGAATCTTTCAGGAGCTTATGAAACAATTTATCAGCCATAATTTAATGGATACTTCCTCAATTGCCCACGCTGTTGCCGAACGATTGCACGGCGGTGAAGTACTGGCGCTGTACGGCGGCATGGGCGCGGGAAAAACTGCGTTTGTCAGCGCGCTGGCCAATGCATTGGGTTATACCGGAGAAGTCAGCTCCCCTACATTCGCCATTGTGCACGAATACAGGGGCGGCCGGCTGGATCTGTTCCATTTTGATATGTATCGGATTCAAACCTTTGACGAACTATATTCTACCGGCTTCTTTGAATATTGCGACGCAGGCGGTGTCGTCGCCTGTGAATGGAGTGAAAATATTGAAAACGCGCTGCCGGAAGGCTGCATTCAGATTCGAATATATATGGGCGAACAGCCCGATCAGCGCGTTTTTGAAATAAGGGGGTTGTCAATATGATCGTTTTGGGAATCGACAGCTCCTCAGTCAGCGGCAGCTGTGCAGTCTTAGAGGATGGCGTGGTGCTGGCGCAGGGATTGATTCACAATGGCCTGACGCACTCTCAAACACTGTTGCCGCTGCTTGCAGATACATTGCGACAGGCAGATCGATCTGTCGGCTTAATCGATCTCATCGCCGTCGTCAACGGTCCCGGCTCTTTTACGGGCTTGCGCATCGGCCTGGCCACTGTCAAAGGGATCGCGGCGGTACGGCATACGCCCTGTATCGGCATCTCTTCGCTGGAGGCCGCAGCTTATGGAGTGCGAGGCTTTAAAGGGCTGTTATGTCCGGTGATGGACGCCCGGTGCGGACAGGTGTATAATGCGCTGTTTACCAGCGACGGTCAAACCATCACACGGCTCTGCCCTGACCGGGCGCTGCCGCTCACACAATTGCAGCAGCAACTGGCTGCGCAATCCTTGCCGGTGCTGCTGGTAGGCGACGGCACACAATTATGTTATCAAAGTTTCCAATCCCTTTTGCCGGCAATACAAGCAGCAGAAGGTGACCGACAATATATTTCCGGAGCCGCGGTGGCGCAATTGGGCATTTTATATGCCAAACAGGCCTGTAACCCCGCGGCGCTGCAGCCGGTGTATTTGCGGCTTCCACAGGCGCAGCGGGAACTGTTAAAAAAGCAAGTTGACTCCAAATAAAGAAAGGATCTGTTATAATGATTGCATTAGGTTGTGACCACGGCGGCTATGAATTACTGCAAAAAGTGATGGAACATCTGGATGAAACCGGTGTTGCCTATAAAAATTTTGGCACCTTTGATTGCCAATCGGTAGATTATCCTGATATTGCTTATCCCGTTGCGACAGCTGTTGCCGCAGGCGAATGTGACAAAGGCATTCTGATCTGCGGAACCGGAATCGGTATGTCCATGGCCGCAAATAAAGTCCACGGGATCCGGGCCGCGGTCTGCTCGGATCATTTTTCAGCAAAATACACCCGGCTGCACAATGACGCCAATATCCTGTGTTTGGGCGGACGGGTGCTGGGCGATGCTTTCGCCCTGGAACTGGTCGACTTATTCCTGAACACCCCCTTTGAAGGCGGTCGCCACCAGACCCGGATAGACAAAGTGCACCGAATCGAAAATGCAAAGGAGAACGTATAATGAACAACGTTTTTATCAGCGACCATCCGTTGGTGCAGCATAAGCTGACCATGCTGCGAGATGCTGAAACCGGGGCCAAAGCGTTTCGTGAACTGGTCGCCGAAATCACCGTGCTGCTCGGTTACGAGGCCACAAAAAAGATCACGCTGCGCGAGATTGAAATCACCACACCGGTCGCTACCGCCCGATCAAAGTCGGTGCGCGGCAGCAAGTTGGCGCTGGTGCCGGTGTTGCGCGCCGGGCTGCAGATGGTAGAAGGACTGCAAAACCTGGTTCCTGCTGCCAAGATCGGCCATATCGGCGTTTACCGGGATGAACAGACCGGTCAGCCCGTTGAATATTACTGTAAAATGCCGGAGGATATTTCCCAGCGCGACGTCTTTGTGTTGGATCCGCTGCTGGCTACCGGCCACTCCACCAGCTATGCTGTCAACCGAGTCAAGCAATATAATCCACGCAGCATCCGACTGATTTGCCTGGTCGCATCTCCGGAGGGCTTGACTCTGTTTACAAAAGCACATCCGGAAGTTGAAGTGTACCTGGCCGCGTTGGATACAGGGCTAACCGATACAGGTATGATCGTCCCCGGCGTTGGAGACGCCGGCGACCGGCTGTATGGAACGAAATAGTTGCCCATAGGATAGAAAACTGAACATGCGACATAAACTGACGGCCTGCAGCCTTTATTCTGCAGGTCGCCTTGTGTTTTTTGTATCAATATGTCGGAGCAAAACAAATTTCGCTCCGACACGTAAAAAATATTTTTGCGATTTTGGCGGTGAGAGTTGACCTGACGCTATACACTATGGTGACGCATCTTGTATCAATCGCAGACACCGCTTTCCAGTAACGCAAATACATCTGCGTCTGTATCCAGTCTTGCCGCGACCCCTATTGGCAAAATTGCGTTGTTTAGCCCATGCCCAAAATCCTCACATCTGACGACAGGAATATGATATTT
>CALWVA010000129.1 GCA_944384875.1 uncultured Clostridia bacterium
AAACGCTTTATGCTGGTCAAGTCCGAGCACCTGCGACTGAACGACCGGATTGTGGACGTCGCCCGCAGTATTTCCCTGCAGCCGGCTGTCCATATTCCGTTATCCGACGCGCCGGCATCTTCCCCTGAACCGTCTCAAACACCGGCTGTCGAGAAAGTTTCGTCAACCGATGTATAAATCGTCTACGAAAACGACAACTTTTGAGACGGGCTACGGTTTCTGCAACAGTAGCAAAAATCCGGTATGTCAGGTGACATACCGGATTTTTCCCTGTTTTTATTTTCTGCGACGGTTATTTTTCGGCCGGCGAACAGTCGTCCCAGTGTGGCGACTTTTGCTTCCGGAAACTGCCCCAGACTGCTTATGCATCGCTACATTCACGACGATCAAGGCAATCAGACTCAACGGCGCTACAATATAGCACAGCCATTTCAGCCAATCATATTTTTCACCATAATCGTTGATAATCTTTTTTTCTGTGGTAACCGGCTCGGTATCGGTTGCCGCCCCTGTCGCCCGCGTGGTTTTGGTCTGTGAATCATCGTCTTCCTCATCTTCTATCTGCTGCGGCGGTTGCGTCACCATGGGTTCTTCTGACGGCTCTTCATAATAATACTCCGTATAATCATTATCAGAATCATCGTCATCATAACTGGTGGTTGATGTTGTCGTTCTCCTGGAAGTCTGGGTGGTCTCTTCGGACTCCTGCGGATGTGTCGTTGTCCCGGAGGAAGTATATGGCTGTGTAGGCGCCTGGTCGGTCTCATCGACAGGATCCGCCAATGTTACAACGCCCATCCAGCAGCCCATGACAGCCGCGATCAATAGCGCGGCTAATATTTTTTGAACAACTTTCATTTTAAACTCCGTTCCGCCGCCGCGCATTCATTTATTTTTAACGCCGCGGTAATTTAACTGTTTTGCGGAAATTATATAAAGCTGCTAAAGCCTCTCAAAGCGTATGCAATAGGCAACCATCGAAAAAACCAGATTCTTTCCGGCCAAAACTGTTCTTTATTATAACCGAAACCCCGACAAATTTCAACTCTTTTATGCGACAGAAATCATAGCGTCTCCGGATATTTCACTGAACCTCCCAATTATGGGCCATTTCACTTTTCTTACTCCGGTTCATCAGCTTCTTAATCGAAGCTTTCGCATCGCCGCCGCAATATAGCATATTATAACATTCCTCTACGATCGGCATTTCCACCTGATACTGATCGGCCAGTTTTTTGGCACAGGCGGTAGCATAATAACTTTCTACCGTCATTCCCACCGATTCCAGCGCCTGCTGTACCGGCACGCCGCTGCCCAGCGCTTTTCCAAACCGGCGATTGCGGCTATGCCTGGAGGTACAGGTCACAATCAGATCACCGATTCCGCTCAGACCCGCAAATGTATCCCGCCGAGCGCCCATTCGAACGCCCAGCGCGGCAATCTCGTTGATCCCCCGGGTAATCAATGCCGCAATTGTATTATCTCCCAACCCCATACCGTCGCACACACCTGCCGCCATCGCGATGATATTTTTCAGCGCCGCACCGATCTCTACGCCTGCCACATCGTCATTGGTATAAATCCGGAAATTTTCGTTGCTCAACGCATTCTGCACCAGTTGCGCGGCAGCCAAATTGACGCTGGCCGCCACCACCGAGGTCGGCAGCTGCCGCCCCACCTCTTCCGCATGAGACGGACCGGATAAAATCACCACCGGATGTTCCGGTAATTCCTCTGCAATCACCTGTGAAAAGCGCTTCAGACTGCCTTTTTCAAAGCCCTTTGCCACACTGACCACCACTGCCTGCGGTGCGATATGCGCCCGCAGTTTACCGGCCGTTTCCCGCACGGCAAAAGATGGCGTTGCAATAATATAGATGGCGCTGTCACGTAATTGACATAAATCGGCGGTCAGCCGCACCGTTTTCGGGATCGCAATACCCGCTAACAGCGGATTGACCCGGTTTTTTTCAATGGCGGCGATCTCATCGGCAAAGGCGCCCCATAACACGGTGGTATGTCCGCAGCTGTCAGACAACACCGACAGCGCCGTTCCCCAGCCGCCGGAACCCAATATGGAAATACGCATAACAACGCCCGCCTTTCATACAATACTCCACTGGCCGTCGATCATCCATCACGACTTCTTTTTTGAAAAAATCTTCTTTTCTTCACCTTTTAACAACCGCTTAATATTGGGAATATGTTTGATCACCACCAACACAGTAAGAAACACCGAAAACAGGGTAATCACTACCCGCTGGGGCATTCCCAGCAGCGAAAATGTATATTGGCCGCCGTGATACAACAAAAAGGTGGAAATCGGCAGCGTCAGCGCCGCAAAAATCGAAGATAATGACACAATTCTGCTTAACACCATGACCAGAATAAACATCCCCAGCGCAATCAATAGCACACGCCAGTCGATCACCAGCATGATCCCCGCCATGGATGCAACACCTTTGCCGCCTTTAAAAGAGAAAAACAGCGGATATATATGACCCATCAGGCAAAAAAATCCGGCCAAATAGGCAAAATACAGCGGGTCAATTAAATGCGACGTGCTGTGACCGGTCAGCAGATCCAGCAAGTAGTATGCAGCAAATCTACCCAACGCTACTGCGACAGCGCCTTTTAAAAAGTCGCAGACAAAGGTCAGAACGGCCGGCAGCTTACCCGCCGTGCGCAGTACATTGGTCATGCCCGCATTGCCGCTGCCATGTGCCCGCACATCAGTATGCGCAAATTGACGGGTATAAATAATCGCAAAATTCACACTGCCAAGCAAATAACACACTGCAGCCAGAACAATAGTCGTCAGCGTGATCGCCAAAGGCATAGACATATAGATAACCCCCGTTTTATCCCCAACAAAACATTATTCGCCGCGTTCGCGAATCAGAAACCGCACCGGCGTGCCCTCTAATCCAAAGGTGGAGCGAATCTGATTTTCCAGATAACGCTGATAGGAAAAGTGAAATAACTGCGCCTTATTACAGAAAAACACAAAAGTCGGCGGCTGCACCGACGCCTGGGTCATATAATAAATTTTCAGCCGTTTTCCTTTATCAGACGGCGGCTGCACCCGTGCAGTCGCGTCGGCCAGCAGATCGTTGAGCCGGCCGGTGGAAATGCGCATGGTATTCTGCTGATAAACATATTGTATCAACGAAAACAGACGGTCAAGCCGCTGTCCGGTCTTTGCTGAAATAAATATAATGGGCGCATAAGACATAAACGAAAAATCCTGCATCAGGCTTTTTCGGTAACTGTCCATCGATTTGTCGTCTTTTTCATAAGCGTC
>CALWVA010000130.1 GCA_944384875.1 uncultured Clostridia bacterium
ACCAAAATGGCTGTCTGGTCTAAAGATGAAAACGTTGATCCTATCGGCGCCTGCATTGGTCCAAAGGGTGCGAGAGTGGCCAAGATCGTCGAGGAGCTGGGCGGCGAAAAGATTGATATTGTCCGATATTCCGACGATATTGCGGCTTTTGTGTCTGAAGCGCTTTCACCTGCAAAGGTGGTCGGCGTGGAAATCGTGTCAGAAGCTGATAAGTCCTGCCGGGCCACGGTGCCGGATCATCAGCTTTCACTGGCTATTGGCAACAAAGGGCAAAACGCCCGGCTGGCCGCCAAGCTGACCGGCTGGAAGATCGATATCCGCCCTGAAAGCGGCTATTACGGCGAAGACGAAGAATAACGCAGCAAAAACAACGTATTGTAAAACAAAAGGGGGGATCAGGCATGTATCAGAAGAAGGTTCCCACCCGCAAATGTCTGGGCTGCCGGGAGATGAAGCCCAAACGCGAGCTGGTTCGGGTGGTCAAAAACAAGGAAGGCGAGATTTCGCTGGATCTGACCGGCAAAAAGCCGGGGCGCGGCGCGTACATCTGCCGCCGTGAAGACTGTTTCAACGCCGCGCGCAAAACCAAACAATTTGAACGTGCGTTTTCCTGTAAAATCCCCGATGAATTATATGAACAGATGCTGGAGGAGCTGCATGGCGGATAAATTTTTATCGCTTTTAGGCATGGCCCGCAAAGCCAACCGGGTCGTATTGGGGCTGGACAAAGCCGTAAGCGCGATTCGGGCCGAAACAGCGCAGGCGGCGGTATATGCCTGCGACCTGTCGGACAAGACCAAAAAAGAACTGCGGTTTGCCGCGACCGAACATCCGGTTCGGTTATTGGATACAACCTATACCATCGCACAGCTGTCTGCTGCCGTCGGCTGTAAGACCGGGGTGATCACCGTGACAGATACGGGGTTTGCCGACAGGCTTGTCTCACTTTATAACAGCGACGCTGTATCAATATAAACAACCGCCACACAGCACAGAGAGGATGATTTGAATTTGATGATGATCAAATACCGGGTGCACGAGGTCGCCAAAGATCTGAACATGAGCGCCAAAGAGATTATTGACATCTTAAAAACGCATAACAGCGCGGGCGCTTATAAAAACATGACCGCCCTGGAAGAGCAGGAGCTCAACTATATTTTTGATGTGGTCACCACACAGCGTCAGGTCAAAAGCTTTGACGATTATTTTGCTGCGGGCGAACAAGCCCGTGCGCAGCGCAGCGAACAGCGGCAGTCGGAAAAAGAACGGATGCTGGCGCAGCAGGCTGCGCTGGCCGCGCAGTTGAAAGCCGCACAGGCAGCAAACGCTGCGCAGACGGCAGATTCCTCCGTAAAAGCCGAACCGGCAGCGAAAGCTGAAAAGGCGAACGCTGCCGCACCTGCGAAGCGAACGGCTGGTGGGCAGACCATGCAGACAGCAAAGGCCAAAACTCCGGCAGCAACAGAAACGCCAGCAACAAAAGCGCCGGGAACCAAAACCCCGCCTGCGAAAACCGCTGCTTCCAAAAAAGCTGCAAAACAGCCCGCCAGGCCGAAATCTGAGAAAGAAACAGCCCAGGCGGTGGAGCGGCAGCTTCGCAAAGCCGAAGCGAAAGCAGACAACCAGACGCCGGTGGTCAAAACGGTGGAGATGCACCGTGTCGATACGCGTGCGTCCAATGTGAACCTGGATAAATATAACGAAAAATACGATACCATCGCGCCGGCGACCAAATACGGCGATGTTCAGAAAAAACAGAAGATTCATCAAAAGTCTCAAATGTATAAAAAGGGCCGTAAAGGCACCAAACGGGAGACTGAGGCGGATAAACTGCGCCGGATCCAGCTGGAGCGGATCAAGGCCAAACCCATCGAAATTACTGTCGGCGACGAAATTACTGTCAGCGAACTGGCGTCACGGCTGAAAAAGACGGCGGCAGAGGTCATTAAAAAACTGATGGCGTTGGGCGTTATGGCGACTGCCAACGAGGTGATCGACTATGATACCGCGGAGATCGTCGCCACCGAGCTGGGCGCAAGGGTGACCCGTGAAGTGGTCGTTACCATTGAGGAACGGATCATGGATGTGCAGGAGGATACCGACGCCGACTTAAAACCCCGGGATCCGGTGGTTGTGGTCATGGGTCACGTCGACCATGGCAAGACCTCACTGCTTGACCGCATCCGCAAAACCAGCGTTACCGCCACCGAAGCGGGCGGCATCACCCAGCATATCGGCGCATACCGGGTCACAGTCAACGGCCGGAACATTACATTTCTGGATACGCCCGGCCATGCGGCCTTTACTGCTATGCGCCAGCGGGGCGCCATGGTAACCGATATTGCCATTCTGGTTGTTGCGGCAGATGACGGCATCATGCCGCAGACCATCGAAGCGATCAACCACGCCAAAGCCGCCAATGTGCAGATTATTGTGGCAATCAATAAAATGGATAAACCCGGCGCCAACACCGAACGCATCTTACAGCAGCTCACCGAACATGAGCTGGTTCCGGAGGAATGGGGTGGCGATATCATCTGTGTTCCGGTATCGGCGCATACCGGCATGAATATCGACAAACTGCTGGAGAATGTGCTGCTGGTAGCGGATATGCAGGAACTGCGCGCCAACCCCGACCGAAAAGCCAAGGGCGCCGTTATCGAAGCCCGGCTGGATAAAGGGCGCGGTCCGGTAGCAACGCTGCTGGTGCAAAACGGCACGCTGCATACCGGCGATATCATTGTAGCCGGTACCACCGTCGGCCGGGTGCGGGTCATGCTCAACGACCGGGGCGAAAAGGCGGAAAACGCGGGACCCTCTGTCCCGGTGGAAATTACCGGTCTGGACGATGTGCCGGAGGCCGGCGATACCTTTGACGCGGTTTCCGATGAACGACTGGCCAGAGAGCTGGTCGAACAGCGGCGCACCGCCATCAAAGAAGAACGGTTCAGCCACGTGCAGAAGGTCACGCTGGATAATCTGTTTGACCAGCTTTCCCAAGGTGAGATGAAAGAGCTGGATATTATCGTAAAAGCGGATGTACAGGGCTCGGTGGAAGCGGTCAAACAGTCGCTGGAAAAACTGTCAAACGATGAAGTGCGGGTCAAGGTCATCCATGGCGGCGTAGGTGCGATCAATGAATCCGACGTGATGCTGGCCAACGCTTCCAACGCGATCATCGTGGGCTTTAATGTCCGACCCGATCCGGTGGCGAAAGACAGCGCCGAAAAAGAAGGCGTAGATTTGCGGCTGTATCGCGTCATCTACGACTGTATTGAAGAAATCGA
>CALWVA010000131.1 GCA_944384875.1 uncultured Clostridia bacterium
AACGGGAAACTCAAAGAACACGGATTAGATCGTAAAGCAAAGCTGATTGAACAAAAACCCGGCGATATTGTTCGCGCTGGACGTTTTCTGGTGGAGTTTATTCATGTAAATCATTCTATTCCAGACGCAGTGGCTTTTGCCATCACAACACCGGTTGGCATCGTGGTGCAGACCGGCGACTTCAAAATCGATACGACGCCTATCAGTGGTGGGATGATCAATCTGGCCCGTTTTGCGGAAATTGGGAAAAAAGGCGTTTTGGCGATGTTGTCTGATTCCACTAATGCGGAACGTCCTGGATTTACGATGAGTGAGCGCAGCGTGGGTGAATCTTTCTCGCAGTTGTTCAAAAGTTCTCAGAATAATCGCATTCTGGTGGCCACTTTCTCTTCAAATATCCACCGTATACAGCAGATTGTAGACGAGGCAGTCAGATGTAAGCGCAAGGTCGCCGTCTCTGGGCGGTCGATGATCAATGTGGTTACGATTGCCACTGAACTTGGTTATTTAAAGGTGCCGGACGGTGTTCTGATTGATATCGAAACCATTAACCGGTATGCGCCGGAGCAGCTGGTCATTATCACCACCGGCTCCCAGGGAGAACCCATGTCGGCGTTGCACCGGATGGCCCACGGCGATCATCGCAATGTGACGATTGGACCAAACGATACCATCATCATCAGCGCCAGTCCGATTCCCGGCAACGAGAAAACGGTTTCCAATGTGGTGAATGAACTGATGAAGCTGGGCGCACGGGTGATCTATGAAAAGATGTATGACGTGCATGTGTCCGGTCATGCCTGCCAGGAGGAACAAAAGATGTTACTATCTATCGTACATCCAAAGTTCTTTTTGCCGGTGCATGGCGAACAGAAGCATCTTCGGCGGCATGCGGAAATGGCTGTTCAGACCGGTATGGATAAAAAGAATATTTTAATCAATGAGAATGGCCGAATTGTGGAGTTAACACAGGATTCAATTCGTCAAAATGGGGTTGTACAATCTGGCAGAGTTCTGGTAGACGGTTTGGGCGTTGGCGATGTGGGCAGTATTGTGCTGCGCGACCGCAAACATCTTGCTGAAGACGGTATTATTATCGCCGCGATGACGATTGATACACAATCAGGCGATATCGTATCAGGGCCGGATGTGATTTCCCGTGGGTTTATCTATGTGCGGGAAAGCGAAGAACTGATGAACGAAGCCCGTAAAATTATCGATCATGCGGTTTACAGCACCTACAGCGGCGGTTATGCGGACTGGAGCGCAGTCAAAATGCGGATCAAAGACGATCTTTCCAAATTTTTATATGAGCGCACCAAACGCCGCCCGATGATTTTACCGATTATTATGGAGCTTTAAAATCATAATGCGCTTGCGGACATCTGCAAGCGCATACATAAAAAGGAGCATATTAAATGAAAGCAAGATTACCGAAAGAATATCAGCCGAAAAGTCAAAGTGAACTGCTTAAGCAGGCACAGCAAATGCAGCAAAATATCACGACGCTTCAGCAGGAGCTGGATGAACGGGAATATACGGCAAATGTCGGCGGCGAGCTGGTACAAGCGACTGTCAACGGCAAGCATGAACTGAAAAAACTAACCATCAGCCCGGAATTGATTGAAGATGCTAAAGAGGATCCTGAAATGTTAGAGGATCTGATTATCACCGCTGTAAATACCGCAGTTAAACAGGCGACTGAAACTTCAGATGCTGAGATGGAAAAGATCACCGGCGGTTTGAATATCCCGGGGCTGATGTAAGGAAGATTTTATTATGGGTTATACTGTGCCGCCGTTAGAAAATCTGATTGACAAATTTGAAAGCCTGCCCAGCATCGGCAGAAAATCCGCCCAACGTATTGCATTTTATATTCTCAATATGGATATAGAGCAGGTGCGGGATTTTACAAAAACGATGTTGGACGCTAAAGAACAGATCCATTATTGTTCCGTTTGTCAGACGCTGACTGACGGCGAGCGTTGTTCCATCTGCGCGAACCCAAATCGTGATCCAAAAGTGATCTGTGTCGTGGAAAGCGCGCAGGATGTAATGGCTTTTGAACGAACAAAAGAATATAACGGAACTTATCATGTATTACATGGTTTGATTTCGCCCATCGATGGCATAACGCCAGATCAGCTGAAGATTAAAGAACTGTTGTTCCGTGTCACCAATGACGATGTACAGGAAGTAATTATGGCCACCAATCCAACGGTAGAAGGCGAAGCGACGGCTATGTATATTTCCAAATTGCTCAAGCCCTTTGAGATTAAGGTCACCCGGTTGGCCTATGGTATTCCCGTGGGAGGCAGTTTGGAATATGCAGACGAGGTTACGCTGATGCGAGCGCTTGAAGGACGAAGCGAAATTAAATAAAGAAACGATTACATGAAAGGAAACAGCGTGACATTCATGGAAAAAAAATCGACCAAAACAATCGCACAAAATAAAAAAGCATATCATGATTACTTTGTGCTGGATTCCTTTGAGGCAGGTATAGAGCTTTGTGGTACAGAAGTCAAAGCGCTGCGAACCGGAGGCGCCAACTTAAAAGACGCCTGGTGTCGAATTCAAGACGGTGAATTATTTGTCAACGGGATGCATATTTCCCCATATGAAAAAGGTAATATTTTTAACCGCGATCCTTACCGTGTACGGAAACTGTTGATGCATAAAAAAGAGATTGACCGCCTGTTTGGAAAAGTCAAGCAAGACAGCTTAACGCTTGTCCCCCTTTCGCTATATTTTAAAGGCTCATTGGTGAAAGTACAGGTAGGTTTGTGCAAAGGCAAAAAGCTATATGACAAACGGGACGCCATGGCTGCCAGGGATTCCAAACGGGACATTGCGCGTGCGCTCAAGCAACGGAATCAGTAAATTTTGCAAATTAAAAGAATGTGCTTGTATTTTTATTTTAGTTGTTGTAAAATATAAATCCGCTTGTAAGCAAACTATATAAGGGGGCGTAAAGGCTTCGACGGGGATTGTGAACTATGATCAGCGAGTAGCGGGGCGGAACCGCTTTAAAATCCGCAACTTTATAAATTAAACAACAACAGACAAGTTGCTGTAGCAGCGTAATGCTGCTCGTTCCCTTCGGAATCACCGCGATCCGTTGTGGAGCGTCAAGAAGCGGTGAACGTGTAACCGAGAGCGCTTTGTATCGGTTCATGCATTAAAAAGCTACCATATCAAAAAGCCTGTTGACCGGCGT
>CALWVA010000132.1 GCA_944384875.1 uncultured Clostridia bacterium
TGTGAAAATGCATTTGGCATCTCACATCGAAAAGCAACTGCTCGAGAATTGGCCTACAGCGATAAATGGATTAATTCATGGGGATTTTCAAAAGATATGCTTGTTCAGGCATATGATCGATGTGTAAATTCGACGACGAAATTGAGTTTTGCCTATATTGATAAAATACTTGGGAAATGGCATCAAAACGGCATCAACAAGCCCGACCAGATTGAACAGGCGGAAACAAAGCCGTCCAAAAGCGCTACTCGATCTCGCTCTTATGATCTACATGCGATAGAGCAACAGTTTAACAAGTTCGATTAGGAGGCGGCTGTGATGGGTTTTTCTAACATTTATTTTCAAAAAGCGTTACAGTGCATCAACCAACATCGAGAGCAGGTCCAGCTACAGGCCCAACAGGAAAAACAAGCGATTTATGCAGCACATCCGGAACTGGCGCGATTAGAACATGCAATCGCGGATAAGGCGGTACAAGCGACGCGGGCCATGCTGTCTGGAGGCGAGGTGCGGCAGGCCATCCAGCAACTGTCTACTGAGAGCCAACAGCTACAGGATCAACGCAATGCTTATTTATTGCAAAATCAGATCGATCAGAAAAAATTGCACCCGGTTTATTGGTGCGATAAATGTGCAGATACCGGCTATGATCAGGGAAAACTTTGTTCTTGCGTAAAAAAAATGGCGATCGGCTTTGCGATAGAGCAATTGAACGCTGCGACGCCTCTGGAGCATTCGCGGTTTGACAATTTCTCGTTGGACCGTTATCCCAAACGGTCAGAGCAGTCAGGCGTTTCGCCGCAGGAAATTATGAGTAAAATTTATCAATATTGTAAGGATTATGCAGAGCATTTTACTGAGCATGCAGAAAGTTTGTTATTTTTTGGCGATACCGGATTGGGCAAAACACATTTATCACTGGCAATTGCCCGTGTTGTTTTGCAAAAGGGATACAGCGTAATATATGGGCCGGTTAATCATTTATTAGGACAGATCGAACACGAACATTTCTCGAAAGAAAAAAACGGAATCTCCTTACAGACCATGCTTGACTGCGATCTGTTAATTTTGGATGATCTGGGGGCTGAATTTACAACGCCATTTACAGTTTCAACATTATACGATCTGATAAATTCCCGTATTTTGAATAATAAACCTACCATTATAAATACCAATCTGACAGTGCAGGAATTAGAGCAACAGTATGCGCCTCGAATTGTATCGAGAATTTGCGGTTGCTATAAATGTTTTAAATTTTTAGGAGTAGATTTACGACTGAAAAAATAGCTGACGATTTTATTTTCCAAATATGGTTAAACCTCTGCCGGTAATGTTCAAGCCAGCGTTTACCGGCCAGAGGTTTTTTGTCTATGAGAGGTAATGAAACTATAAAATTAAGCTTGTAAAATTTAAATATGAGGAAGGTAAAATATAAGAAACAGCAAAAGAGTTATTGACATTTCATATAATATATGGTATCATTTGCTTAATACATATAATATAAATTTTTCTTAGATATACTGCAATAATCTATGCAGTATATCTTACTAAAGAGAGATTTATATATTTTAAGGGAGGAAATGGAGAATGAAAGTGTTCAGAAGATTGTTATCTATTGGCTTGGCTCTGAGCTTGTTGTCCATGTTGTTTGTTTCAACAACAGTTCTACAAAGCTCTGCCTTGACAGAGACCGAGGTCTTTGCTTTTTCTGAAGAGGCTAACGTCGCCCAAAACGGTATTAAAGAAATCACCTATACCGCAGAAGGCGGTATGACGATCACCAGCGATGATGATAATCCGCAAGTAATTATGAATGGCGGTAATCAATATCTGGCTCAGGATCAAAAAAGTTGGATCACAGCTGATTTTGATCTGGCGTCTGCCGATCAGGAGGTTTTGGCGGCTGTTTTGGCTGACAAACAGCTTTATCAGTTAGCGGTCGACGTAAATCTGGAAAGCTGTATGTCCATCGGAGCCGCTTCCATAAACCATGAAGGCGAAGTATACGGTTATCCTGCTTATCTGCAGGAGTCAACCGAAGTAATGGGTATGGGTACAAATGTTATCATTACCATTTCCGGCACCCGTGATATTGATGGGCACGCTGTGCCGATCGAGACCAGCGGGCAAGCTTGGGTTTCACCGGTGGAACATCCGGAAAAAACCGTTCTGATCACTATTCCCGAAGAAATGACTGCTGTCACAGGTTTGAACATCAAATTTGATAATACTTCCTGGCGCATTCACAGCCTGGTACAGTTACAGTGTGCTTTTTCGGCAGTAAAGGCTGTGCAGCTGGATACAGCGATGACAACACCCGCCCCGGCACAGAATGATTGTTTCGTAGATTTCACTAGTAGAACCGATTATGTGTTGGATGGCTGCAGCCGTAGCATGATTTCGGGTGGTACAGATATGGCTGTTACCGAAGATGCATTTGCACCGTTATCTGGTGTTCAGTTCAGCGGTGTTGCTGATTTTGGCGACAACAATGTATTTTGGTGCTGGGAAGATACGTGTGCGTCTGCTTATATTGAACCGGGCCTTCTGGAAGGTTATGATGGTTTGACATTCTATGTGAAGATGGGCGAGAACAATTACACCGATCAACTGTGGGGTCTCTGCCTGTTTGGATACTTGCCTGACCGCAATGAAGATGGCACATATAACTATGACGAAAACGGTAACATCAAATATGAATATACCTCTTTTGAATGCCGGCAGAATGCGCGTCCGACAATCACAAAAGATGGAAATGCCTATAAAATTGAGATACCTTTCGATGAATACCATCCAGATATCACCAAACTGCCGTCAGACTTTGGATATTATTTTGACGATAAGACCGCTGCCGATTGTTTGGAATATATTGATAGCATCAAAGTGGGTTGCGGCATGATGGCCATCGGTCGTGATCAGGTAATTGATTTTGCTATCAGCGATATCTATGGATATACGACAGATGAAAATGGCGAAACAGTTTCCGGCCTGCCGGAGATTGGCGGAGAAATTTGCGAACACACTTTCGGCGAGTGGGAAATCACGAACGAAGAAAGCCAGTATAACGCAAATCGTGTATGCTCTGCATGTGGTTATACAGAGTATGTAGATTGGATCGAAGAAGCGCCGGCTCCGACATACACACAGGGTGATGTAACCGGCGACGGCTATATCAACAACAAGGATCTGGCCCGTCTGAAAGC
>CALWVA010000133.1 GCA_944384875.1 uncultured Clostridia bacterium
CGATGTTGCTGGACAGTGGGAATATCACAACCGCACAAACGGGCCATTTCACCCGGGTGTGGCGTTAAAATGACCGGGCAGCTGCTCTGCTGTAACCATTCTATGTTTGCGGACAGGCAGTTTAGACCATCTGCGTCGATGACCAGCGGCACGTTGCACTGTTCCAATACCTGTTGTAGAAGCCCGGCGGTCTGCGCTGTCGCACCCAGTCCACAGCCCAGTGCAGCGGCGTCTGCCCGGCTCAGCGCATCACCGATCGTTTTCGGATCATAGGCATGTACCGGCGTATATACCGCTTCGCGGACAATAGGCGCCAGCATCGGATAAATAGATTCCGGGCACAGCACTTCGCAAAGCCCAACGCCGCTTTTAACACACCCTTCAGCGGCGATTGCTGCTGCCCCGGCCATACCATAGCTGCCGCAAATCAGCAGCGCCCGGCCATAGCTGCCTTTGTTGGCCAACGGATCTCTGGCGGGAAACAGCGGCAGGATCTGTTCAAGGGTAATAAGATCAATAGAATCTGACATCTGTAATCATCCTTTCTAATGCGCATTGGCTATAACGCTGCGGTATGGCAGCGGCAGTCAAAAAATGTTTCATTTTGCCTATGTAAGTGACCGGTGGTATGCTGATCAGAATAACAGGCATAGCCTGACAGGCTTGCGGTTTGCCAGGCGTCGTTTGTGATCTGTGCACCCGGTTGTGGTTAGAGCAATTCTGCATGCAGATGTTCCATCAGATCCAGCGCCATTTGCTGCATCTTCTGGTCGGGTGAGCCGACACAGGAATGATCCACCACAATCCGGGCGTCTGGCAGCGCTGTTGCTGCGATGACCATGTTGGACAGTACACATATATCGGTCACGATCCCGCAAAGATGCACTTCGTCGTAATCACCGTCTTGCAGCACGTGTAGCAGCCGGTCGGAACCAAAGGTATTTTTTTCAATGCAATGATCCGGTGTGGAAAAGGGCTGCAATCGGGGATCCAGCGCATGCCCGGGTGTGCCTTTGATACAGTGTGCGATTGGCAGATGCCGGCCTTCTCTGGAGCAAGAATAGAAGGCGGCGTCATGGGTATCCAGCGTTAGCCAGATATCCGCCCAATCGCCCTGGGCGGCTTTGTCTGAGATCCGTGAGACGACCTGTTCGGCTTCTGGAAAGCCCAGTGCGCCACAGATAAAATCCCGTTGGCAGTCGATGATGATCAGCGCTTTTTTCATGGTCTAACACCTCTTTATAGATCATAAGTATAAATATAGAACGGTCAAAGGAGCAGGGCAATGAACAAGCAAAGCGGCAAATTAAAAAGAGCGGTCTGTGTTTTGCTGTTTATGCTGTTGTTTAGCCAGGTAATTTTACATCATCAGTTTTTTGAACCGGCTTTACAGAGTCTGATGAATAAAGGCGGCCGGCTGGCCGGTTTTTTCGCGTTGCCGTCTTTTGGATTTAAACAAACAGCGGCAGCGCCGGTTGAAACCGAAGTGGATATACAGCCGCAAACACAAGCAGAGCAACCAAATACAACCGTGGCAGCAACCGATACAACACAGCCGGCGGCGGACGGTGATACCGCAGTAGCCGCGGCGTCTGATGCCGCAGGTAAAATTTTGACACAACAGGTCGGCCTGACCGGCGCAACCAACGCGCCCAATCTGCATATCAACAACAAAACCGGCGTTTCGGTAGATGCCGCCAGACAGCTGTTGATTCGCCCGGATATCAAAATAATCAAAAACAAACAGCCACAGGTTTTGATTATGCATACCCATGCTACGGAATGCTATTTTCCCAAAGTCAGCGAAACCTATTCTGCAAGCTGGGAAACCCGCAGCACCGATAATAGCAAAAATGTAGTGCGGGTGGGCGACGAAATTGCAAAGCAGCTAAACGCCGCTGGCATTGTAACAGTGCACGATACCACCCAGCATGACCGGGAGGCTTACAGCGGCTCTTATGCCCGGGCGCGCACCACGATTCAAAATTATCTCGAAAAATATCCGTCTATCGATGTGGTGTTGGACATTCACCGGGACGCCGTAACCTATGACGATGGCACCAAACTCAAGCCCACGGTTTCCATCGACGGCAAAAATGCGGCGCAAATCATGATTGCGACCGGCTGTAATTCCGGCAGCGTCACCGAATATCCGGATTGGGAGCAAAATTTTCGGTTTGCCATTCGGGTACAGCAGGCTTGCGAAACCATGTATCCGGGATTGGCCAGATCGATGTATTTCGTATCCAAAAAATATAATCACGATTTAAATCATGGGTCTATTTTAGTAGAAATGGGCAGTGAAGCGAATACACTGGAAGAAGCGATTTATGCAGGCGAACTGCTGGGCAAAGCGTTGGTGCGGGTGTTGGACGGCCTGCAGGATTAAAGGGCTCGGAATATCGCTTTGGCGCGGCCCAGAACGGTAGCCTGCGCCGTATAGATCGGCAATACAAACTCATCGTCAGATTGCAGCCGCACGCCGAAAGGTTCCTGGTAATAGCGGCGAAATACCACCTGGTTTTCACAGCGTGCTAAAACCGGCTCACCGTCGGCTGCCGGGCCGTCAGGGGTGAAAAGAACAATGTCGCCGGGCAGAATAGCCGCGTCTTTCAGCCCGTTTGGGACAATGACGGCAAACTGCCCGCGGCCTCTGGACACCGGCAGATACCGCTGAACAGTCTGATTGCAAAATGCGTCGATACTGGCATACAACGGGATCAATACCGGGTTTTCTGCGCCGGTAACCCGCAGCGCCCGGGCGTTTTGCCCGGTTTTATCGATTAGTCCGGCGTTTTGCAGCCGGCTTAAAACGCTGTGTACTGTCGAGGTTGAGCGAATCCCGGTAGCAGCGCAGATTTCCCGAATGGTCGGCGGCAGGCCGCCGCTTTTCGATACCAGAAAATTTAAAACCAGCTGCATTTTTTCATCCATCAGATCACCGCCCGAATCTTGTTGAAGCTCAAAGCGGGCGAACCGTCTGGCAGTTTTGCATCGGCAAAGCCCGCTTTTTATATTGTAGCATATCTGGCGGTTGAATACAAACAAATGTTCGTTTGTTGCGTGTTTTATGACTGTAGGTGTTACAATGATGTGTGACAAAAGATAAAAAAAGAGAAGCGAATAGGCGAGACCTGTGATAAGGTAAAG
>CALWVA010000134.1 GCA_944384875.1 uncultured Clostridia bacterium
TCCCGTTTATACTGCTCCAGCTGTTCCGCCGACAAACTCTGATGCAATGCATCCGCATTCTGACGCATGCTCCGGAACTTATACAGTTCGAACACACGCCCATACCGCCCAACACGCTGCTGTTTATAAAATACCGGCCCGCCGTCATTCGCTTTTACCAAAAGCGCGATAATCAATAACGGCAACAGCCCCACGATCAATAATCCCACCGCTGCCACTATATCAAAACACCGTTTGAAAAATTCATAAACCGGCTTTTCCTGATAAAGCGGCGCTGTTATTTCTACATAAGCAGGCACCGATACCGTCTGCGGCTCCATCATCATCGCAGTCGTCCCCAATACCTGTGTATCTATTGTGTGTTCCCCCATCGTCTCTATTTTCATTATTTTTCACCTTTTATTTCTATCGTTTTTAACCTCTTCAACAAAAACCATCTCTGTTTATACAGACCTGTAGCAGCTACTCTTTAACCACAAATCCATCTTGCGTTTTTCCGATATCCCGGCGCTGCATTTATTCCGTATGCTGCGTGGGCGGCCGGTCGTTTTCAACAGCAAACAGATAATCAAACGACTTGTTGAAATACGCACAAAATGCGCGACATTCATTTGGCCAAAACCTCCCGCTGCGGATTTTTTGTCCGTAGGCGGCGCGACTGACGCCGATAATTTTTCCCATTTCTTCATCTGTCAAATGGTAATATGCCTTTTGTCCAAGTAAATTCGGATACATGTAAAGCAAGCCCCTTTTTGTCATATATTGGCGAATCGCCAATCATAGCTTTATATTATCAGCAATACGCCAATATGTCAAGGGCCTTTTTTTATTTTCTTGACGTATCGCCAACTATGTGTTATGTTGGTTTCAGAAACGAGGTGAAGTCATGAGTTTTCCCGAACAGTTAAAAAAGGCAAGGCAGGCCCTGGGCTATACACAGCGCCAGATTGCAGAAGCCATGGGTATAACCAACAGCACTTATTGCGGTTATGAAACCGGTAAACGACAACCAGATGTAACAAAAATAAAGCAGCTTGCCGATATTCTTCATACTTCCGGCGACGCTTTATTGGAAACTGGATATGCATATAAAAACCATCAACCCGATAGTCCGCAGGCAGCTGAAATTCTATCTATATTTGAGTCGCTGCGGCCGGAATTTCAACAATATGCGCTGCAACTAATCAGACAACTGGCGCAGTTACAAAAGCAGTTATAAAACCGCTAACTTTCACATTTTTCAAAGATATCAAAAGCCCTCGGCGCAATACCGGGGGCTTTTCACAAACAGGTTAAGCCCTGAAATGTACACGCACACAGCACATTGATTTGATCTGGCGGTCAAACAGTATTGCCTTGCGCCTGTAACAGATATGCTTTATGGCACATAGAATATTTGATGTCTTTATATTGGCATCAGTCTTTTGAAATCTGTTGCCCAGCGCGTTATTTTGGATATACAACAATAAAGGAGACAGCCAATTGGCTGTCTCCTTTACAAATTTCTATTTTGTTTTACGAATTCGGCAGATTCTCAAACCCATCTCCGCCTTCGCCAAGATCCCAATTATAATCACCACTGGCGGTTACAATATCATCCAACAGCGACTCTATTTCCACTTTGGGCTGTTCATATTTCTTCATCTGATATCCTCCTTTTCAACCTGTTTTATGGTTTAGTAGGCAACTTTATTCTACGCTGCCCGCAAAGCCGTCAACAATTGCTTTCTGCTCCGGCGGCAGCGAATTATAGTATTCGGTATCCTGCTGCAAGCGCTGTGCAACCTGCTGAATATTCCGAACCGTTGTCAGCGCAGTGTACACTGTCGCTGAGCTGCCATCGGCATAGGAAACAGTCATATAACCTCTCGCCGAGATATTCGTTACATAATTCTCTGCCGGAATACCGACGATCGAGCTGTAATAGATGCCATCTGTATCGGTAGAATCCGCATGGAACGCATTATCTGCATCCACAACCTTGATACATTTCGGATTATCGACCGTTACCGCAGACGCACCAACGACGTCTGTCAGCGCCAGCACGCCGCCCTGCTCTGTGACCAGATCCTGAATGGAGGCATAGTCGGCTTTATTGACATTGGTCTGGAACCGCAGACCGGTGGGGTCTTTCATTCTGACCGAACCGCCGTCTGTCTGGGTAAAGCCCACGACCGCAGATGCAATCGTTGATTCAGTGGTTGCCGCAACTGTGGCGCCGTTTTGATACAGCTTGCCATCGACCCACCAGCCCAGCGAAACTTTGCCGGTTGACAGATCCGCCGCAGGCAGGGTAACCTGACCGTCGGTGATGGCCAACGTCTGTTTGCTGCCGTCGGCAAAGGCGGCGTCTACCGTTTCAGCCGGCGCATTGAAAACCATCATATCAATGTTGTCAATTCCGTGTTTACCATATGTTAATTTAAAAGTCGCCACAATCGCCGTTATATTTTTAACATCTGCCGCAGTTAAAGTCACAGAAGCAGAACTGTCTGCAGTGGCAAAAGTTTGCCCGACAAAATTATATTCTGTAAAGCTGCCTCTCTTTTCGGTTTGCTTTTGCCAATATACCTGGTCATCCATTTCGATCCCAAAATAATAAGGGTTATCCTTGTCGTTAGCATTCTCAGCTATATACTGCATGCGTAAACCTACTGGATTCATACTGGAAAAATTCTCAGGCATGGCAATTCTCGCATAGCTATTCAAATTATTAGCATTATAATCTCCATAAACCTGCAAATAAGTATTTCCGTCTATATCAGCAGTAGCTACTTTATTCATGTTGCCAACCTTTGTGACATACTGAAACTGGCCGGCGTCTTCCCAATCATATATGGTGGCCCAGGTCGTATCTTGCGGCTGATCCGCCGCAGAAGCATAAACAAAAGTAATATCGTCTACAAAGAACGTCCAGGGATTCCCGTTTGTATTAAAACGAAGATCCAGATCAGCCCCGATGCTTTCGGCATAAGCCGTCAAATCAATCGTAGCCTCTACCGGCGTATCGCTTAACACCAGCGTCTGCGCCTCTGAAAGCGTTGTGCCGTCTGTAACCTGCACCGTAAAATTCGAGCCGGCAGGAATATCGGTCCAATATTTAAAGCTGACCGCCACCGGCGCAGCGCT
>CALWVA010000135.1 GCA_944384875.1 uncultured Clostridia bacterium
GCCGACACAACAGCCGTCGACAACGCAAACACCGACAACAGCATTGTCAATGCCAGCGCAAGAGATATTGCCTTTTTCATAAAATATCCTCCTCCGAATTGCACCCGTTATATCGTTTCAAAAAAAAATACACGACCACAATATCTTTTTTACTGTTTCATTATAGCGGTTCATCCAAAATATATCAATACCTAAAAAAATCTTTGTGAAATACGCTGTTTGTTTTTTCTATTTTTTGGTGAATCTTACGAATAAATGTGTTTATAATTCACATCTCTATAATCATTCATTCATTTTTAATGCCCATTTACCTTTGATCACGATGCCTTTCAAACATTGTGCTTCTTTCAAAAATCAAAAAGCGGCTTGAAAGCCGCATAGAGATGTTATATATTTTGTCTAAGGCTACTTGTTTCCAGATACCTAAAATATTCCCACAGGCACAGAAACAGGCAGCAACCGTGAAACCCCATCACTGTTATTGTGCACAGCGCATCGACCCAAACCCATCTTAACAGAAACAGCCTGACCACAATCTGTTACCAGAGCTTTTGGTTTGCAAGAATCTCTCGCGCTAATTGCGCAAGCGCCGCCGCCTGAGCGCCTAAAATGTGGTTTGCCCGCTGAAAATCGCGATAGGCTTTCGGATCGCGATGCACATCGCTGCCCAATGCGCAGACATTGCCCGCCTGCAGCCACCGGCGGCAGCGGCGCCTGGAAGGAAAGCCGCACAGCCCCGACGCATTGATCTGCATCGGCAGCTCCAACTGCGCCAGCTCTTCCACCGCGGCAGGGTCATACCGATCGATATGCGCAATCACCGGCGTAATACCGTATACAGACTGCAGCCGCAGATAAACATTACACTCTGAATTTGTCAACGGCAATTCCGGACGGCGCTCTATCAGCATATAACGGGTATGTTCGATACACAATTGTTCCACCCCCGGCAGATCGCACAACGTTCCGGATACCATGACCTCGGCACCCCGAATAATGCGGATGTTGCACAGATCGGGCGACGCCTGCTCCAAAGCCTGCCGCAGCTGTTCAAACGCCTGTTCCCGGCGCAAAATAAAATCCCCCACGCTTTCCCCTTTCGAGGGGTAAAAATGGGGGGTCGCAACGATCGTATCCACACCGGCGGACGCAGCAGCACGCAGCAGCGTCATCGACATATTTATATTTTGGCTGCCGTGATCGGCGCCCGGCAATATGTGCGCATGAAAATCAACATACATTTGTTTTATCGCTCCACTGAAATCACAGATTTTATCGGTCAATATCAATAATAACCATATTTGGCGCCATCATATCTGCTTTTCGCCCGCTCGTCTACCGCTTCATTAAGCAAAAATCCCAAAAGTTTGGCCTGATTATGCTCTAACACCTTGAGCTGCTCGGCAATCGCACCTTTACTGGTAGCCCCCTGCTTGACTACAAATACTACGCCCAATGTCTTTGTGCCCAAAATTGCGGCGTCGGTTACCAGCCCTACCGGCGGTGCATCCACAAAAATATAGTCAAATTTATTACTCAAAAACGCCAACGTCCGATCCATTTCATCGGACAGCACCAGTTCAGACGGATTAGGCGGAATCACACCTGCCGGCATCACAAACAACCCTTTATATCTGGTGGGATACAGACAATCCTCATAATCTGAAAAACCGCCAAGCCGGTCGGAAAGGCCCGGTGAAGCGGGCGTTCCCAAATAGCGGTGAATTGCCGGACGGCGCATATCGCCGTCGATAATCAATACATTAGAACCGGTCTGTGCAAAGGTCACCGCCAGATTGATACAGCTGGTGGTTTTGCCGTCGCCCGGCAACACGCTTGTAAACACGATCGCTTTTTTATCAGTATCTTTCTCAATGGTAAAAATCAGATTGGTCCGGGCGGCTTTATAGGCCTCTATGACATTAAAATCGCTTTTTTCACTTAAAATATTCTGACGCGCTTTTATACGCTCTGTCTTGGCATTTTTCATTGTTGTAGTCTTTCCTTTCTCACAGGCCGGCGATGACGCATCTTTCCAAACCTGAACACATTATCGATATCTTCATCCAGAGACAGCTGTTTTTCAAGCACGTCTTTCTTTCATTTTTGGAATCAGCCCCACAATCGGCACATTTGGAAAAGCATCAGCAAGATCTTCCTGCCCTTTCAGTTTGTCATCGATTAAATCGCGGACAATCAACACACCTGCACAAAGCACAAACCCAACGATGAACGCCAACAGCGTATTCCGTATGACATTGGGGGAAACCGGTCGCTCCGGTAAACTGGGCTCGTCGATATATTCCACCCAGCCGGCTCGAATGACCCGCATAATCTCGTCTGTTCCATAATCAAAGACCTTCTCGGCGATACTCTGTGCATCTGATGGGTCGGCGCAGGTCACCTGCAGCGTCAAAATCTCGCTTTCATCTGAACTTTGAACAGATACCATACTGGAAAGCTGCTGTGTCGTATATTTCCCATTAAAATCTGCTTCAACCTGTTGCAGCACAGTGCGGCTGACAAAGATCTCTTTATAAGAATTGGCCAGGCGGATCGCCAGCGCAATATCCGACGTGGTTTTGCCTGCATTCGCATCAGATTGGGAACTCGCCACATACAGCGTCGCGACCGACTGATATTGGGGCGTAAGCAAAAATGCGCTAACTCCAAACCCGATGACACCGGTGATGACTCCAATCAATAACAGCAGCCAAAGCTTTTTCAGCAGCAATCTAAAAATCGCTGTCAGATCAATACTCGACTCAAGGCTTTTTTCCAAAACTACACTTCCTTTATTTTTTTCTTATTCTTTAGTTAGACTTTCCAAATGCATTCAAAAAATAGCTATACGGTTTATTTTTTGATTGATTCGCTGATATT
>CALWVA010000136.1 GCA_944384875.1 uncultured Clostridia bacterium
GCAATTACTGTTAATCCTAACAAAAAACAGATGAGGATGTGTCTATATTGCCTATTCTTGAACAGCTGTACGCCACCGAAATTCTGGATTCCCGGGGAAACCCCACATTAAAGGTCACGGCGATTACGAGATCCGGTGCGGCGGGCTGTGCCTGCGTGCCATCCGGCGCCTCCACCGGCGAGCACGAGGCGGTAGAACTGCGGGATCACGACCCCGCCCGGTATGGTGGCAAAGGTGTGCAAACCGCTGTAGGCCATGTAAACGGCGAGCTAGCCGAACTGTTGTGCGGCAACTACAGCGTCTTTGAACAGGCGGCTATAGACTGCGCGATGATCCGGCTGGACGGCACTGAAAACAAGGGCCGCCTGGGCGCGAATGCAATTTTAGGTGTTTCGCTGGCCTGCGCCCGGGCGGCGGCGGATTATTTACAGCAGCCGCTGTGGCGGTATATCGGCGGTGTAGGCGCCCGACAGCTTCCGGTGCCGATGATGAATATTTTAAACGGCGGCGTCCACGCCGACAATGACGTGGACTTTCAGGAGTTTATGATTGTGCCGGTAGGCACGTCTTCGCTGGCCGAGGCGGTTCGAATGGGCAGTGAAATCTTTCATGGGCTGAAAAAGCTTTTAAAACAAAAAGGCTATAACACGGCGGTAGGCGACGAGGGCGGCTTTGCGCCGGCGGTGCGCTCAAACCGGGAAGCGATTGAGTTGATTTTGCAGTCGATCGAAAACACAGGCTATAAACCGGGCAGCGACGTTTATATTGCGCTGGACGTTGCATCCAGCGAATTTTATGATAACCAAAGCGGCATGTATCTGCTCAAAGGCGAGAATCAGCAGCTGTCTGCGGAACAGATGATCGAGCTGCTGAAAGAGCTGTGCAGGCAGTTTCCGATTCTGTCCATCGAAGACGGCCTGCAGCAAAACGATTTTGCCGGCACCGCCAGACTGACGGCAGCGTTGCAGGGCAAGGTGCAGATTGTGGGCGACGATCTGTTTGTCACCAACACCCGCCGGCTCAAACAGGGCATCGCCGAACACTGCGCCAATTCGATTCTGATCAAGCTCAACCAGATCGGCACGCTCACCGAAACGCTGGACGCCATCGAGACCGCCAAGCGCGCCGGATATACGGCCGTGATTTCCCACCGATCCGGCGAGACCGAAGACACCACCATCGCCGATATCGCTGTGGCAACCAACGCCGGCCAGATCAAAACTGGCTCTCTGTCAAGAAGCGAGCGCATCGCCAAATACAACCGGCTGATCGAGATTGAACAACAGCTGGGTGCGCACGCCGAATACGGCGGCATTGACGCGTTTTATAATCTGCGGCCATAAAAAACTTTGCGGCAACCAGCCACCGTACCTCTGTAGGCGTGCGGTGGCTGGTTGCCGCTGTACATAAAAATGAAGTGCATGATGCGAGCATTAGATCATATCTGGTCAAGCTGCCGGCGTATACCGAATGTCCGGCTGGATCGCAGTGCAGTTTTTGGTTGCACTTTTTTCGCGGTTATGCTATACTGGGTGCGCGGGTAAAACAACACCGTTTTTCTGAATCCTACCCACCGGAGGGGCTTTGCTCTATGCAGCTATGCAACAGCTACCGCGCCGGGCTGCGGGACGGGGTTCCCATCGGCCTGGGTTATTTGTCGGTTTCTTTCGCTTTTGGGATCACCGCGTCATCTGTCGGGATTCCGGCATATATCGCCGTTTTGATTTCCATGACCAATCTGACCTCGGCCGGGCAGTTGGCCGGCCTGACGCTGATGACCGCCGGCGGCTCGCTGATCGAAGCCGCGGTAACGCAGCTGGTCATCAATCTGCGGTATGCGTTAATGTCGATTTCCATATCGCAAAAGGCTTCTGCGGGCTTTGGCATCAAACACCGCCTGCTCGGCGCTTTTTTCATAACCGATGAGATTTTTGCGGTCGCCGTCTCCAAATCCGGACAGATCGGACCCCGTTACTGGTATGGGTTGGGCACGGTTCCTTATTTTGGCTGGGCGGCCGGGACACTGCTGGGCGCACTGGCCGGTCATATCATGCCGGATTTTATCATTTCGGCGCTGGGAATCGCCATTTATGGGATGTTTATTGCAATTATTGTACCGCCTGCGAAAAAGAGCCGCCCGGTTTTTCTGGTGGTTCTGACCGCGGCGGCGCTGCGGTGTCTGTTTACCTGGGTGCCCGGGTTACAGCAAATCTCCGCCGGGTTTGCTATCATTCTGTGTGCGATTGCCGCTGCGACACTGGGCGCAGCACTGCGCCCAGTGAGAACGGAGGCTTAAGTGATGGATCCGTTGTTTCTGCTGCTGCATACCGGCGTAATGGCCGGCGTTACCTATCTGGTGCGGATGCTGCCGCTGGTCGTGTTCCGCAAAAAAATCAACAATGTTTTTATCCGCTCATTTTTATATTATATGCCTTTCGCGGTATTGGCGGCCATGACCATTCCCGCCATTTTCGACTCTACCGCCAGCGTTTGGTCGGCGGCGGCCGGGCTGGTCATCGCACTGGTTCTGGCGTTTTTTGAACGTTCGCTGCTCACAGTAGCGATCTGCGCCTGCTGCGGCGTATTCGTCACCGAAGCGGTTTTGCGCCTGATTGGATAAAACCGGCGGCTTTTGCAGATACTTGTAACAGCCGCCGTGTAAATATATACTCTTTATAAAGAAAGGATGGGGCTAATATGCCTATACATGTAACGACCGATAATTTTGAAACCGAAGTGTTAAAGTCCGATGTGCCGGTATTGGTTGACTTTTACGCCGACTGGTGTGGCCCGTGTAAAATGCTCGCGCCTTTAGTGGAACAGTTTGCACAGGAACATCCGCAGGTCAAGGTCTG
>CALWVA010000137.1 GCA_944384875.1 uncultured Clostridia bacterium
GTCGCGGGTGGTTTTGAGGTAATATCATATACCACGCGGTTGATATGCTGCACCTCGTTCACCAGCCGGGAAGAGATCTTATCCAGCGTTTCATAAGGGATCTTACAGTAATCAGCGGTCATGAAATCGGTAGTAGACACCGCGCGCACCGCCACCATATAGTCATAGGTCCGCGCATCGCCCATCACGCCCACTGAGCGCACATTGGTCAACACCGCGAAATACTGGTTGGCATCTACTATATCACAGCCTGCGATTTCCTCCCGAACTACCGCGTCAGCCTCCCGCAGGATCTCCAGCTTTTCCTTGGTAATCTCGCCGATTACCCGAATTGCCAGCCCCGGCCCTGGGAACGGCTGGCGGGTCACCAGATATTCCGGCAGCCCCAGTTCACGGCCCAACGCCCGGACTTCATCCTTAAACAGCAGGCGCAGCGGTTCGATAATCTCTTTAAAATCTACATAATCCGGCAGGCCGCCCACATTGTGATGGCTCTTGATCACAGCGGCGTCACCCAGACCGGACTCGATAATATCCGGATAAATCGTGCCCTGCACCAGAAAATCTACCCGACCGAGCTTTTTCGCTTCGGCTTCAAACACCCGGATAAACTCTTCACCGATAATTTTTCGCTTGCGTTCCGGATCGTCTACCCCTTTGAGCTTCTCTAAAAACCGCGCTTCGGCATTCACCCGGATAAACTGCATGCCGCTGTCTTCAAACGCAGCCTGCACCTCGTCGCCTTCATTTTTGCGCATCATACCGGTATCTACAAAAATGCAGGTCAGCTGGTCGCCCACCGCCCTGGAAAGCAGCGCAGCAGCCACCGAGGAATCCACCCCGCCAGACAGCGCCAACAACACTTTGCCGTCGCCGACCTTTTTCCGAATCTCGGCCACTTGCGCCTGCGCGTAGCCGCTCATTGTCCAGTCGCCGGTACAGCCGCAAACCTTATATAAAAAATTATGCAACATTTTCTCGCCATTTTTGGTGTGCATCACTTCGGGGTGAAACTGCACGCCATACATCCGGCGAACGGGATCCTGCATTGCAGCCACCGGGCAATCGGCAGTATGCGCCACGATTTCAAAGCCTTCTGGCACCGTTTTGACCTGGTTAGTATGGCTCATCCAGCAAAACGCGGGAGATTCCACATCGTCAAACAATGGGCAGCGGGCGTCATACCAGATGCCGGTTTTCCCATATTCCCGCACCGGCGCAGAATATACCTCGCCGCCAAAAGCCTGGCACATATATTGCAGCCCATAGCAAATACCCAGCACCGGTACGCCCAGCGTAAAGATCGCCGGATCAGCCTTGGGGCTGTTGTCGTCAAACACATCTGCCGGACCGCCGGTAAAGATGATTCCCACCGGGTTATATGCGCGAATCCGCTCAATGGGCGTGTGAAACGGCAGCACCTCGCAATAAACGTTGCACTCCCGTACCCGCCGGGCGATCAACTGGTTATACTGTCCGCCGAAATCCAGAACAATCACAGTCTGTTTGTCCATTTGGCAATCTCCCTTATATGATAATTTCTTATACATTGATCTCCGGCAGCGTGTCTACCGACTGATGCGTCTGTAAAATCGGCTGCACTACATCATTTAAAAACGCCTCGGTCTGCAATGTTGCGGCGCCGGTGAAGTTTTTCGGTTCCATCAGCTTAACCAGATCCTCATACTGCATGCCAAATGCCGGATCATCCGCAATGCGGTGCAGCAGGTCGTTTGGTTTGCCAAATTCTTTGACCTGACGCGCCGCCGCCATCGAATGCACCCGGATCTTTTCATGCAGCTCCTGCCGATCGCCGCCCAGCTTCACCGCATCCATTAAAATATTCTCAGTGGCCATAAACGGCAGTTCTTCCAGCAGATGACGTTGAATAACCTGCTCATAAACCACCAGTCCGTCTGACACATTGATCACCAGATTTAAAATCGCGTCTGTCGCCAAAAACGCCTCGGCCACCGAAATCCGTTTATTGGCCGAATCGTCCAACGTGCGCTCAAACCATTGGGTCGCAGCGGTAATCGCCGGATTCAGCGCGTCGGTCAACACATAACGGGACAGCGACGCGATCCGTTCGCTGCGCATCGGATTGCGTTTATATGCCATGGCGGACGAACCGATCTGCCCTTTTTCAAACGGCTCCTCCACCTCTTTCAGATGCTGCAGCAGCCGAATATCATTGCTGAATTTATGAGCCGACTGCGCAATCGCCGACAACACATTCAACACTCTGGAATCTACCTTGCGAGAATAGGTCTGCCCCGATACAGGGTAAACAGCCGAAAAGCCCATCTTCTCGGCGATCATCTGATCCGCCTTGCGAACCTTACTGATATCGCCGTCAAACAGTTCCATAAAGCTGGCCTGGGTGCCGGTGGTGCCTTTGGATCCCAGCATTTTCAAATGATCCAGCACAAACTCCAGCTCTTCCAGATCCATACACAGATCATGAATCCACAGAGTGGCACGTTTGCCCACCGTCGTCGGCTGCGCCGGCTGAAAATGGGTAAAAGCCAGCGTCGGGGTCGCCTTATATTTTTGGGCGAAATCCGTCAGCAGCCGGATCGCAGTCACCAGCTTGTCCCGCAGCAGCAACAGCCCTTTGCGCATGATAATCAGGTCGGTATTATCCCCTACATAACAGGAGGTTGCCCCCAGATGAATGATGCCCTTCGCCTTCGGACACTGATCGCCGTAGGCCTTGATATGAGACATCACGTCGTGTCGGCATTCTTTTTCATACCGGGCGGCCGCCTGATAGTCGATATCCTCCACATGCGCTTTCA
>CALWVA010000138.1 GCA_944384875.1 uncultured Clostridia bacterium
TGCCAGCCCTGCGGGAAAATATGCAGCTCATACGGTCGCCCAGCCTGCTGCATTGCCGACGCAAACCGCAAACTGTCAGTTACCGGCACCACCTGATCTTCTCCTGTATGAAACAGAAACGCCGGTGGCGTATGCGCGCCCACATTCCGGTCGCAGTTGAGCAGCTGCTCTGCCTGCTCCGGGCGCAGGGCGCCGGCGATCCGTGTATAAGTTTCTTCGCCGCGTTTCAGCATCCACGCGGTGGTAATCACCGGATAACCCAATATCAACCCGTTCGGCCGGTTTTGATCACCGGTCACGCCGGCCGCCGCCTGAATGTCCGGCCGGTTCCACAGCGTGCCCAGGCAGGCCGCCAGATGCCCGCCCGCTGAAAAGCCGCAGACCGCGATCTGGTGTTCGATAATGCCCCATTCTTCTGCATGGGCGCGGATATACGCCAGCGCCCGGGATATATCATACAGCGGCGCGGGATAAGCTGCATCTTCACCCAATGAATAATATAACACAAATACATGATAGCCCGCCGCCAGATACGCTGCCGCGATGGGATCAGCCTCTCTGTCCGAACACATCTGATAGCCGCCGCCCGGACAAATCACCACTGCCGGGCGCTTTTGCAGCGCTGGCAGTTCCTCCGACGGCTGATATAAGCAGGCGTTCATATAGACCCGCCCGCCTGCACACAAATCAATTCGTTGATAGAGCATACAACACGATTCCTTTCCCCACTTTAGTCCGCCGTGCGCAACAGTTCCTCCGCCGCCTGCAGGCTGGCCTGTGTCACCTGTGAGCCAATGATCCGGGCCAATTCACGCTTTCGCCCGTCAAAGTCCAGCGGCGTAATTTTTGTAACCGCCCGCTCCTGTTCCAGTTGTTTTTCAATCAACAAATGCAAATCGGCCAACGCAGCAATCTGCGCCAGATGGGTCACACAAATCACCTGCCGGTGCTGTGCTGTTTCTTTCAGCTTGCGCCCGACTTTGCTGGCCGCCCGACCGCTGATTCCGGCGTCGATCTCGTCGAAGATCAGCGTTCCTACCGGATCGTCGGCCGACAATACATTTTTGATCGCCAGCATAATTCTCGACATTTCACCGCCGGAAGCAATCTTGGTCAGCGGTTTTGGCGGCTCGCCGGGATTGGTGGAAATCAAAAATTCCACCCGGTCTGCCCCTAAACGGGAATAGGGCGCCTGTCCGATTTCCACACACAGCCGCACCCCCGGCATATCCAGAAACTGCAGCTGTCGCTCCACATCTGCGCAAAACCGGTCGGCGGCCTGCCGTCGGGACCGGGTCAGCGCCGCCCCCAGCTTTTTTACCTGCTCTACCCGCTGCTGCAGGGTCTGTCCCAACGTTTGCAGCTGCTCTTCAGAAACTGAAAGCTGCTCCAGTTCCCGCTGCGCATTCTCCAGATATTGCAGCATCTGTTCCTCAGTCTGTCCATATTTATCTGAAAACCGGTAATATACGTCCAGCCGTTCTTCGATCTGTTTCAGCTCGCCGGGATCAAATCCCGCAGAGTCCAGCGCCTGCTGCAGGCCGTCTTTAACCTCCTCCAGCCGGTCGGCGGCATCCCCCAACATGTTCCGCAGCGATGACGCAGCCTGCGAAACCGGCGCGATCTGCTCCAGCTGCGCCGCCGCCGCGCCGCACAGCTCCAGCGCGCCGCCATGCTCATCATCGGCGCCTGCCAGCGCCGCCAGCGCCGCGTGCAAGCCGTCTGCAATCTGCTGCGCCGATAGGATCTCTGTTCTGCGACGCTGCAGCGCGGCCTGCTCACCGGGGCGAATCTGAGCCGCCGATAGCTCCTGCACCTGAAATTGCAGCAATTCACGCCGCCGAATCCGCTCCTCCATCGTCTCGCTCAGCGTTTTGACCTGTCGGCGGACCGCCTGCATTTCGCTGAACGCCGCCTGATATTCTGCCAGCAGCGCACTGTTTTTTGCCAGCGCGTCGATATAAATATAGTGCTTATCCGCATTCAGCAGCGCCTGCGAATCGTGTTGTCCGTGGATATTCACCAGATACGGCGCCAACTGCCGGATCATCGACGCCGTGGCCGGTACACCGTTGATCTGCCCTGCTGATTTTGCGGACGTCAGCACCCGGGTAATCACCAGCTGATCCTCCACCGGCAGCAGCAGCTCTTTGAGTTTGTCCACACACTGCTGTGACAAGCCGGTAAACACAGCGGTCACCGACCCTCTGTCGCAGCCGGTTCGAATCAGCTCCCGCGAAGTGCGCTCGCCCAAAACCGCATTGATAGAATCGATCAAAATGGATTTGCCTGCGCCGGTCTCACCGGTCAATACGCAAAAGCCCCGGTCAAAGGTCACGTCTGCCCGGGCAATCACCGCAATATTTTCAATATGTAACTGTTGCAGCATATCCCGTGCCTCCCCGTTGATGCCTGTTTGTTCAGGTTATTGCATCTGCTCCAGTTTGCGCACCAATGCCTTTGCGGCCTGTTCGCTTTTTGCAATAATAAAAATGGTATCGTCTCCGGCCAATGTGCCGACCACTTCCGGAAACTTCATGCTGTCGATGGCGGCGCAGGCGGCGTTGGCCATCCCGGCATAACAACGAACTACCACATCATTGACTGCGCTAACCACCGATATCACGCTGTCGGCGAAAATACCTGCGAATTTCGGGACAGCCGCCTGGCCGTCCTCCAGCTGCTTATAGCGGTAAACGCCGGATGCGTCCGTCGTTTTGATCAGGCGCAGCTCTTTAATATCTCTGGAAACGGTGGCCTGGGTCACGTCAAAGCCGTCGCGCTG
>CALWVA010000139.1 GCA_944384875.1 uncultured Clostridia bacterium
CTGCCAAAGATCCAGTTACCTGATGGTGTAGAATCCATTGGTGCATATGCGTTTGAACGTTGTCTCGCGCTGGAGACGCTGACCATCCCTGCGTCGGTGCAGACGGTCAGTGCAAACGCCTGCGCTTATGGCAGCGCCTGGGTAAAATATATGGGCGCCGACACGGTAATTGAAGACACAATCAACACCCAGACGGTTTACGGCTATGCAGATTCTACCGCCGAGACCGCTGCTTTGGCGCAGGGTGTGCGGTTTGTTCCGCTGGGCGATGCCAACGATGACGGATATGTCAATAACAAAGACTTTGCCCGCTGCAAGGCGTATCTGATCGATGAGCTCACCGAGACAGAAACCGTCGCAGCGGATATTACCGGTGATGATCTCGTCAATAATAAGGATCTGGCCCGGCTGAAAGGCTATCTTGCAGATCCGGTGTAAGCGTGGTATAATAAACTGCAAGGGCGGTTATTATTCGCAGTGCATTCATTTTGAGGAAACATTTCAGCGTGTTTGCCCGGTGTTAAAATGGCAACTGCAAAGGTGTGCGATTACTATGTTGCCGTCGGCAATATGGTGTCATAAACCGTGCGTTGTCTGTTTATCGCGGTTTGGTTGGCCGGTTGATCCGGCAAGCCGGGCTTACAGAGAATTTTATAATTTGAATCATCAGCCTCCCGTTTTCACACGAGAGGCTGATTTTTTTGAACGGAGAGATCAAATGACCGGTAGAATTCATTCCTATGAATCTTTTGGCGCGGTAGACGGGCCGGGTGTACGGTTTGTGGTGTTTATGCAGGGCTGCCTGTTGCGCTGCCTGTATTGTCATAATCCGGATTCCTGGGATTGTTCCGGCGGAGAGCAGATAGACGAACAACAGCTGCTGCAAAAGATCCTTGCTTATAAAAATTTTATCAAAAAAGGCGGCGTAACTTTTTCGGGTGGCGAGCCGTTGTTACAGGCAGATTTTGTGGCGCATATGACCATGCTGTTACAACAGCATGGACTGCATGTGGCGATCGATACTTCCGGGGCGGTGCCGCTGCAGCACTGCAAGGCGGCGGTAGCCGCGGCTGATTTGCTGCTGTTGGATATCAAAGCGCTGGATCCGGATTTGTGTGTAACACTGACAGGCCGGGATAACCGGCAGGTGTTGCAGATGCTGGATTTTCGACAGCAACAAAACAAACCGGTCTGGGTCCGGCATGTGGTTGTGCCCGGCTATACGCTGGATTTTGGCCGGCTGGAGCAATTGGCGGTTTTTTTGAAGGGCTATTCCTGTGTTGAGCGGGTTGAGCTGTTGCCGTTTCATAAAATGGGCGAATATAAATGGCAACAGCTTCAACTGCCATATATGCTGGAAGCTGTACAGCCGCCGAAAGAAGGCGAAATGCGTCGGGCAAAAGAACTGTTTAAAAATTATGGGCTGCCGGTTGACGATTCGCCGGCATAACATCGCTGTGTAATTTGTTTATTTTTCAGATGGAGATGATCGAAGCAGTTGTATGCTTGACAAATGCCCACAGGTATATTACAATGAGACCCGCGAGTAAATTGTGCGGTCGCGCCGGCTTTGCCGGTGAGGAAAGTCCGAGCATCACAGAGCAGGATAACGGCTAACAGCCGCCGGGGGCGACCCTAGGGAAAGTGCAACAGAAAGGTACCGCCGCGCCTGGCGCGGTAAGGGTGGAAAGGCGAGGTAAGAGCTCACCGGCGCGCAGGAGACTGCGCGGCCGTGTAAACCCTATCCGATGCAACATTGACAGGGGGCATACGTCTGCTCGGCGTTACCCCGAAAAATGGCTGGAGGCGGGCGGTAACGTCCGTCCAAGATAGATGACCGTGCACGACAGAACTCGGCTTACAGATTTACTCGTGACTGTTTTACCGAAAAAGCCGCAGGGGTGGATATATAATCCACCCCTGCGGCTTTTTACAATTACATCACTGACCGGAATTGTATCATCTGCTGTGTTTTAATGTTATGATCATGGGCATCTGACTTGTAGGATTATTCCAAAGCATCATGCTTCTTTAAAGAATCGTTTAATCAACTCGCAAACGATCAGCGGCAAAACCGCCAGCAGGATCACGATGCCCCATTGCGGCATATTGAGCGGGATTGTTTTAAATACAGCGGCCAGCGGCGGGAATGCGACGACAGAAATCTGCATGACGGCGCATATTACAAACGCGCCTACCATTTTGAGGTTGCTGAAAAACCCAATTTTGAATAATGAGTGGCTGCTTCGAACATTAAACGCATGCACGAGCTGCGACAGGCTTAATACACAAAAGGCCATGGTCCGTCCCGCATACGGGATACCGCTGACGTCGAACAGCGTGCGTCCGATCAGAAAACCTAACAGCGTAAAACCACCAATCATGCAGCCCTCCAGCAGAATATCCACACCCAGCCCGCCGGAAAACATGCTGGCTTTTGGATGGACAGGCTTTCGATACATCACATCGGGTTCCACCGGCTCGAAACCCAGCGCAATCGCCGGCAGTGAATCGGTTACAAGATTGACCCACAGCAGCTGAATGGCGATTAGCGGCGTGGGTAGACCGCAAAGCGAGGCGATGAAAATGGTCAGGATCTCTCCGATATTGCAGGACAGCAGAAAATGCACAGCCTTGCGGATGTTGTCATAAATGCCGCGCCCCTGCTTAACGGCGGCCACGATGGTAGAAAAGTTGTCGTCGGTCAGCAC
>CALWVA010000140.1 GCA_944384875.1 uncultured Clostridia bacterium
GCTCCGGCGTGATTGCAGGGAGTTTGTATGAACCGGCGTAACATCGGAATAATCTATATATTACTGGCGGCATTTTTCTTCGCGCTGATGAATCTGTTTGTGCGGCTGTCCGGCGACCTGCCGACGCTGCAAAAATGCTTTTTCCGCAACGTTGTAGCCATGTTTGTCGCCGGTGCGCTGCTGCTACGCAGCCAGCAGCGGTTCCGGCCGACCCGTACAACAGCCGTCGGGCTGCTGATCCGCTCTGTCGCCGGGACGGTCGGACTGATCTGTAACTTTTACGCCGTAGATCATCTATCCATTTCAGACGCATCGCTGCTCAACAAACTTTCTCCGTTTTTTGCAATCATTTTTTCGGCGCTGATCCTGAAAGAGCGGGCCAACCGGGTAGAATGGGCCGCCGTCGCCACAGCGTTCTGCGGCGCGCTGTTCGTCATTAAACCGTCGCTGAACATGTCGGTAATTCCGGCACTGATCGGCACATTGGGCGGACTGGGCGCAGGGCTGGCTTATACCTATGTGCGCCGGCTGGGGCAGCAGGGTGTGCCCAGCCCGGTGATCGTGTTTGTTTTTTCCGCTTTTTCCTGCCTGCTTACGCTGCCAAGCATGCTGTTTGCCTTTTCGCCGATGACGCTGATGCAGACGCTGTTTTTGCTGCTTGCGGGCGCTGCCGCTGCCGGCGGACAGTTTTCGATCACCGCCGCTTATACTCGGGCACCGGCCAAAGAGCTGTCGGTATTTGATTATTCTCAGATTGTATTTGCCGCGTTGTTGGGCTTTGTATTTCTTGACCAGATCCCTGATCTGTGGAGTGTGATCGGCTATTGCATCATCATCGGCGCCGCCATCGCCAAATGGCTGCATAACCGGCGCGCAGCCTGAAAGATCCGCACAATAAAACCCGACAAAACAGCATCTGACATATTGCATAATATCTCACCGGCAAATTTTACAATCTTGTAATAATTTTGCTATTGAAAAGTATACTAAAATAGTATATTATAAGCCATATTGAGATAACAAGGATTAAAAGGTTTGATTTTATGGAAAAACGATTTGTATACGCTGATAATGCGGCAACCACCAAAATATCCAGGCCGGTGATGGACGTTCTGATTCCGGCTCTGGATCTGTATGGAAACCCGTCCAGCCTGTATGAGCTGGGCGGAAAATCCAAGATGGCGCTGGAAAACGCCCGGGCGCAATGCGCCAAAGCCATCGGCGCGGCGCCGGCAGAGGTGTTTTTTACCTCCGGCGGGTCGGAAGCAGACAACTGGGCGCTGAAAGGCGCGGCGGCCATGCTGCAGAAAAAAGGCAAAAAACACATCATTTCTACCGCGTTTGAGCACCATGCGGTGTTGCACACGCTGGACGCGCTAAAAAAACAGGGCTTTGAAATTACGCTGTTGCCAGTGCACGAAAACGGCATTGTTCGGGTAGACGAGCTGTTGGCCGCCCTCCGGGAAGATACCGGTCTGGTCAGCATCATGTTCGCCAACAACGAAATCGGCACCATCCAGCCCATTCGTGAGATCGGCGCGCAGCTGCGGCGGCGCGGGATTCTGTTTCATGTAGACGCAGTGCAGGCAATGGGCAATGTGCCGATTGATGTACAGGCGCAGCAGATCGATCTGCTGTCGATCTCGGGACATAAGATTCACGCACCCAAGGGCGTAGGCCTGTTATATATCCGAAAAGGCGTGGCAATTGCCAATCTGATCGATGGCGGCGCACAGGAACGCGGCCGCCGGGCCGGCACCGAAAACATCGCGTCAATCATCGCATTCGGCAAAGCCATGGAGCTTGCGTCGCAGAATATCCAAGAACGCGCGGCCAAAGTCGCGGTGTTGCGGGATCGGCTGATCGACGGTGCACTACAGATCGAGCGCAGCCGGCTCAACGGCGACCGGACACACCGGCTGCCGGGCAACGTCAACCTGTGTTTTGAGGGCATTGAGGGCGAAAGCCTGCTGCTGATGTTGGACATGCAGGGCATCTGCGCCTCCAGCGGATCGGCCTGCACCTCCGGCTCACTGGATCCCAGCCATGTGCTGTTAGCCATCGGGCTGCCCCATGAGATTGCCCATGGCTCCCTGCGGCTGACACTGACCGACGAAAACACGATGGAAGATGTGGAATATATTTTGCACAAGCTGCCGCCGATCGTAGAACGGCTGCGCAGCATGTCCCCGCTGTGGGAAACTATTAAAAAGGAAGAAGGTCAAACAGAATGTATACAGAACAGGTAATGGACCATTTTGCGCACCCCCGCAATGTAGGCGAAATCCCGGACGCCGACGGAATCGGCGAAGTGGGCAACGCGGTCTGCGGCGATATCATGAAAATGTATATCAAAGTAGACAATGATGTGATCACCGACGTGAAATTTAAAACCTACGGCTGCGGCTCGGCCATCGCCACCTCTTCGATTGCCACCGAAATGATCAAGGGCCACACCATTGAAGAGGCGCTGAAGTTATCGAATAAAGCTGTGGTAGAGGCGCTCGGCGGCCTGCCGGCGCATAAGATCCATTGCTCAGTGCTGGCCGAACAATCCATTAAAGCGGCCATCGCCGATTATTACAAACGGCAGGGCATTGATCCCACGCCGATTGTGGGCGAAATACCCGAATGTGAGGGCGGTCACTGCCATGCTTAAGACAGTGG
>CALWVA010000141.1 GCA_944384875.1 uncultured Clostridia bacterium
CCCTATCTATTCTGTAGCGGACGGATCCATCTCTTTTGAGCATGTCAGCTTTAAATATTCTAAAAATGCGGAAAGAAAGGCATTGAAGGATATCGACCTTCATATCCGGTCGGGCGAAACCATTGGCATTATCGGTGGAACCGGTTCCTCTAAATCGTCATTGATTCAACTGATTTCCCGCCTGTATGATGCTACCCAGGGCGTTGTTAAGGTTGGAGGCATCGACGTCAAACAATATGATCTGGAAACACTGCGCAATCAGGTTGCCGTCGTTTTACAGAAGAATATTTTATTTTCAGGCACCATCAAAGAAAATCTTCGCTGGGGCAACAAAGAAGCAACTGATGAAGAAATGATCCAGGCATGTCAAATGGCCTGCGCAGACGAGTTTATCTCTCAGTTTCCCGACGGCTACGATACATACATTGAGCAGGGCGGCGCCAATGTTTCAGGCGGCCAAAAACAACGGTTGTGCATCGCCAGGGCGCTGCTGAAAAAACCGAAAATTCTGATATTGGACGATTCCACCAGCGCTGTAGACACAAAAACCGATGCCAAGATTCGAAAAGCGCTGCGGGAATATATCCCGGAGACCACCAAGATCATTATTGCCCAGCGAACCGCCTCTGTCGAAGACGCGGATCGCATTATCGTCATGGAAGGCGGAACGATCAATGCCATCGGAACCCATGCGCAGCTAATGGCCGATAATGCAATCTATCGGGAAATTTACACATCACAAAACAAGGCGGGTGATCAAGATGCATAACAAAACTGCCAAAAAGAAAACAATCGGCCGGCTGTTGAAAACGATGCGAAAATTTTACCCGGTGATGCTGCCGGTCGTCGTCATTTGCATCATATTCAGCGCTGTTGTCAGCTCGATTCCCGCCGTTTTTATGCAGAATATTATCGCAATCGTGGAGCAAAGCTGGCAGACCGGCGACTGGAACGCGGTCGCCAGTAAAATTTTATCGCTAGTCGCGCTTCTGGTTATTTTTTATGTTTTATCCCTACTGGCCGGCTTTGCATTTAATCAGTTAATGGCCATCATCACCCAGGGAACGCTGAAAAAACTGCGCGAACAGATGTTCAACGGCATGCAGCGTCTGCCGGTTAAATATTTCGACACCAATAATCATGGCGATATTATGAGCCATTATACCAACGATATTGATACTCTGCGGCAGATGATCTCCCAGAGCTTTCCGCAGCTTTTGATTTCTGCGATCACCGTTCTCACCATTTTCTTCATCATGATCTATTATTGTATTTGGCTGACCCTGGTTGTATTAATCGGCGTCGTGATTATGATCTTAATCACTAAAAAAATCGGCGGCGGATCAGCGCGTTATTTCTTCCGCCAGCAGACCGCTCTGGGAAAAGTGGAAGGCTTTATTGAAGAAGCCATGAACGGACAAAAGGTCATTAAAGTCTTCTGTCATGAGGAAGAAAGCGAAGCAGATTTTAATCAACTCAACGACACCCTTTTTGCCGAATCTGAACAGGCAAACCGGTATGCAAACATTTTAGGGCCGATTTTAAATAATATCGGCAACGTTCTGTATGCGCTGGTCGCTATCGTCGGCGGCATTCTGTTGCTGTCGGGGGCGCCCAACCTGAGCATTTCCGGTATGGCGATCAGCATCAGCATTGCAGTACCGTTTCTGAACATGACCAAACAGTTTGTCGGCAACATCAATCAGGTATCCAACCAGGTCAATGCGATTGTCATGGGGCTCGCCGGAACAGAACGCATTTTTAATCTGATGGACGAACAGCCGGAACAGGATGACGGGTATGTAACCCTTGTAAACGCCCGTGAAGAAAATGGTATTATCACAGAATGCGCGCAGAGAACCGGTATGTGGGCGTGGAAACATCCACATCAGATGGACGGCACAACCACCTATACCAAGTTGACCGGCGACGTCCGCCTGTTTGACGTAGATTTTGAATATGAGACCGGGAAACCCGTCCTGCACAATATCTCTTTATATGCAAAGCCCGGTCAGAAAGTGGCGTTTGTGGGCGCTACCGGTGCCGGTAAAACCACAATTACCAATCTGCTGAATCGGTTTTATGATATCGCAGACGGTAAGATCCGCTATGACGGCATCAATATCAATAAAATTCGGAAACACGATTTGCGCCGGGCATTGGGCATGGTATTACAGGACACCAACCTGTTTACCGGGACGGTGATGGAAAATATCCGCTACGGCAAGCTGGACGCCACGGATGAGGAGTGTATCGCAGCAGCCAAACTGGCTGGTGCAGACGATTTTATCACACGCCTGCCAGACGGGTATCAAACCATATTAACCGGAAACGGCGCCAGTCTCTCACAGGGACAGCGACAGCTGATCTCCATCGCCCGCGCCGCGGTAGCCGATCCGCCGGTTATGATTCTCGATGAAGCGACGTCTTCTATCGA
This sequence comes from uncultured Clostridia bacterium, assembly GCA_944384875.1. GTDB lineage: Bacteria > Bacillota > Clostridia > Oscillospirales > Acutalibacteraceae > RUG14109. The sequence goes on from CALWVA010000141.1 coordinate 2,438, forward strand.
TACACGCACAGAAGCGATCGTCCAGCGCGGTATGGACGCGCTGATGCAGGGCAGAACCGTGTTTGTGATTGCACACCGTCTGTCTACAGTGAAAAATTCCAATGTGATTATTGTATTGGACCATGGACGGATTATCGAGCGCGGCAATCACCAGGAGCTGCTCGATCAGAAAGGCCAGTATTATCAATTATATACCGGCGCTTTTGAGCTGGAATAAT
>CALWVA010000142.1 GCA_944384875.1 uncultured Clostridia bacterium
CCCCTCAACTGGCGTTCCCCAAAACAGGTCTTATTCTCTTTTCCAAATCTGTAACACATCATTGACAAACCTACATCTTTTTGTCGAGCGAGTATAAACCGCAGACAAAAACACCACACACAGCAACAATAATGCCAATGCAAACTGCGGCGTCGCAGAAAACACCTGCACCTGACCATGCGCTGTGGCGCCTGTCTGCACAGCCTGCTGTGCAGATGGGAATATCCATAAAAACACCTGACAAAAGATCAAGGAACACAACGCATGCACGCTTCGCGCCAACAGCAGCATCCGAAAACGGGGCCGGGCTGTCTTAGAAACCGACAGAATCTGACAAAGCACCGAAAAACCCCCAAATCCCACCGCCGCAGCTATATATGGCAGCGCTGCATCCAGCTGTGCCAAACAGGCACAACCATTGGATACCTCCAACACTGATACCATCGCGCAAAACGCCGACGCAGGCAATTTTGCAGACCGCAGAATAGCTACCACACCGGAAAACAGCAGTACAAACGCACAGATCAATACCATGCTGCTTGAAGCGGCAGCCACCGACTCCACCATTGCGTCCGGCAAACCGAGCTGCCGCCGGCGCGGCGCCGCTGGCCGCATCCGAATCGGCGTGCCCCTGGCAAACAGCAGTGCCGTACAAACCGCCGCCAGTAAATGTGCGCCTAAAAGCAGGTACCCGGCCCGAATACTGCCCAACATCCCCTGCCCCACGGCCAGCACCAAAAAAGCCGGGCCGGCGCCGCAGCTATACACACAGAGCCGTTTAGCCTGTTCCGGCTGCAACAGACCGTCTGCACACATCTGGCCGCACAATGACGCGCCTACCGGATAACCGGCAATCAGGCTCAACAAAAATACCGCCATTCCGCAACCCGGCAACCGCAATAATCGCATAGAAACCGGCTCCAATAATCGAGATACCGAAAGCAGCAGTCCAGACCGGGCAATAAACCCGGACAACATCATAAACGGAAACATCGACGGAATAATAACACTGCCGCACAACTGGATGCCGGTACGAATGCCTGCGCCGATCACACCGCCCTTCCACAGCAACAATACCGCTGTAAGCGAGACAACCGCCGCCAGACAGATTTTCTGTATTTTCATATAAACACCCCCTTCCGGTGCATGAACAACCACAAATTTTCATAGGCTTAAACAGCGGCACAACCACCTGCTGCAGCAGATTGTTTTGCAATTTCTCCCCGGCAAAATGGAGGTTCGATTCATGAACAAAGGTAAAAAACGGTTTGGCAGCGAAAAGCTTTCGGGACTTTTGGAGCTGCCCGGCGGGCTGTTGGGCGGCGGCGCGCATATTGAACTTTGCGCCAACCGGCAGGCGATTATCGACGGCAAATGCACCGTTTTGGAATACAGCGATCAGATTGTGCGACTGAACACCGGATCCGGCATTATCGCCTGCACCGGCACCGGCCTGCAGATCTGCAATCTGAAAAACGACGGCGTCACCGTTATCGGGCGGATCCGCGCCCTAACCTTTGATCAATAAGAGGTGCCTGTTTATGTTTATGCTGTTGCTGTACCGCTACATAACCGCATATGTGAAATTCCGCGGCACGGGCGGTTTTCCGGAACGCTTTTTAAACCTGTGCGCCCGAAACGGTATCGAAATCTGGGATCCCCGGATCTCCGAGGGCGTGCTGTATGGCTGCATGCGCGCCGCAGACTATAAAAAATGTAGAAAAAACGCGAAAAAAGCGGGCATGCGTTTAAAACTGCAAAAAAAACGCGGACTGATCTTTGTTGTCAATCGATATAAAAAGCGTTATGGCCTGCTGGCGGGCGGCGCCACTTTTTTTGCGCTGCTGTTTTTCCTTTCAGGATTTGTCTGGAATGTAAATATCGTCGGCGCCGGCAGTCTTGACCACGACCGGATCCTGTCAGCGTTGAAAAATGCCGGCGTATACGAGGGCTGCCGGCGTAATAACATCGACCAGAAAGACGCCCGGCTGAAGCTGCTGATGGAACTGCCGGAGCTGTCCTGGGCGGCTATCAACATTGAAAACAGCATCGTTAACGTAGACTGCCGGCAAACCACCCAGCCGCCTGCATCCACCGAAAATTACGAGCCCTGTAATATTGTCGCTGCCAAAGACGGCCGCATCGTCAGCATTAAAACCTACGAGGGCACAACCGCCGTCCGGGTCGGCGAAGCGGTCACAAAAGGGCAGCTTCTTGTCTCCGGAACTGTAGATCTGACCAATGGCAGTACACTGTTCAAACACGCCAGATCGGAAATTTACGCCGAAACCACACGAACACTGGACGTATTTGTTCCGTTTGTACAAACAGCCGAATTTAACGATGAAAAGCCGATTCGTCGCCGGGTTCTTTCGTTGTTTGGGCTGGAAATTCCACTGTTCCTCGGCGAAATCAAACAACCATACACCTCTGAAAAAAGCATCTGGCAGCCGGAAATCGACGGCGTGCGGCTGCCACTGAAAATAACCACTGCCGCATTTTATAAAATCCGCAGCAATTCCTTTACGATCGATGAACAAACGGCGCTGGCGCAGGCCCAACAACAGATGGACATATTATGTTCTGAACAGCTCGGAGACACACTGCTTGAAAAAGGCCCAACCGATAT
>CALWVA010000143.1 GCA_944384875.1 uncultured Clostridia bacterium
CCATACAGTCCCGTCATCATCTGCAAACCCAGCTCCATACCCTGCCGTCGCACAGCCTCACAGGCCTGTACCGTCTGCACCGCGGTATGGCCGCGCCCGTTGCGTGTCAACACCGTCTCCCGCATCGACTGCGCGCCCAGTTCCACCGCCGTCACACCATACTGCCGCAGCAGTTTCAAAACCTCTTCAGAAACCGCATCCGGCCGGGTAGAAACCCGAATTCCCGCTGCATGGCCCAGACGAACATGTCTGTTCGCCGCCCGCAGCAGTTCCAGCATATATCTACGATCGATCGCCGTAAAACTGCCGCCAAAAAACGCGATCTGCCCGTTGGCCGGATCATATCTGCCACCGGACAGCGCCTGTTCTACTGCCGCGTCCACATCTGCCGCTGTCAGAGCCGCAGTCGTGCCGGTAATTGCCCGCTGGTCACAAAAACTGCACCGGTGCGGGCAACCCAAATGCGGCACAAACAGCGCAATGTTGCTGTGTTTTACAGTTTTGTCAGCCGTCATAGTCCCATCAGCTGTAACGCCTGCTGCGCCGCGGCCTGTTCCGCCGCTTTTTTACTTTTTCCAACCCCGGTAGCGATCACATTGGAGTTCAGCCGAATCTCTACCGTAAACTCTTTATTGTGATCCGGGCCGGTTTCTTTGACCAATACATACTCCAACCGTTCCTCCGGATTTTTCTGAATAACCTCCTGCAGCTCGGTTTTATAATCTTTAAATTCGATCTTTTCCCGATCAGCCAGATCCTCTTTCACAAATCGCAAAACCAGTTTTTTTGCCGGTTCCATTCCGCCGTCTAAATATACTGCCGCCAATACTGCTTCAAACGCGTCTGACAAAATCGACGGCCGCTCGTTGCCCTTGTTGTGCAACTCTCCTTTTCCAAGTCGGATATACGCGCCCAAATTCAATTGTTTTGCAAAATCAAACAGGGATTGTTCGCAGACCAGCGAGGCCCGCAGTTTGGTCAATTCACCTTCCGGCGTTTCGTAATGTCTGTAAATATAATCCGACACAATTACCGACAACACACTGTCTCCCAAAAACTCCAGCCGCTCATTGCAGGATTTCGGATCCTGCGCTTCATTGGCATAAGAAGAATGCGTCAGCGCCTGCTGCAACAATGTCGGATCATGAAAATGATACCCCAGTTTTTCTTCAAGCGTCCGCATCAGCACGCGCTCCTTTCGTCGCCTGTAACCGTGTGGCAATTTCGGCGGTTACACCAGTATTGGCAAATTTCTCCGCCTGAAACAGCGCGTGCATAATCGCATTTGCATTACTGCTGCCGTGCGCTTTAATAACCGGCTTGGAAATCCCCAATAACGGCGCGCCGCCGTATTCGGTATAATCCAGCACCTTCTTCAATTCTTTCAACCCCGGCTTGATCATCATGGCGGCCAGTTTAGTCATGATATTTTTTAATAAAACCTGTTTAAACATCCCCATAAAAGAGGTTGCAACGCCCTCGGTCAGCTTTAAAACGATATTTCCCGAAAATCCGTCCGTTACCAGCACGTCGCATACCCCCGCCGGCACATCCCGCGCCTCAATATTACCAACAAAATTCAAATCAGATTCCTTGAGCATCTGATAAGTCTCCACCAGCATATCGCCGCCTTTGGTATCTTCGGTTCCGTTATTCAATAACCCGACTCTGGGATTTTTAACACCCATGACCTTTTGCATATACACCGTACCCAGCATTCCAAACTGCACCAGAATCTCCGGGCGCACATGTAAATTAGCGCCGCAGTCGATCAGTAAAAACGGCGCGCCGGTAGATGGCATCACCGGCGCCAGCGCCGCGCGCTTGATTCCTTTCAGCCTTTTTACAACAAATGTCGCCCCCACCAGCACCGCGCCGGTACTGCCGGCAGAAACAAAAGCGTCTGCCGCACCGTTTGCCAACGTTTGTAACGCCACTGCCAGCGATGTACCCGCCTTGGATTTCAACACTTCCTGCGGATCGTCGTGCATATCAAACACTTCGTCCGCCTGAATCAGCTGCATCCGTGAAAGGTCTATGCCGTTGTCTGCCGCACAGGCTTGCATTTTTGCAATATCGCCGCACAGCAGCACCTGAATATTGGCGTCCTGCTGCATGGCCATGGCACATCCCTGCAATACCGCTAACGGTGCGTTGTCGCCCCCGAATGCATCCACTACGATTTTCATCCATCATCCGTCCTTTCGTTTACATACATCACATGCTGCCTGCCAGCCGTAACCGGCAGCAAATATCACATTTCAAACCCGATCCGACGATTGCTTTGTATGTTCCATCTGTTTCAGCGCCCGCTGGGCCAGGGCCATATAACGTTCCTGCTTGTTTCGTATTTTAACATCCAGCGCCGGTAAAATTCCGAAATTTGCGCCCATCGGCTGAAAATCCTTTACTGACGGATCGCTGATATAACCCAGCAGCGCCCCCAGCATCGTTTCCCGCGGAAATTTCGGCGCCGGCAACCCGTGCAATGCTCGAAACACCGCGACGCCCACAGCAATACCGCTGGCCGCAGATTCCATATATCCTTCCACCCCGGTAATCTGGCCGGCAAACCAGACGGGCGTTCCGTCGCGCAG
>CALWVA010000144.1 GCA_944384875.1 uncultured Clostridia bacterium
TCCCGCCGTTCGCAGTCATATCTGGGCATCGGACCCATCACCCGACGAAGCTTTTCCAGACGCGCATCTTTCGCCGTCACCATCGCGGGCAGGATGAATTGAACGGCATGCGACAACAACTCAAATTCCGCTTTTTCACGATGATAAATCTCTCCATCTATATTGACCGGCACCGGATGCGTTGCCTGCACAGTCAATTTTCGCACTGTTCGCAACGTACATAATGCAGAATTAGAAACGTGCAAACCCTTTCGATATTTTGAAAGCATCGATACAACCCTGGTTCGGGAAACCGCGTTCACCAATAAAACATCCATCAATCCATCATCCAGCAATGCACCGGGCGCGGGCTGATAACCACCGCCATAAAACCGGCCGTTAGCGGCCACTACAAACAGAAAATCCCGCTCTATAGGCGCTTCGTCGTCTATTGTAACAATAAAATGATTTTTAATATCCGATAAAAACGAAATAAACAGCGCTGCCGAATAAGCCATCGCACCTGCAACCTGATGCAGCCATTTTCGTTTGTTTTTATGATATACTACCGCGGCGTCCATCCCCAGCGAACAGGCGTTAATAGCGTAAATATCCTCAAAACGGATCAGATCTACCGGGATCGCGCTGCCACAAACCTGTGCATTTAGATCCAAAAAGCGGCTGGTATCTCCAAAGGTGCGAATAAAATCATTGCCGCTGCCAAACGGAATCACACCGATTTCCACATTGGAATATCCCGCCGACCCATTCACAACATCAAACAGTGTGCCATCGCCGCCACAGGCATACAACCGCACCGGAAAACCCGCCTGTGCGTATTGCTTTGCCAAATGCATCGCATGGTGTGCATAAGCAGACAACGCAATTTCATAGCTGCCGCCATGAGTTTTGAAATAGCGATGAATCGCCGGGATCAGATCTGTTGCACCGGCCCGACCCGCTGCCGGATTGATTATAAACACATGTTTCATCCTATCACCGATTCGCACATAAAAATTTTTAGAATGGTTCTACCCGTCATGTTCAATCAAACCGCAAAATCTGTTTGAGCATAATGCTTCCTGCATAAACGCTTTTCATCAAGCCAGTTCGAGATCGCCGGTATACCAACCGGCAATCCCGTCTTTCTTTATCAGCCAGTCGCCGTCCTCCTGTAAAACAACAGACACGACATCTCCCGGCTGCACCCCGATTTTATAATCGGTATAATCGTCTTTTACACTCCACTGTCCATCATGATACCGCAGCCAGCTATTACGTACCCACAATTCCCGACCAGTAGCAACATGCCGCACCAGACTTTGAGACGGCCCTTTCTGTATAAGCGCGACCTTCCGTTCCAGATAAGTCACCTGTACCGAATCCGCCGAGGGTTGCTGCGGTGTTTGAATGACAGCCTTTGGCAGATTGTCATAATATTGAAAATCAAAACCGCCTTTCTGTATACACAGCATATTCAACTGCCCATAAACCTTCAGACCACAGCCACCATCTATGCTCATTTTATGCCGTTGATGATCTATAATCGGGTTGCAGTCATGGCGGCACATATTATATAACGTAGAGGGCATATCTCCGACGATCACCCATCTGTCAAAACAATATTCCTGGCACATAAACAGATCTGTTTTCAGATATGGCCATGCGACAGTTTCTTTCAGTTCCCACAACCGCTCATGGGGAATCCCGCTATGCACAAATATATAGTCCGGTGTTTCTAAAATTGTCGGACGGCTGCGCAAAAAAGAAAGTTCCTGATCAAAATACCGGTTTACTTCTTTACAAAACCGACGCGCATCTTCCGACGTTTCAAGAGGCACACCGATTTCCCGGGCCATCTGGTCAAACAAACACCCGCCCCAATGGCGGCGCATAAAATCAGTATATTGCAACAACTCTGCCGGATTACCATCCAGCATTTGTAAACGTCCTGCATCTACATTGCCCATCGTAACGTAAACGTTGCTCTGTTGTTCCAATTGCACGACTTGTCGAAGCGTTCCCAGCGAATCAGGTCCTTTTTCAATCAAATCTCCGATAATCACCAATATATCATCCAGAGAAAACTTTGATTGAACCAACAGCGCCTGCAGCCAATGCCCATATCCATGCACATCACTGGTGACCAAAATGCGCTGCTCCGGTTTTGGATTGAAGGTATGTATCACCATCTGTGGCATCATGATTCCTCTGATCTTTTAAAATACATATACAGTTGGCATTTGATCATACCATTATACAGTTTGCGGCGTTTATCCGCTTTTCTGCCAAACAGCGTTTCAAATCGTTCGTCCGGCGAGATGATATAATACCGCCAGCCTCGCTTTGATATAAACCGCCGGCCCATCACCTGGTAAAGCTGCTGTGCCGCCCGGATATCTAACATCCGCTCGCCATAGGGCGGGTTGGTGATCACCAGCCCCTTACCGTCATCCGGCGTAAAATCACGGATATCGGCCTGCACGGTGCGGATACAGCTGCCCACTCCCGCCTTCATGGCATTGCGCTCGCAGAGCCTCAGCGCCTGCGGGTCGATATCGCTGCCGGTGGCTTTAAAATCGGGTGTGCGGCGGATGTCAGACAGCGCCCGAT
>CALWVA010000145.1 GCA_944384875.1 uncultured Clostridia bacterium
GTCAAAACTCAAATTTTTCTTTGGGTCCCTTTTCGCGTTGTTTAATTTTCAAGGTGCCTTCGCGCCCCCTCGTTTTTGGGGAGAGCTTGATTATAATATCATAATTCAACAAATAAGTCAATATATTTTTTTAAAAAGAGCAAAAAAATTAAAATCCACCGGAATTGTTTGCATTTTTCTATGGGTCTGTTATAATAAAATACATCTATATATTGAAAGGATTCAACGATATGCCCATTAAAATTCCAAATGCATTACCGGCGACAAAAATTCTGGAACATGAAAATATTTTTGTAATGACCGAAACCCGGGCGTTGCATCAGGATATTCGTCCGCTGAAAATATTGATTTTAAACCTGATGCCTACAAAAATCGAAACTGAAACACAGCTGCTTCGGCTGCTGGGTTATACGCCGTTGCAAATTGAAGTTGATCTGATGCAGACGGCTACCTATAAAGCAAAAAACGTATCGCCGGAACACCTGCTGGCTTTTTATAAAACCTTTGACGTCATTCAGCACAATCGGTATGACGGTATGATCATCACCGGCGCGCCAGTGGAAAAAATGCGGTTTCAGGATGTGGATTACTGGGATGAACTTTGTGAAATCATGGAATGGTCGCTTTTAAATGTCTATTCAACCCTTTATATCTGCTGGGGCGCTCTGGCGGGATTATATTATCATTATAATATTCAAAAGCAGGTGCTGTCAAAAAAGATCTCCGGTGTATTCGTTCACAAGACCCTGATCAAATCCCATCCGCTGCTGCGAGGGTTTGACGACACCTTTTACGCGCCGCATTCCCGGTATGGAACTGTACGCACTGAAGATATACGCCGGGCAAAAAATCTGGACATCCTGACCATGTCGGACCAGGCGGGCGTGCATATTGCGGCCGACCGCAGCTGTCGTAAATTTTTTGTAACCGGGCATCTGGAATATGACCGGATGACCTTAGCCAAAGAATACCAGCGCGATGTGGAAAACGGTTTGCATCCGACAGTGCCCTACAACTATTTCCCCAACGATGATCCTACGCAAAAACCGATCATGAACTGGCGTTCTCATGCCAGTCTGTTGTTCTCCAACTGGATCAACTATATCGTCTATCAGCACACACCGTATGACCTGTCTATGCTGGATGCACAGCATCAGCAGGAATAAAAGGGAGTTTATCAATGAAATACAGCCATATTTTATGGGATTGGAACGGCACACTGTTAAACGACGTAGGCTGTGCAGTTGCGAGCGTCAACGATATTCTGGTTCAAAACGGACTGCCCGCCACCGATTTTGACACTTATGTGCAAACCATGGAATATCCACTGGACGTTTATTATCGAAAACTGATGGGTGACTATGACTACCGCGCGGTCATGGAGCAATTTCAGCAGGGATATGCGGCACATTTTAACAGCGTGCAATTATCCGAAGGTGCACGGGAAACACTGGAGGCGTTTCAAGCTGCGGGCGCGCGGCAATTTATTGTATCCGCCTTTGAACAGACCCGGCTTTTACAATATGTGAAACGTTTTTCTATTGCGCAGTATTTTGAACAGATCAGCGGCGCAAACGACATTCTGGTCGGCAGCAAATCTGACCGGGCACGCAAAATTCTCGGAGACGCTGCACCCAATGATGCGGTCTTTATCGGCGACACGGTTTCTGATTATCAAACCGCACAGGAGATCGGCTGCGACTGCATTTTATACAGCGGCGGCCACCAACATCGAAGTTCCCTAACAGGCCTTGGTTGCCCGGTAGCGGAAACTATGAAACAAATCGCTGCTCTTTGTATGGAATAAACGGCTCATAGGCAGGTATGCAGATGCATACCTGCCCCTTTTATATAAAACGGAATATTGTGGCACTGTCCATTTGACAACCGCCCCGACGGCAAAAAAATATCGCAAAAATAAAAGCCGACGGTATTCCGTGTCAATACAGTTTATGTGCCGCCGTCAAACCGGTGTTTTGCAGAAAATACTGAAAATACATACGATTGTATATTTAGCGGCTTTTTTGTAAAAAATATCTTTCAGACAGGCCCGCAACGCCTGAAAAAATTTTTTGAGGTGCAGCCATGCAATATCTATGGGCATTTCTAATCGGCGGCGCATTCTGCGTAATTGGACAACTGTTGATTGACTATACCAAACTGACCCCGGCGCGGATTCTGGTGGGATATGTGGTCACCGGCGTCATCCTGACCGCTTTCGGATGGTATGAACCACTGATCAATTTTGCCGGCGCCGGCGCCAGCGTACCGCTGACCGGCTTCGGCTATACGTTGGCCTCCGGCGTCAAGCAGGCGCTGGAGCTGCAGGGTTGGCTGGGCATCTTTACCGGCGGGCTGGCGGCTACCGCAGGCGGCATCACTGCGGCGATCGTTTTTTCCTATCTGGCGGCGCTGGTTTCCAAATCCAAACCCCACTGATCATTGATTAAAACCGGCTGCATGCCGGTTTTTTTCTTGCAAAACCATAAGAATCCTATTATAATAATTATATTATTCGCTTGAGGGGGAGAAGCCAATGCAATGCTCTGTGATCGGCTGTGGACGCTGGGG
>CALWVA010000146.1 GCA_944384875.1 uncultured Clostridia bacterium
CCTTTGACAGAAAATAAGCCATCCGACCGCTCTCTTGCTCCTTTCTTCCGCAAAAAGTCACGCTGCACCTTCGCTGCTCGCTTGTAAACGCCTTTGCGATGGGTCGCTGTCGCTATCGACCTTTGCGGGTTAGTCCATATTCAATTTTTACGTTGTCATCTCTTTCGTTACCATTTATATGTCGGGACGAGTTGCGCTCGTTCCGATTTTTTCATGAAATGAAAAAATCGTTCACCTGCTTGATTCTCCCTCCTTGTTTTAAAAAGTTGGTAACGACAGCGAACCGTCGGGAAGCTCTTACAACTGAGCAGGTAAGATGAACATGACCTTTTTGCGGGTTTGAGGTTTCGATGTTCATTTTTGTTTGACATCTCATTCGCTACCTCTTGACCAGATTGATGAAGATCGACTTTATTATTTGATCCTCTTTTTTAGTTCTGAAAGGTGTTTGGAGTTTATAGAGTATGAACATATAGAGGCAATTTTTATATTCAAAATTCTACAGATAGATTATCTGTTATTTTGTTCACAGAGAGTTTGCTTATAGCGGCGGAATTTGGGCGGATCTCGATGCAGGGAATATCACCTATGGAGACAGCATGACATCTCAAACCATCCGACTGACCATCTCCAATGCGTTCTAATTCTTTTGATCGATGGCCCCTCCACACGCTACATATTTTCATAGAGATGCGCAGTCATCGGTGACGGGGGAATGTCATTTGCGAAGAGGGGGGTTACAGGTGTAGGGGTACATTATACCATGTTGCCAACAACAAATATGGTATAATTGCGCGTGTTTGCGGTTGCCGCCTCCGCGGCGAGCAAACGTGCTTGTAATGCCCCGCGCAGCGTATAATAACCGCCTTTGCGGTTATTATACCATAGATATATCGATTAACTTTATCGTTTAGGTGGATGAATCGAAATGTTGTTTTTCTGTGGGGAAACCGCCAAGTGAATAATGTAGAAGTTTTTGCAGGCCGACGACATATGCATTGATTCATCGGGAAAAGAGGTATACTTCCGTGTTCTACAATTATCTTGTGGGTGGTGATAGGCTGAATATTGTACATGAACAATGTTTTGAATTTAAACAAAAGTGTGTTGGATTATCCGGCGCTCTTCACCTATAATACCGATCGTCTGGTAGAAAGGGCAGGCGAGGCTTATATTAAGATACCGAGCTGAATGATTATACAAAAATATTTTATTTCATATTTTAAAATATAGAACTTTTTGCCGAATTTGCCGAGTTTGCGTTAGATTTGCCCAAATAGTTGACAGCTTTATATTTCTCAGTTATGCTAAAAATTAAGAAAGATTGTAGATGGTAGCGATAACAGATTGTTTTCATAAGCGTGCATGAAAGGAAGAACGTAATGAATCAGGTAGAATTGCCTGTTAAGGCTTCCTATTTGACATACAGCAACTGCGCCGGTGCGGCTGGCGTTCTTGCAAATGTTAAGCGCTACGGAACATATTGGTTTATTGACCATTGTGTAGAATGGGTATTAAAAATAGACCACACGGCAAAATCTTATACATTGAGTATTCCTTATTCGTCGCCTTGGGATTTGTCTTATACCAGTGAAGAAGCAATTCGTTGTTTGTTTATCAAGAGGTGTTTTCATAAACTTGTAAAACGGTTGTTGGGCTCTTTTTATTATCTTTATTTTTGGGGAGCAGACCGGTTTTATCTGGGGAATAATGACAGCCACGAGATGGAAGATGGCCTGATTGCCGGTTATGATGATGACTGTGGTACTTATACCATTGTGGGGCGAAAAGCGGGTGTATATGGCCGGTATAAAGTCAGTCAGGATGCGTTATATCGAGCTATTTATTCTGATTATGCGGACGATAAAAATGTGATTCATGCATTCAGGATCATAGATATCAGCGAATCTGTCCTTGATTTGAAGATGCTGGAAAATAAGCTGTTTGCTTATCTTTATCCGAAAACGCAGAATGAAAACGTTTATACAGGCATAGAGGTGTATAATCATTTTCCAGCGATTTTTGATTATGGATTTGCCAGTCAGGCGCAGATATATGATGTATTTTATGCGCATAAAGCCATAATGTTAGACAGGATCAAAAAAATTGAAGATCATATTATTTGCGGACCGGAATGGTATATGCGGTATAATCGCTTGATCGAAAAGTTGCAGATGGTCGGGGATAAAGATTTTTTGAGTCGAAGAAATCAGCAGTTGTTGATGGAATTCCAAGCAGAGGAGTTTGCAATATTGACAAATTTATTAAACGGGATACGTCATCATGATTAGAGAATTACCATATAAAGAACCTCGATTTAAATATTTAAACTGCACCGGAATGATCGGTGTAATTGCCAGTACACGCGACGATGTTGACAACTGGTATTTTAACACTTGTATCCAGTGGCAGTATATAAAAAATGATGCCAGACATAAGGTCCCCATGATTACCGCGCTGGATCCTTATCAATTGCCCCCTATGGTGCAAAGTTATTATTTTAATGGATTCGTTATGATGTACTGCTTAGATGAACTTGTGCATGATTTAATTGATCATGGATATTATGTTAACTTTTGGAAAATTGACGATTATTTTATTAAAGGTAAAAGCAACTATAGCCAACGGCATTTTTACCATGACGGGCT
>CALWVA010000147.1 GCA_944384875.1 uncultured Clostridia bacterium
ATTTGCATAACGGAGTCTTTATTTAAGAAGCTATACGAGTATATTCCACTAGACATCAGAAACGTTAATTCAACAGACGGATCAATCAAGGCAACATCGTCAGCCGTACTAACGCCTGCTTTTAATGAATCAAAAGCACTGGCTTCTTTTGAAGATGGTAGATATGCAGTAAAATATACAAATGGGTTATCTTCCACAAGGTTTTGGTTGGATATGTGCAATTTTGACCAAAAGACATAGTAATATCCGCCCTGATCAACCGCATATACAGAATATCCTTCCGGTCTAATCACTTCGATAGGAAAATGCTGATTCACATCGTTAAAGTGTAAATTTTGAGAAGAGCCAGTGAAAACCAACTCGTTAGCATTTTTCCCTTCAAAATAATTATTCAAATCACTAATATCATATTTTTGAGTGAGAATTCTATCAATTTCATTCACTTTTGTATTCTTCTCCTTATCTTGGCATGAAACTAAAAATAGTGATAATATACATATCGCAAACAATAAAATATATTTTTTCATTGCGTTTCCCACCCCACTTTCACAGCAAAATAAATAGTTTCATCTGTGTACAAGGGTTCACTTTCATAATACTCCCCATTAATAATAGCCATTCCTCTCCAAACATCTTGGGTTACCACACTTTGATCAACATATAATCCTGAATATGTGCTGCCAGATTTGTTATACCACCCATTTTCAGTTAATCGTATAAAGTGATAGTCGGTAGGGCCACATTTCATAGCAACTTTAAATTCATTAGCGTTTATGGAATCATTGATAGACGTCAATTCGCGAATATTATTGGGGCCAACATCTTTCTTTACCGCTTCAAAGGTTTTTCTTGTAGAGTCGCCGGGTTTGTACCCAGAAGGATTCGCCACGATTTGTTTTCCTAGAGCATTTCCATAACAGTTATAAGAACCGGGACTTGCCGAACTCCTATTTAGATTCGGGGCAGTCGCCAAATCTTTACGTTTTGTGGATCCGCCTGAAGACGTAGGTTGTGATGTTTGTTGGGAACAACCGCTAAATGCGACTGCGCATACTGTAATTATTGCTACAACGCATAAAGCTGTAAACCAAAATTCTCCACTTGAATCTGCTCTGTTCACCGGATTATTTCCACAATATGCGAACATATTAAATCCGGTGATATCCTGCCCGGTGCTCACATAGCCATCCGCGTTAATAAACCTGCCGGTTACCGGGTCATAGTAGCGGCTGTTCAGGTAGTACAGCCCGGATTCTGTATCGTAGTAATACCCCCGGTAGCGGATGGGGTTCTGGTTTGCCACATGGTTCTGGTCGGTGATCGCATTGCCGTTTTCGTCGGTCACACTGACAATGTCGCCCCATGCGTCGTAGACGTACCGCGCCGCAATATCTCCCTGCATGTTTACCAGCCCGATTACATCGCCCTGCAGGTTCTTCAGGAAATAATAGTGGGTCCCGTGATAGCTCATACTGGCCGCCGCGCCCGTCGGGTTGTAGTAGAACCAGATGTTGCCGCCGTCGTCTTCCTGCTTGATCAGCCGCCCGTTATCGTCATAATAGAAGCTGACCGTATCGCCGCCCGCCGTCTTTTTCACCCGCCGGCCGTTTACGTCATAGCTATAGTTTACTACACGCGACCCCTTTTGTAAAGATGCAAGCTGCCGGCCGTTTTGCCAGCTCATGGTCATGCCGTCCCGGTAGCTCAGCGGGTTGCCGATCAGATCATAGCTGATGCTCTGTCCGTTATACATCGTCAGCAGGTCCGGCCACTCGCTGTCAATGTGCATCTATATATTTATTAGTCTTTCAACTGCATTGTTGAAAAACTTGAACGATCGATGGGGATATTTTTTGAGCCAAAACATTGTCTTTTAAAAGTAAGCGCAATGCATATTCCCAAGGCAGATCTTTGCTTTTTATTGCTGCTTTTGCGCAGATTTCAAATGGTTGTTTAATTATTATCGGGTCAACTTTTTTTAATCGGTCTAAAATTTTTAACGCGCCCGGCCAATTTAAATCTTGAAGCCACTCTAATAACAATATTAAATAAGGCTCCAATTGTTGATCGGACTTTTGGATAAGCACATTCGCACAATTATCCCATATAGCTTTACCTCCAAAATTCATAGGTTGAATAAATATGCTGATATCCTCTACTTGATTAGCAAGCTCTATTCCCATTTTTTGTACATATTGATCGTTGTTCCAGTTTAACATCTGCATAATATTTTCTAAACTCGTCAACTTATTCCACCATCCCACTTTACGACTACACTTTTAACTGCCCCTGTCCAAACTGATTGAGAGCCTTCGGTAATCCAATCCTGCATAGTTGCGTTCACGGGAACGACGCTGATATGCGTCGGACCATCTTTTACTGCCCTTACCACCCCTGTAGAATTTAGCGCACCAACCGTTGTAACAGCTGCAGACACCCCCGGAGGCGGAGGTAATGTTGAAAATGATAAGCCCGAGACATCTTTTTTTCGTGGAGTTAAATTCCCGGGATTAGTTCCACCATATCGGTATATTACGGTATCGTTTGCCGGAAGAGTAGTTGTTTTTGTTTTTGACTTAGATGTTGACTTGGATGTTGAAATAGACCGTGGAATTGATTGCGCAATCGACATTCCTCCGGCAAATACACCGACACCGGCTGCAATTGTTCCTACTGTAAATGCTGTAGAAGCGATTGCAGAGGCAGAAACTGTGATACCAACACCGGCTGCTGCGGTAGCTAATACTGGCGCAGTTGCAATAGCTACAGCGCATACGGCTACAATCGCAACACATGCCAGTGCTACACTCCACCAAGATTCTCCGCTTGAATCTGCTCTGTTCACCGGATTATTTCCACAATATGCGAACATATTAAGTCCGGTGATATCCTGCCCGGTGCTTACATAGCCGTCCGCGTTCACAAACCTGCCGGTTACCGGATCATAGTACCGGCTGTTCAGGTAGTACAGCCCGGATTCTGTATCGTAGTAATACCCCCGGTAGCGGATGGGGTTCTGGTTTGCCACATGGTTCTGGTCGGTGATCGCATTGCCGTTTTCGTCGGTCACGCTCACAATGTCGCCCCATGCGTCGTAGACGTACCGCGCCGCAAT
>CALWVA010000148.1 GCA_944384875.1 uncultured Clostridia bacterium
GAGAGCACCTGCTTTGCAAGCAGGGGGTCATCGGTTCGAACCCGTTCATCTCCACCAGCGTGGAAAGCCACGCAGCCAAATCGCATAGAGCATGCGGGGAAGGCAAGCCGGAAGACCCGGTAACAAACCTCTGTGTGAACAGAAAGCTTATACACGGGAGACCGCGCAGCCAAATCGCATAGAGCATGTGGGGAAGGCAAGTTGGAAAGAATGCGTTGTAAGGGGAACCGGAAGAAAGTTTTGAAACCAGTATACAGGCAAAAGCGTGTATATTGATTTCTGAACTTTAAAGAGGTTCAGAGAAAGCACCTTGAAAACCGAATAATGGACAAACGAGCAATCGTTTGGAAGTGATGAAACTCAAATAATTTTATGAGGGTAACACTACAAGAAGCGTCTGGGAACAGACGCGAAGGTGAGTGAAAACAGTGAGATGGCGAAAGCCATCAGGGCAAAAGAACTGAAATACCGTAAAATTATGAGGAACACATGAGAAACCAAGCAGGTCAAGCTACAAAGAGCGCAAGGGGAATGCCTTGGCACTGGGAGCCGATGAAGGACGCAGCGAGCTGCGAAAAGCCACGGGGAGCCGCAAGCAGGCATCGATCCGTGGATATCCGAATGGAGCAATCCGCTGAAGCAAACCTTCAGCATCGTATACTGAACACATAGGTATGCGAGGGGAACCGCCTGAACTGAAACATCTAAGTAGGGCGAGGAAAAGAAATCAAGAGAGATTCCGAAAGTAGTGGCGAGCGAAATCGGAACAGGCCAAACCGGGGATAGAAATATCCCCGGGGTTTTGGACAGCAAGGCGAACTTGGACCATAGCCGAAGTGTATGGGAAGGCACACGAAACAGAGTGAAAGTCTCGTAGGCGAAATGGAAAGAGGGACAGCTGGATCCAGAGTACCGCCGGACACGAGGAACCCGGTGGGAAGATGGGGGGACCATCCTCCAAGCCTAAACACTACCCAGTGACCGATAGAGAATAGTACTGTGAAGGAACGGTGAAAAGCACCCCGGGAGGGGAGTGAAAGAGAACCTGAAACCTTGTGCTTACAAGCACCGAGAGCCCGTCAAGGGGTGATCGGGTACCTTTTGTAGAATGGTCCGGCGAGTAAATGTATCCGGCAAGGTTAAGAGCTTAAGGCTCGGAGCCGCAGCGAAAGCGAGTCTGAAAAGGGCGAAAGGAGTCGGATGTATTTGACCCGAAACCGGGTGACCTACCCATGTCCAGGCTGAAGTGGAGGTAAAACTGCATGGAGGGCCGAACACACGTCCGTTGAAATGGCCGGTGATGAGGTGTGGGTAGCGGAGAAATTCCAATCGAACCCGGAGATAGCTGGTTCTCTCCGAAATAGCTTTAGGGCTAGCCTCGTTTTAGATTACCGGGGGTAAAGCACTGAATGGACTAGGGGCCGAAAGGTTACTGAATCCTATCAAACTCAGAATACCGGATAATTGATGAACGGGAGTCAGACTGCGTGAGATAAGTTTCGC
Organism: uncultured Clostridia bacterium; assembly: GCA_944384875.1. Lineage (GTDB taxonomy): Bacteria > Bacillota > Clostridia > Oscillospirales > Acutalibacteraceae > RUG14109. The sequence goes on from CALWVA010000148.1 coordinate 1,504, forward strand.
AGTCGAAAGGGAAACAGCCCAGATCTACATCTAAGGTCCCCAAACAGATTTAAGTGGAAAAGGATGTGGAATTGCGAATACAACCAGGATGTTGGCTTAGAAGCAGCCACACATTAAAAGAGTGCGTAATAGCTCACTGGTCGAGTGATTCTGCGCCGAAGATTTAACGGGGCTAAAAATCTGTACCGAAGATTAGGATTCGCAGAAATGCGAGTGGTAGGAGAGCGTCGAATACGGGGTGAAGTCGCAGCGGAAGCGGCGGTGGATTGTATTCGAGAGAGAATGCCGGAATGAGTAGCGAGAATTATGTGAGAATCATAATGGCCGAAAGCCTAAGGATTTTGAAGGAAGGTTCGTCCGCTTCAAGTTAGCCGGGAGCTAAGGTGAGGCCGAAAGGCGTAGCCGATGCACATACGGTAGATAATCCGTAGCCGCCGAAGGATTTAAGCAGAGGGACACTTTAGAAGTGTGCAACCCGGGCGATGGTAGACCCGGGCGTAAGGGAGCGAGAAAGATCGCGAAGTGTGCATGGAAGAAGGCGAGAAAAGCTTTGTGTATATCCAAGGCGCCCGTACCGCAAACCGACACAGGTAGGTAGGAAGAGGATTCTAAGGCCAACGGGAGAAGAGTTGTTAAGGAACTCGGCAAATTGACCCCGTAACTTTGGGAGAAGGGGTGCTCCTTGGAAGAGGAGCCGCAGAGAATAGGCCCAGGCAACTGTTTATCAAAAACACAGGTCTCTGCAAAATCGAAAGATGAAGTATAGGGGCTGACGCCTGCCCGGTGCTGGAAGGTTAAGAGGAGGAGTGCAAGCTCCGAATTGAAGCCCCAGTAAACGGCGGCCGTAACTATAACGGTCCTAAGGTAGCGAAATTCCTTGTCGGGTAAGTTCCGACCCGCACGAATGGCGTAATGATCTGGGCACTGTCTCAACAGCTCACCCGGCGAAATTGTAGTACCGGTGAAGATGCCGGTTACCCGCGGCAAGACGGAAAGACCCCATGGAGCTTTACTGTAACCTGATATTGGGTTTCGGTATTTTATGTACAGGATAGGTGGGAGACGGAGAAGCACAGACGCCAGTCTGTGTGGAGTCGCCCTTGGGATACCACTCTTAAGATACTGGAATTCTAACCTGCGGCCATGAAACTGGTCGGGGGACATTGTCAGGCGGGCAGTTTGACTGGGGCGGTCGCCTCCAAAAGAGTAACGGAGGCGCTCAAAGG
>CALWVA010000149.1 GCA_944384875.1 uncultured Clostridia bacterium
GGCGGATGGCGTAAACGAGGAAATTTCCGATGCTATAGAGGAGGAATGTCACAATGAATGAAGTAAAACGTCCGAAAAAGCCGTTAATCTTTTATTATGGAATTGTTCTGCTGGTGTTGTTGCTGTTCAACTTTCTTGCCATGCCCTGGTTGGCTCGACGGCAGGTGCAGGAAGTGGACTACGGCACCTTCCTTGACATGGCCGAAAAAAAGGAATTAGGCCAGGTAGAGGTGCAGCAGCAGGAAAATCAGATTTTGTTTACCGATAAAGACAAGACTACCGTTTATAAAACCGGTATGATGCCGGACCCGGACCTGACGCAGACCCTCAAGGATTCAGGCGCCAGCTTTGAAGGGGAAATTATTGAGCAGACAAATCCGATCATTAGTTTCCTGCTGACCTGGGTGCTCCCTATTGTGATCTTCATCGTCATTGGAGAGTATATGTCTAAGAAGCTGATGCAGCATGCGGGCGGGCCGAACGCCATGATGTTTGGCAAGTCCAACGCCAAGGTGTATGTGAAGTCCTCTGAGGGCATTAAGTTCTCTGACGTGGCTGGTGAGGACGAGGCCAAAGAAAACCTTTCCGAGATTGTCGATTATCTGCACAACCCCAATAAATATCGGGAGATCGGCGCGACGATGCCGAAAGGTATCCTGCTTGTAGGCCCTCCGGGTACCGGTAAGACCATGCTGGCTAAGGCCGTAGCCGGCGAATCCAACGTCCCCTTCTTTTCCATGTCCGGTTCCGAATTTGTGGAGATGTTCGTGGGCATGGGCGCTTCCAAGGTGCGCGACCTGTTTAAGCAGGCGAAAGAAAAAGCCCCCTGTATCGTGTTCATCGATGAAATCGATGCCATTGGCCAGAAGCGCGACGGACGGTTTGGCGGAAACGACGAGCGCGAGCAGACCCTGAACCAACTGCTCACCGAAATGGACGGATTTGAAGAAAACACCGGCGTGATCATTCTGGCAGCGACCAACCGTCCGGAGTCTCTTGATCCGGCACTGACTCGTCCCGGTCGATTTGACCGCCGGGTGCCGGTAGAACTTCCAGATCTCAAGGGACGCGAGGAGATCCTAAAGGTGCATGCAAAAAAGGTTAAGGTGGACGAACACGTCGACTTCAGCAAAATTGCCCGTATGGCGTCCGGTGCTTCGGGTGCAGAGCTGGCCAACATAATCAATGAAGCTGCATTGCGTGCAGTAAGGGACGGGCGCCGTTTTGTGACCCAATCGGATCTGGAAGAGAGCATTGAAGTCGTCATTGCAGGTTACCAGAAGAAGAATGCAATTCTCACCGATGCGGAAAAGAAAATTGTGGCCTATCATGAAATCGGTCATGCACTGGTGGCGGCCAGGCAAACCAATTCAGCTCCTGTACAGAAGATTACAATTGTTCCCCGTACCTCCGGCGCTTTGGGTTACACCATGCAGGTGGATGAAGGCAACCATTACCTGATGAGCCAGGAAGAGCTGGAAAATAAAATTGCAACGCTGACCGGCGGTCGGGCTGCGGAGGAACTGGTGTTTCACTCCGCCTCTACCGGCGCTTCCAATGATATCGAGCAGGCCACCAAGCTGGCTCGGGCGATGATTACCCGCTATGGTATGAGCAAAGATTTTGATATGGTTGCGCTGGAAACGGTGACGAACCAGTACCTGGGTGGGGATGCATCCTTAGCATGTTCTGCACAGACTCAGGCAGAAATTGATCAGCAGGTGGTAGCGCTTGTTAAGCGGCAGCATGCGAAAGCTGTGAAAATCCTGGAGGAAAACAGGAAGAAGCTGGACGAGCTGGCAAAGTATCTTTATGAAAAAGAGACGATCACCGGGGAAGAATTTATGTCTATCTTAAATGCATGAATGTTTTAAAGAAAGGAGACAGTTATTATGAAAACCGCCGTTATAGACGTAGGCGGAGGACTCCGGGGTATTTACGCCGCAGGCGTTTTGGACTGTTGTTTGGAAGAGGGCATCCATTTTGACGTGGGCATCGGCGTATCCGCCGGCGCCGCCAACATCGCTTCTTATTTAGCGGGACAAAAGGGACGAAATTATCTGTTTTATACCGAATATTCTACCCGTAAGGAATATATGAGCCTGCGCAATTTTCTGTTTAAAAAGAGCTACATCGATATGGACTATGTTTACGGCGTTCTTAGCAACGATGACGGGGAAAATCCTCTGGATTTTGCGGCGATGGCTGCCAACCCTGCGGCGTTCATCGTTGTGGCTACCAATGCTGAAACGGGCAAGGTCAGATACTTTGAGAAAAGCGATATGGCTCAGAATAACTATGATGTTATAAAGGCTTCCTGTTCCATCCCGTTGGTATGCCATCCCTATTCCATCGATGGCGTCCCCTATTACGACGGGGCTCTCGGCGATCCGATTCCCATCGAAAAAGCTTTTTTAATGGGATGTGATAAGGTTGTTTTAATCCTCACGAAGCCCAGGGATTTTCGTCGCACACCGGATAAAGATCGGAAACTTGCGGCGGGGATCCGCAAAAAATATCCTTTGGCCGCAGCCCAGATGGAACAGAGAGCAGCTCATTACAATGCAGCGCTCGATTTGGCGGAAAGTTATGCAAAACAGGGGAAGCTCCTGATCGTTGCACCGGATGATACCTGCGGAATGGACACCTTGACGCGCAACCCGGAAGCAATGAAACGTTTTTACGAAAAGGGCCTTCATGACGGCGAAGTTATCGCTTCCTTTTTGAAATGAACTTTTCCAATCAACAAGGAGTAATGAGCCATGCTGCAACTACGCAAGGAACTGCGGCGAAAGGAATGGCTAATGGTTGTTTTCTGCGCGGCACTGGTATTGGGTCAGATCTAATTTGATTTGAAGCTGCGGACTATATGAGCGGTTTGACCGTCCTGATTCAATCTCCTGTTATGGCGGTCTGGGTTATCATCAAAATTATTATTAAGGACTTTTCCGCCCACATCATGCCCGGGCAGAAAGTTGCGATTGTTGGAGCCACCGGCGCGGGCAAGACCGCTATAGTTAACTGTTTGGTGCGTTTCTTTCGCTCTTTTTGGCAATCGCCAAAAATATGTGACAGGATCTGAAAAGGCTCTGCCCATGGAAAAGCACTTGGTTTTTTTATCCCAAGTGCTTTTCGTTTATTATTTTCAATATTGCTGTGGCTGTGCAAACATAGAAAATTTCTATAGATATCTATTACGTATAAGTATTTGATATTTTATTAGGTCTCATTTATAATAAAATTCGTGAGAGAAGGTTATGAAACCTGCTTTCCAACTCACTTAAAAAAGAAGGTATCAATATGGCGCATGATTCCGAAGAAGCCGTCATTCAAAACTTAAAGGATGCAGGATGTAATCAAGATACAATAGACCAGTTTGTGGAGTGTCTGGAACACGGCACGCTCGAAGAGCAACTCCGCATTCTTTCCCAGCACCGCAGCAAATTGCTGGATCAACTACATATCGTGCAAAGGCGGATTGACTGTTTGGATTATCTGGTTTATCAAATCGAACGCCATAAAATTGCGATATAGTGTGTTTTGAACATTTTATCAGTGCGTTTTTAGAAAAGGAGCGGATATTTATGAGCGAGATCAGAGAAATTCATCGGGGATTTTATACAGGAGAGCGCCCCCTGTTCCAGGCAAAGGACTTGAAGATTTATGACACGATTTTTGACGAAGGAGAATCTCCGTTAAAGGAAAGCCGGAATATCGAATTGTATGGCAGTATGTTTAAATGGAAATATCCCCTGTGGTATGCCAAAAACATTGCAGCAAAGAACTGCACCTGGTTTGAGATGGGCCGGGCCGGCGTGTGGTACACCGATCACATCACGGTAGAGGATTCCGCCATTGAAGCACCCAAGAACTTTCGGCGTTGCCACGATGTGACGCTGCGGGACGTTTCATTCCCCAACGCGGCGGAAACCCTGTGGCAGTGCGACGGCGTCCAGATGGAACGTGTTATGGCCAAAGGGGATTATTTCGCGATGAACAGCAAGAATATGGTAATCCATGGCCTGACCCTTTATGGCAATTATTCGTTTGACGGCGCCCAAAATGTTGAGATCCATAATTCCCGGCTTTTGTCAAAGGACGCCTTTTGGAACAGCGAAAACGTGACAGTGTATGATTCTTTTATTTCCGGCGAATATCTGGGATGGAACGCGAAGAACCTGACCCTCATCAACTGCACTGTCGAAAGCCTGCAGGGTATGTGCTATATTGACAACCTGGTCATGAAAAACTGCAAGCTGATCAATACCACCCTCGCTTTTGAATATTCCACGGTTGACGCCCAGATTGACGGAAAAATTGACAGCGTGATGAATCCATCAGGCGGGCGGATCTGTGCGGACTCTATTGGGGAACTGATTTTGGAAAAAGATAAAGTTGATCCGGAAAAGACACGTATTATCTGCAAAGCAGATGAACGGGAGTGTGCTTGAAGGGAAATTCCCGGTTGCCAAAGCGCATGGAATGGAAGCGGTGTTTTGATTTCCTTTTCTACGATTGCCCAAGGAGGATAGGGTATGAACTATGATTTTGATACGCCGGTCAATCGAAAAGACACAAATTCCTTAAAGTGGGATGTGGCGGACCATGAACTGCCCATGTGGGTGGCCGATATGGATTTTCAGACCGCTCCGGAAATTCGGGAAGCGATTGAAAACCGGGCAGCTCACGGTGTGTTTGGATATTCGGTTGTACCGGATGAATGGTATCAGGCATATATGAACTGGTGGAAAGAGCGCCACGGGCTGAACATGGAAAAGGACTGGTTGATTTTCTGTACGGGGGTTGTCCCGGCTATTTCAAGCATTGTCCGCAAGCTGACTACGCCCGGCGAAAAGGTATTGATCCAAACGCCGGTTTACAATATATTTTTCAATTCCATTGAAAACAATGGGCGGCAGGTGTTGGAATGCCCGCTGCGGTATGAAAATGGGAAATATGAGATCGATTTTGCACAGTTGGAACAGAAGCTTTCAGATCCGCAGGTTACGTTGATGCTTTTGTGTAACCCCCATAACCCGGTCGGGAAAATCTGGGACCGGGAAACGTTGGCGCGGATCGGGGCGCTTTGCTGGAAATATCATGTGGTTGTAGTCTCCGATGAGATTCACTGCGAACTGACTGATCCCGGAGACAGCTATGTCCCTTTTGCTTCAGTTTCGGAGTTCTGCCGGGACAACAGCATCACCTGCATAGCACCTACCAAGGCCTTTAATTTGGCTGGCTTGCAGACGGCGGCGGTAGCGGTTCCCAACAGTACGCTGCGGCATAAGGTATGGCGTGGGCTTAATACGGATGAGGTGGCGGAACCCAATGCTTTTGCAGTCCCGGCGGCGGTGGCAGCTTTTACCAAAGGGTCCGGCTGGCTGGATGCACTTCGGGTTTATCTTTACGAAAACAAAACCCTGGTTCGGGATTTCATAGCAAGTGCGCTTCCGGATATCCGGGTTGTGCCATCACGGGCAACCTATCTGCTCTGGCTGGATTGTTCCGGGCTGGGAGGCGACGCGGCGGCAATCGCGTCTTTCATCCGCAGGGAAACCGGCCTGTATCTCTCCGCGGGAGATCAGTATGGCGGAAATGGATCACACTTTTTGCGGATGAACGTTGCCTGCCCCCGCGCTCTGGTCTTGGATGGCCTGTCCCGCTTAAAACAGGGAATGCATGCATATGAGCGGTTCACCGCTGCAGAGTTGAGAGAGGGTAAATAACCGTTACGCCCGCCTTAGCGGCGGCAACAAAGCTACGCCGGCGTGCAGCATCCAATGAAAAGGGCGGTTCGCTCCTTCGCTTGTGTCTGAGCATTGCTTTATTCTTAATAGATGGGAGGCGGACAGCTTGGAATATCTGCTCAAAGGCGTTTTGATCGGTCTGCTGTTTGGTCTCCCGGTGGGAGCCGTAGGTGTGCTGACCGTGCAAAGGACGTTTGGCCGCGGTGTAAAGGCAGGCCTGCTTACCGGCCTTGGTTCGTCTGTTGCAGATTGCTTTTATGCCTGTGTAGGCGTATTCGGCCTTACCATGATTTCGGACGCTCTTTTGCGGTATCAGGTGATTATTACGATCCTTGGCGGCGGGCTGATTCTGTGGATGGGCATTCGGCTGCTGCTGCGCAAGGATGAGACGGTCGGGCAAAAAACAGAGAACATCAGGTTTGCAAAGATGTTCGTTTCATCTTTTGCGGTGGGGATCACCAATCCTGCGGCAATTTTGACGTTTCTTTTTGCCTTTTCCTACTTTGGTATCTCAGGAGACGCAGATTTCTTTTCTGGAACGCTTTTAGTCGTCGGGGTATTTCTTGGAACCTATTTCTGGTGGGGAAGCCTGACGGCTGTAACCAATATTATTAAGAAAAAAACAGCCCGGTTCAGTTTCCGATATATGAACCGTATTTTCGGAAGCATTCTGTGCCTGTTTGGCGTTGTTGTATTGATCCGGCTGGTGCTGTAAATCGGGTGGGCGAATCATAGAAGGTGGTGTAAAATAATGAAAAGAAAATTATTCTTAGTGTTGAGTTGCATCCTAAGTATAGCGTTGCTGTTGACCGGTTGCAAAAATGGGCAGCAAACTTCAGAACAGCCCAGTGCGTCTTCTGAAACCCTAAACGCATCAGAGACGTCCATGCAGATTCGAATTGAATCAGATACCCAAAGCATAGTGTTTCAACTGAATAACAGTTCTGCGGCACAATCATTTTATGAGCAGCTGCCCTTGTCTGTCGCGGTGGAGGATTATGCGGGCAGTGAGAAAATATTTTATCCGCCGGAGAAACTGGATGTCAGCAACACCCCCATGGCGGAAGGACCTGCCGGCACGTTGGCGTATTATGAGCCCTGGGGAGATGTAGCGATTTTCTATGGGGCGTGCGGCGGTGCCGACGGATTATATGCGTTGGGCGAGGCCCTGTCCGGGGCTGAACAAATTGAAAGCCTTTCTGGTGAAATACGGATTGAAAAGAACGATGTGTCCTCTGCTGGAGTGAATGCATCGGAAAGCGCTTCCTCCCTGCAGTCGGCGCAACTGTCCGCTGAAAACACCAGGCCACAGGTGGAAGAAGCAGAAACGGAAGGTACGGCTTCCGGCCAGATGGAGCAGCACCCTGTGGAAAGTTCACAGCTGCAGACTACTAAGCCTTCGTCCAATTCAACACCATCCGGGCAAAACCCGGAGAATACCACAGACAGCGAGGAGCACACGACGATGAAAATGAACGTACAAGTTGGAAACCACACCTTTACGGCCACTCTGGAAAGCAACGCGGCGGTGGACGCGTTTGTGGAGATGATGAAGCGCGCGCCGGTAACCATTCAAATGCGCGATTATGCCGGCTTTGAAAAAGTAGGGCCTCTGGGCACGAGACTGCCTACCAGCAACAGCCAGACCACAACCCATGCAGGCGATATTGTGCTGTATCAGGGCAATCAGATTGTCATGTTCTATGGCTCTAATTCCTGGAGCTATACCCGGCTGGGAAAAATCGACGATTTGACCGGCTGGGAAGAAGCGCTGGGCAGCGGGAATGTGACGGTCACATTTTCTCTGGGAGCGTAACAATATGAATATTTTGATTTTGAACGGCAGCCCCCGGCCGAATGGCAATACTGCCGCCATGGTGGCGGCGTTTGCACAAGGAGCAGGGGAAATGGGCCATACAGTTCATATTGTGCCGGTCTGCCAGATGAACATCGCCGGGTGCCTTGCCTGCGAGTACTGCCATCAAAAGGGTTCTGACCATGCGTGGCAGTGTATCCAACAAGACGATATGCAACAAGTCTACCCATTACTGGATCAGGCGGAAATGATTGTGCTGGCCTCTCCAATCTATTACCACGGCTTTACCGGCCAGCTGCAGTGTGCCATCAATCGCATTTATGCGCTGGATAAGCCGAAAAATCTGAAAAAGGCGGCGCTCATTATGAGTTCCGGGTCGGATCATGTATACAGCGGCGCAATCTTCGAGTATCAAAACTCGTTCCTACAGTATTTGCACCTGGAGGACATGGGGATGTTCTCCGCTTACGGAAAACAGAACAAGTCAAAAGAAAAACTCAACGAGCTGCTGGAGTTCGGCATGAGTTTGTAAAATATAAGTTTGGAGGAATCAATTATGTTAGGAAATTTTTCGTATTGTAACCCCACAAAGCTTTATTTTGGTGATGCGTCGTTGAACTACTTGAACACAGAACTTCCCAAATACGGGAAGAATGTAGTGTTGATCTACGGCGGCGGTTCTATTAAAAAGAACGGTATCTATGACGCGGTTGTCCAGATTCTGAAAGACAACGGCAAGAATGTGGCTGAGATCGCCGGCGTCATGCCCAATCCTACGGTGGGCAAACTGTACGAAGGGATCGAAATTGCCCGGAACCATCAGGCAGACCTTCTACTGGCAGTAGGCGGCGGCTCGGTCTGTGACTATGCCAAGGCGGTTTCCGTGTCGGTCAACTGTAAGGAGGATCCGTGGGAGAAATATTATCTGCGCTTTGAGGAGCCGGACTGCGAAACGCTGCCGGTGGGATGCGTGCTGACCATGGTGGGCACCGGATCGGAGATGAATGCGGGCGCTGTTATCACCAATCCGGAAACCAAGCAGAAGATCGGCCATGTCTTCGTGGATGAAAAGATCATGCCGCGGTTTTCCATCTTGAACCCGAAGTACACCTTGACGCTGCCCCATTACCAGATGGTTGCCGGCATCTATGATATTTTCAATCACATCTGTGAGCAGTATTTCTCCGGTGAGGATGACAACACCAGTGATTACATCAGCGAGGGACTAATGCGTTCCCTGCTCCACTCCAGCCGAATTGCCAACAAGGATCCACAGGATTATGAGGCGCGCAGCAATATCATGTGGACAGCCACATGGGCGCTGAATACCCTGGTTGCAAAAGGCAAGTCCACCGACTGGATGGTGCATATGCTCGGACAAGCCGTGGGAGCCTATACCAACGCCACGCACGGTATGACGCTGGCAGCAGTTTCTCTGCCCTACTATCGCCATATCCTGCCTTATGGCCTGCAAAAGTTTAAGCGGTTCGCCGTGCACGTGTGGAATGTGGACCCCGCCGGTAAAACCGACGAGCAGGTGGCGGAAGAGGGCCTCAAGGCAATGGAAGACTGGATGAAAGAACTGGGCCTTGTGATGAACATCTCTGAACTGGGTGCGACAGAAGATATGCTGGAAGGGCTTGCCGATGCCACCCTGATCATGAATGGCGGATATAAAGTGCTGGATCGCGGGGAAATTCTAGATGTTTTCAAAAACAGCCTGTAAAATTTCGGTTGTATCTTCATTTTTCGCTGCTTATCAAGGCTAGCACACACGAAAACACCGGGAAAGAACCATGCAGATCGGCTCTTTCCCGGTGTTTTGATAGCGGTCGCCATTGACGTTTCATTATACGCCTGCGGCGGAGGAACGATTCCTTTTTGGCAGCAATGGATCTGGAACGGACTGCAGGCGGTGGTAAAAAATAATTTAATAGTTTCGGAAAACCATCTTGACATATACCCCCTGGATGTATATAATTAATATACACCCAGGGGGTATATTTGATGCAAGGAGTTTCTGTAGATGGATCAACAAGATTGCGGTTGTCACAAAATTAAAGAGCGGACCGAAACGGAATACAAAAGCCTGATACACCGGCTGAACCGGATTGAAGGGCAGATCCGCGGTATCCGCGGTATGGTTGAAAAAAGCGCGTATTGTCCGGATATTCTGCTACAGGTGGCGGCGGCAAACGCTGCGCTGCATGCGTTTAGCCGGGAGCTGTTGGAAAATCATATTAAAACCTGTGTGGTGCGGGATATCCGTATGGGCCGGGATGAAACGGTGGATGAGCTGGTTGCGACGCTGCGCAAGCTGATGAAATAGATCGGCCGGTTGCGGCGTAGCGACATCATGCACAGCAGGCGCTTTCGCACAGAGCCGATTGATGTGGATGTTCGGTAATGTGGCTGTTGGCGATATGGCAAAACCACACATCGTTTGCGATTACTGTTTAGAAAACAGGTAAACATGTTTAAAATATTTTGTATAAGGAAATCATAAGTGATGATCCGGCGTTAGGAGGGATTGATATGGATCAGTATACAATTACCGGGATGAGCTGTGCAGCGTGCAGCGCCCGGGTAGAAAAGGCGGTATCGAAGGTACCCGGTGTTGCGTCGTGTTCGGTGAACCTGCTGACCAATTCCATGGGCGTTACCGGAACAGCGACGCCTGAGATGATTATTGCAGCGGTAGAACAGGCGGGGTATGGCGCGTCTCAAAAAGGCGGCAAAGCTGCGCAGAGCCAACATGCAGCGGCAGCGGGTGAAGAGGCGCTTGCCGACAGGGACACGCCTGCCTTAAAACATCGGCTGATCGCATCGCTGGTGTTTTTGGCGGCGCTGATGTATGTTTCCATGGGGCATACGATGTGGAACTGGCCATTGCCGTCTTTTTTTGAACAGAATTATGTGGCGGTAGGGCTGGTGCAGATGTTGCTGACCATTGCGGTTATGGTCATTAACCAGAAGTTTTTTATCAGCGGATTTAAGGGGTTGATACACGGTGCGCCCAATATGGATACGCTGGTGGCTTTAGGAGCTACGGCGGCTTTTGGATATAGCACATATGCGCTGTTTGCGATGACTGCGGCACAGGCGCAGGGAGATCTGGTAGCCGCGCATGGTTATTTACATGAATTTTATTTTGAATCGGCTGCGATGATTCTGACGTTGATCACCGTAGGAAAAATGCTGGAGGCGCGGTCAAAAGGGAAAACGACAGATGCGCTTAAAAGTCTGATGCGGCTTGCGCCCAAAACCGCTGTGGTGCGCAGAAACGGCGAAGAAGTGACGATTCCCGTAGAACAGGTGACGCAGGGGGATTTGTTTGTTGTGCGCCCCGGAGAGCACATTCCGGTAGACGGGGTTATTACTGAGGGAAACAGTGCGGTCGATGAGTCTGCATTGACCGGTGAAAGTATTCCGGTAGATAAAACGGTGGGCGACGCTGTTTCGGCGGCGACAGTCAATCAGTCGGGTTATCTTTGTTGCAGGGCAACCAGGGTCGGAGAGGATACCACGTTGTCACAGATCATTAAAATGGTCAGCGACGCGGCCGCGACGAAGGCGCCTATCGCTAAGGTGGCCGATAAAGTTTCCGGCGTGTTTGTGCCCATTGTGATTGCGATTGCGGTGGTTACAACGATTATATGGTTGCTTCTTGGAAACGGCGTGGGGTTTGCGCTGGCGCGCGGTATTTC
>CALWVA010000150.1 GCA_944384875.1 uncultured Clostridia bacterium
CCGCTTTTTGCTGGCATTCCAACTGTGCAGCAGCCAACACGGAGACAGCGGGTGAACGACTGTCATCGATACTTTGCCGAAGAATCAGTTCTTTCTCTTTATACTCGCTTTTCGCTTTTTCCAGTTTTTCACGAATCTTCCCGTGGTCTTCCCTGCCACAAATGCGAAGCCGGCTCTGCAGCTTGCCATATTCCTGCTCCATCTCATAGAGCTTGATGGCGAAAATCTCCTGCTTCAATTTCATAATGAAGTTCATCTCCGTTCTACATCGTTTCCATATAACATTCGCCGTCTTACTACTTATTGTTATACCAGCTATTTTCCGCATGCGCCACTCTCAAATTTCTGCTTATGTCCTTACAAAATCGGAAAAGTGTCAGGATTTTTGACACTTTTCCGATTTTGTAAGGACATATTTTCAAAATTACAAGTTGCAAACAGGTTTTGTGAGACTGTTCCTTTGTATAAAACTGCTTACAATATCCCCCTGCTGATATAGGGAAGAAAGCGCAGGATGGCCCGAAAATGAATTACAGCCAGCCGGGACCGGCTGGCTGTTGTGCGCTTGTTTCAGTAAAGTGCAAGCTTCTGCTTTTTAAAAGAAGCATTTTCCTATGACGTTCTGACATCTGAATGTTTGTTGATTTTTCCAACTCATTTTGAGAACATCCCCATGATCTCGGTCAAAATCATTCGGAATTTTTTATCTGGTTGAGGGCAAAGGCAAATACCCATTCCATTCTGACAATTCCCCCAATAAAATCCTCTCTATTAACAGTATTAACCGTTCCTGATCCAGATTTGATTTTCCTCCACAAGACTCCAGCACACCCACTATACCGCATGCATTATACCGGACGACAATCTCCATATCTGTCAAATTAACAGCCAGATCCGGCCATTTATGATGCACAAGTTCTTTCAGATAGGTTTCAACGGCCTCAATCATAATCTGTTCAACCTGCTTGCGTCTTTGTGACTCCAACAGCCTTTGAATCTTAGAATAATGTTTCACTGTAAACGAAATGAAAATCTGCAGCGCAGACCGCATATCTTCCGTTTTTAAACTTTGCTCTACCAGACGCTGCGTCACCTGTCTGAATGACCATTCCAGAACATCCATGATATCATGAAAATGATAATAAAAGGTTTGTCGGGAAATATGGCATTCATCCAGCAAAGCCTTGACTGTAATTTTATCTACGCTCTTATACTCGAGCATTGTTGAAAATGCGTCAGCAATAACGGTTTTCATATCAACAGGCAAGGCACACGCCCCTTTCTATACTTTGATATTACAAACAGTTCTCTCACAAAAGGAGTTGGGCCGTGTTCGTGTTGTTACCTCTTGTTATCTTATATATAAATATCGATTCTGATCTTATACCATATTGCGGTTGCCGCCCCGGCGACGAGCAAACCTACTTATAATGCCCCGCGCAGCGGATAATAACCGCTCTTGCGGTTCTTGCGGTTATTATACCATGTACGCTTCTAAAAAGCAAGAAACAAAGACTGGCTCTATCTCTGGTCATATATAGGAACAGATAAAAAGGCGTCCATCATGATGATGGACGCCTCTGCTCCATTTAGGCAATGCTCATGCCGAAACTCTCAGAATATTCTTTCTTCACTTCGAACCTGCTGCCCTGTTTACCGCTCCTCTGCCAACTCTTCCGGCTGTTTTTAAATGATCCAACACAAAACATTGGCAAATTTTTGCCGCCGAAAAGAATACCCTATCGTCTCTATTATGCTTCAACGCTGATAATTACGATCTGATTGCCCCAGCCTGCAAGCACCGGATTGTTCTCCACAGCGGATATAAATTCCTCCGTAGCATCAAAGGTTCCGACTTTTGTATATTCTGCATTCACCTACGCATCGCGGTAATACAAAACAATGCGGTTGGGATCTGAGTAGAAGACATCGCCTGCATGAGCTTGTGTTACAGTTGCGCTGTTATCGGGGATCTCATACCTGCTTGGAATATCGTAATATTCCATCACATTAGATTCATCATAGCTGTATACCGGCAACCGCCATTCGGTGGTGCCCACATATCCGGCGATCGCAGCAGCGGTACTATTATCCTCCAGATACATCGTGAACGGGGCACCGTCATCGCCAAAACGAACCACCAATTCAGTAACATCAGAACTCGGATAAGACGTCTGATCGTTCTGAGAAGCTGCGGCGCTGTTCCCCTCCGAAGACAGATTGAGGGTATCTGAAGAACTGTCACAGCCGGTCAGCGTCATTCCGAGCGCCATAACCATGCATAAAATGAAAGCAAGATATTTTTTCACGGCTAATTACTCCTTTACTTTTCTCACAGAAGGGCCTCCGCAGGCCACTGGCACAGTCTCCGGCGCCCAGCGTTTTTGTATCTTTTCGATTACAGGAAAGCACCGTTGCACACCTGCAGCACCTGCCCTTTTACATGCCACCCCATTTTGCTGGCCAGATAGAGGCAGGCGTATGCCTGATCCATAGGGTCGCATTCCGGGCCGGGGAAATAGACAAAGTGGCCGCTGTATTTCAGCATCTCCGCACCGCCCGGCTGTTCCCCCGCCTTATTGGCCAGGTGGGCCGGCGTCACCGTCGCACCGGGGGCCACCGCGTTGCAGCGGATGTTGGTGTCAATCAGGCGCATAGCCACATTTTTGGTCAGGGTATTTAAAGCGCCCTTGGTAGAGGTATAGGTGGCGCCGCAGAACGGGCGGATGCCGTTGACGGAGGACACGTTGATGATAACGCCGTCGTTTTTCGGCAGGAAGATCTTCAGCGCCTCCCGGATATACCGCATTGGGCCACCCAGATTGGTGTTCATCACATACATCATCCAGTCGTCGTCGGTCTCATCAATCATCTTCTGCTCGCCGATGCCCGCGTTGTTGATGAGGATATCCACATCCCCAAACTCTTTCAGCGCTGTGTCAAAGACCTTCTTCGTGTCCGCAGTAGAGCATACGTCGGCCACTACGCCGACGGCTTTACCGCCTTTCGCCCGGATGCCTTCCACCACCGCATCCAGTTTTTCCTGGTGGCGTGCGGTCAGAACTACCGCGGCGCCCTCTTCCGCAAACAGTTCGGCCATCGACTGGCCCATGCCGTAGCTGGCTCCCGTAATGATGGCAACTTTATTTTTGAGCATTTGCTTTTCCATTTTGAATAACCCCTTTTCTGAAATAATGCCGGTGTTTTCTTTGTTTATAGTGTACCGCCTTACTCTTAAAATAGCAAATACTTATATATTATGCATGTGGATAGGTAAAACAAATAGAATTGTAATTATTCTGAAACCAATACAGACAATGGCACCCTTTTAATTTTTCCTGCTATCAGCCACGCAAAGGCGGCAAAGAGTAAGAGTACAACCGCGCCTGGAAATAAAACCGTCCCGATACCCGGCTGGGAAGAAAAGTTGCTGATTCCTTCCATGCGCATGAGCACTGCTACCAATGGGTCGGTCAGCACAGCGCTGAGAATTGTACCAAGCGCACTGCCCAGCAGGGCGATAATCCCGAACCGCAGGGCAAAGGAACGCCGCAGCCGTTGGGCGGAAAAGCCCATGGCCCGATAGATGCCCAAATCTTTTTGCTCGGCATGCAGCAGTTTGCCCGCCGTCAGAAAGGTAACCACAAGGACAAAGAGAATCACAATTGCATAAAGGAAAATCATCAGCAGTTGCATAGCGGAAAGGATGCCATAAAGCCCCGGCCAGGCGTTTTCGTGCAGGTAGACATCCCCGCCGTAGGTTTTCTCTAACGCCTGCATAATCGCTGGCTGCAGTGCAGGGTCCTGGATAAAGTAGTGGGTACACCACATGGTGGAAGATTCCGCGCCGATCAGATCATACCCCTCCCGGTTCATGCCAATGTTGGCGCCCATATCGTTGGCGCATTGATAAATACCGGATACCGTATATTCGCCGCTGCCAAGGCTTCCCGCAATGGTGACGGTATCCCCGATGGAAACGCCAAAATCCACCGCCACAAATTCTGTCAACACAACCTCATCCGGATTCTGGCAGGTGCGCCCGGAGAGAATATGGAACCGCTCCGGCTCGGTGATGACGTTGGCGGTGTAATCCACGCCGTTCACCGAAACGCTGGGCATCGCCAGCATATAGCGGTCGGTAATTTCCGTGTATTCGAGGATCGTCTGTTCCACCTGGTCTATCCCGGTTTCTCCCATAGGCTGGGCGGCAATGTGGAGATCTGCCGGATTAAAGGCGTCCATCAGCCCTTCGCCGTTTGGACCCAACCAGGCATTCACCCGGCCGATGAGGGAAGCAAAAAACACCAGAAGCATCGCCACCAGGCAAGCCCCCATATACCGCTTTTTGCTCGTAGTCAGCTGCCGCAGAGCCATCCAGAAGCCAAGACCTTTCCGACGGATGGGCACGGCGGCTTTCCTGCTCATCACAGGATTGCCCAGTTCTCCACGAATGGCCTTCATGGGAGCAACCTTGCGGATCTTTCTGGTCCGAAGCCAGATAAAGCCAAGCAGCAACAGCAGAATAACCCCGAAAGACAGCAGACAGAGCCCCAATGGAAGAATGGATGGCACCAGTAACCCGGTGGTCGTTACCGTCATTCTACAAACAAAACCCGCTACCGGGAGAGCAAGCAGAATCCCCGCCGCCAACCCGCATACAATTCCAATGAGATATTGTAAAAGCTGCAGTCCCCGCAGTTTCCCACTGGTAAATCCCATAGTCTTGAGAATCCCCATATTTACATAGTCCTGCTCAATCGTACTGCCAATACTGTGAGACAGCGCTGCCAATGCCGCCAGGACAAGGATACCTACAAAGGCAAGCAACAGGCTGGTAAACACATTTTGCAAGGTCAACATAAAACCGGAAATGGCCGCATGGCTGTGCGTGAATTCCACGAAGTTTTGCAGGCTGGTATTTTCGTTGAGCAGGGCGTTAAACTGAGCTGCACTCAAATCGCTGTCCGCTGCCTGCAAGATATGGAGCATATATCCATCTCGCGCCAACCCGTCAATACCGGCTCCCGCGATCATCCCGGCGATCTCCTCGTGATCCTGTTCACATATCAGAAAGCTCTTCATTCCGATCATGGAACTGCCCATAAAGAGGTCTTCAAAATATCCTTTCACTACAAAGGACTTGTCTACCCCGCTGCGGGCAATGGGAAAAGTGATGGTATCGCCGATGCAGACGCCAAACATGGAAAATAAGGAGGGAGAGACATAAATTTCCCCTGGCGCAATTGGGGGAACACCTGCCTGATAATCGGATATGTCATCGCTGAAAATTTTATAGGGATACCGCTCCGGGTCGTAGGTAATCAGCTGGCCTTCGCTGTCCGACTCCTGTTCGCCGACTTCATATTCGGAATAAATGATCTCCTGCACACCGACGGAATCCACCTCATCCAAATCAGCAATTTCTTCGGTCAGCGTGGAAACATTGCCCAATCCGGACACCCATGCGGTGATATCGCCGAAGCCCAGCCGGTCCATTTCCTCATTCACATAACGGCCGGAATTGCTCCACACCGTCAAAACGGTTGCGAGAGAAACGGACACCAGCAGAATCAGGAAGAAGACCCCCAGCACGCTTCCTTTGTGACGTTTGAGATTTGCTTTCAGCAAGGTTCTGATTTCCATATGTGCACCGCCTTACCACGACAATGAGGAAAGCCAGGTGCTGACCGTGTCTTCCCGTCCCTTGGCATTAGATTCTTCAAACAGTGGGAGCTCCATTTCATCAAGGATGTTCCCATCCTCCAGATAGAGAATCCGGGTGCCTCGAACAGCCGCCCGCAAATCGTGTGTCACCATCAAGATGCTTTGTCCTTGCCGGTTTAAATCTGTTAAAAGGTTCAGCACTTCTTCACTGTTGCGTTTATTTAAAGCGCCGGTGGGCTCGTCTGCGAAAAGCAGCCCCGGGTGGTTGATCATCGCCCGGGCAATGGCCGCCCGCTGCGCCTCACCGCCGGAGGTTTGAGCGGGCACCCGATCCTTCGCTTTTTCTACATGCATCTGTGAAAGCAACGCCGCAGCGCGCATATCCGTGTTTTTCCCGGACACGGCTTTATCCAAATATCCCGCCACAGCCACGTTTTCAAACAGGGTGAGGTTGCTCACCAAATGGGTCTGCTGAAACACAAATCCAAATTCCTTGGCCCGCAA
>CALWVA010000151.1 GCA_944384875.1 uncultured Clostridia bacterium
GGATTGAAATTCAGTGGAGGTAGGTCATATCCGGTAGCATCAAATGTCGCTCCCCACGCGGGAGCGTGGATTGAAATTATAAATCGGACCCGGCGAGCTATCTAAAATTTATAGTCGCTCCCCACGCGGGAGCGTGGATTGAAATTCTACATGGAAGAGAAAAAAATAGAAGTCCTTTCTGTCGCTCCCCACGCGGGAGCGTGGATTGAAATGTTATGCCCGAAGTCATTATAGCTCGGCGTATATTCGTCGCTCCCCACGCGGGAGCGTGGATTGAAATAATGAAAAAATGGAAATTTGCAACGAGTGGAGCGCAGGTCGCTCCCCACGCGGGAGCGTGGATTGAAATAGCAACGCACAAACCAAAAGACGTGTTGTTTGGCGTCGCTCCCCACGCGGGAGCGTGGATTGAAATCAGACACCCGGAGCTGTTCGGGGATTGCGGCCGGGTGTCGCTCCCCACGCGGGAGCGTGGATTGAAATTATCATTAAACCACCCCTCTCTGCGTTCAAGCGTTGTCGCTCCCCACGCGGGAGCGTGGATTGAAATACCCAAAGCATCCAGACTACCCGGAGACTATAAAGTCGCTCCCCACGCGGGAGCGTGGATTGAAATATCATGTACTCTGTTGGCTCTCTATCGCCAGACGAGTCGCTCCCCACGCGGGAGCGTGGATTGAAATGGCAACGTCATAATCTAATATTTCATCGCACATAGTCGCTCCCCACGCGGGAGCGTGGATTGAAATTGGATCGTATTTGTGCTCTTTGTTTTAAAAATCGCGTCGCTCCCCACGCGGGAGCGTGGATTGAAATGTAAGCGTGGATAACATGGAACTGTATTACCTGTTGTCGCTCCCGCCGCGGGAGCGAGCAACGCAATTGCCACCCTCGCCACTCTGCAGCTCCGCCAGACGAGTCGCTCCCCACGCGGGAGCGTGGATTGAAATACACCTCTCTTACCCTGATGCCATGCACCCACAGCGTCGCTCCCCACGCGGGAGCGTGGATTGAAATGCAATCATCTCAAGCGTGTACTGCGGTGCCGAGGTCGCTCCCCACGCGGGAGCGTGGATTGAAATGTCCTTGCGCACCCAGTTCAGGATTGTGGCATAGTCGCTCCCCACGCGGGAGCGTGGATTGAAATAAAAATTGGCAAAAGAAGAAGTTGAAAAGGTCATTGAAAAATGCTAAAAATCCACAGTACACTATCCGGGACGTTTGTCGGTTTGAACAGCAGTACCACAAGCAACACGGCGTATGGATTGTGTATGCAAAAGCTTGTGAAATGATAAAGCAGGGGGGTAAATCATAGCGGCTAAGGAATACTTATTATAATACAAATTGCTGAATAGTAAAATAAATGACCGGCTGGAGCAGCTAGAAAACTTGCAGAGTATGGCTTTGCGCATCTCGCCTGTACCAGGTGACGGAAGTGCACATAATGGTGCATCTGACAAAATCGGATTCATAGTTTCAAAAATCGTTGATCTGGAACGCGAAATCAATACAGATATTGACCGGTTGATCGAATTAAAAGTTGAAATAGAATCTGTCATTGCGGCGGTAAATGACAATACTTTGGAAACGGTGCTGATAAAGCGATACATAAACTACAAAACATTTGAACAAATTGCAGTCGAAACGCACTATAGCTATATGCAAATATGCAGATTGCGTGGTAAAACGCTGAATCAGGTTAAAATGTTATAGAATGTTATATTCAACATGTGCTATACTGTAATCGGTGAAAAAAGCCGGAATTACTCCGGCTTTGACTTTAAATATTCTTTTATTGCCGATCGTATAAACTCGGCTTTGGTGATACCGTCTTCTTTTATTGCGGCTTCCCACTTTTCAACAAAATCGCGGGAGTACTCAACTTTTATTTGTTTGTATGCTTTGGCTTTATATTTCTTGACGGCTGCCGGATAATAATTTTTCCCCGTTTTTTAATCCTCCTTTATAGTTTTAATGAAACTTTTCATTTGCACAATCAGCAATATAATCAATGTAAAAAAATACAAACAGTTCAAAATTTTCTTCACTTTTTTAAGATGATATGATATAATAGCAATGGAAGGGTAGCCTATTTTGGGGAGCTTTCGCTCCCCGTTTCGGTTCGGATTTACTTCTTCCGTATGTTCTCGGTTAGTGTTTTGACTATTTGAAGGGTGGTAGGCACTATTCCGAGAACTTTTGCTATTATCTCAATCACCCAATCAGCTCCTTTCACTGTATTTATTATATCATATTAGTACTAATATGTCAAGCTTTTTGCAAATTAATGCTAAAAAGGCAATATTGTTTCAAAGCCTTAACCATACGGTTAGGGCCTTTATTATGCACAAACTCGGGTATATATCCGGTATATGCAGCAATGATGCATAGCGCATCGAGCGGGTTTGGCGGGATGATATATATTATGATTTTGTTTTAAGATATTCTGTAATGGCGTTACGAATAAATTCAGCTTTGGATATACCATCGCTTTTAATAGCAATTTCCCATTGTTCCACAATTTCTTTTTTTAATTCCACCTTTATTTGCTTATATACTTTGTTATTATATTTTCTTTTGACCGCGCTTGAGGTATTACTCATTGAAATCACAACCTTTTTTTAATCAGTATAAATAATTGATTGACTTGAATAGATAATAATGCCGATAGAGATATCAATTACAAAAATTTCAAAATTTTCTTCACTTTTTAAAGATGATGTGATATAATAATTATAGGATAAGTGCCCTACTTTGGGGAGCTTTCGCTCCCCGTTTCGGGTGGGATTTACTTATACCTTTTGGCTCGGAGTAGTTCTTTTACGATTTGTGTTAGCGTGAGAACTATTCCGAGTACTTTAGCTATTATTTCAATCATCTGATTCATCTCCTTATATTATAGCATACTTGGTCAATCCCCATGCGGGAGCGTGGATTCAAACTTTGTAAAGATCGGTATTGTATTTTCGATAACATCGAACGGTGAAGATTTGTATCTCTGAATACAACAATGCTGGTGCGTCTTGTAGATTACTGTGTACGTATGAATTGCTTGGTTGATGGTTGTGCCGGATGCTGGGCTTTATTTTGAAAAAGTATTTTAATTTGAGAGTATATTGGATCGGTTTTATGCTATCGAGAATTTGATCGCTGAAATGGCAGCTGCGGCGCGGGCTTTATCGGTGCAATCTATTGCATTTGAAGGCGGTTGTCTGGAAATATGAATGATTTGGTTTATGGATTTCCTGTAATCTTTTAACCCGCATATAATCAAACGGATACGGATACACTATGTCTGAGGTGATCTGTATGGCAAAACAAGGAATGAAGCGAACGGAACGTACGCATACGCAGCCGCGCAATGATGCGCCGCCTGTTCCTGAAATTCAGGGGAAGGCGAAGCACACAACTAAGCGCGCCCGACCGATTATTGCGGGCACGCAAGCGCCTGCGTTAAAAGTATATCACACAACGCCGGTTGCATCTGCGAAAAAGAAGGAGAAGCCTGTTTCAGATGTATATCCTGTTATTGACAACGATCTTGCACGGGATAATGTTGAAAACGATTTGACCGCAGCTGATTTGCAGGATTTATAGCGGGGTTCTTGTTTAATAAGGTTGGCTAATCATTAAAAAGCACATGAAGATCAGACGGCCGGTTCTGTCTTAGACAGGGCCGGTTTTTATGTTTTAAAAATGTATTTATTGAAAATAGCCGGTGCCTTGGAAGGGCGCGACTTATACTATTGACTCAAATATGTGATATATTATAATTTTTGTAAAGGGATATTTCAGGCGCTTCACGGCGATTTTGGTTGAACATATTTCGGATTCCGTAATCGTTTCCGCCCTTGCGGCGGGCAGACAAACTCAAAATATTCCGGTAAAGCGGGTGGGCTGCGGATCATGACAGTGTGAGACTTATATTGGTTTGTTTTACGAATTTTTCATTTTGACAATGTCGTTTCGTTTGCGCCGTAATTATTCTTGACCCGGCAGCGCGTGGGGCGTATAATAAACATATTAAATCAAAAGGGTTGAAGCAATTGAATTTTTTGGCGCCGTGCCTGTTTGGCACAGAGGGATTGCTGGCGGATGAGCTCAGGCGCATGGGTGCACAGAAGGTGCTGGCAGAGAATGGGGCGGTTTTGTTTTCCGGCGATGATAGTATGCTGGCGCGGGCAAATATTTGCTCGCGTATCGCTGAGCGAATTTTAGTTGTTGTTGGCGATTTTGAAGCACATGACTTTGAACAGCTGTTTTCGCAGGTCAAGGCGCTGCCGTGGGAGCGGTATATCGGCAGCCGGGATGCATTTCCGGTTAAGGGCTGGTCACTGAATTCAACGTTGCATTCAGTGCCCGATTGTCAGTCTATCATCAAAAAGGCGATTGTAGAACATTTGAAACCGCATTATGGTATACAGTGGTTTGAAGAGAGCGGCGCGAAGAATCAGATTCAGTTTTCAGCGTTAAAAAACAGGTTTCGCATTATGATCGACACCTCTGGCGAAGGGCTGCACAAACGAGGGTATCGGGCGAAATCCAACGCTGCGCCGATTAAAGAAACGCTGGCCGCGGCCATGGCATATGCCGCGCGGATTTATCCGGACAGTATAATGTATGATCCATTTTGCGGCAGCGGCACCATCCTGATTGAATCGGCACTGATTGCCAACCATATCGCGCCGGGACTGCATCGTGGTTTTGCTGCACAGGGCCTTCCATGGGTAAAGCAAACTGTCTGGCGGCAGGAACTGGATCGGGCGCTGTCTGACATCCGCCGCACACCCGATTTTAAAGCCACCGGCAGCGATATCGACCCGCAGGCGCTGAGG
>CALWVA010000152.1 GCA_944384875.1 uncultured Clostridia bacterium
GCTGCGTCCGCATGCAGGCAAACTGCAAAAAACACTGTACCTTTCTATATTAACAACTGGCTGGCTGATCTGTATCTGGGGCTGCTTTGTGATCCCACAGCCGGTCTGATTCCATAAAAGATCTCACAACATTACAAAAGGAGCCGTTCTATGTATAGCGATGTTATCTCTGGCCGACAGGCCGTCTGTATTCTGTCGGTATTCCTGATTGGCAGTGCCGGCATCACGCTGGGCAGCCGTCGCGCAGGTGCAATGAGCTGGCTGGCGCTGCTATGCGGGACGGCTGCCGGCCTGCTGCTACTCTGGGGATTAAGCTGGATTATACAAAAACAGCAGTACCGCAATCTGTTTGAACTATCCAGAAATTGCTGTGGATCCGTTGTTGGAAATACAATCACCGTCACTCTGATTTTATACGCTATACTTCGAGGCGTTTGCAGCGTACGCGCCTTTTGCGATATGGTGTCGGTTACGGCGCTGCCGGATACGCCGGTGCTGTTTACCGCGTTATGTGTCTGCGCAGTTGCCGCCATCCTGATGAAAAGCGGTCTGCATGTAACCGGAAAATGCAGCCTGGTATTTATCATTCTGATCGTTCTGTCTGTTGCGGCTACCGCGCTGCTGGCCACTGCCAACATGGATCTGACGCAATTGATGGTACCCGCCGCGCCTGCCAACGTTGCGCTGGACGCAATTGATTATTTTACACATCCATTCTGCGATGCAATACTGGTGTTATGTACATTCAGTCGGATTAAATCCGGCCAAAACCGCTGGAAACTGCTATTGGGCGGCGGTGCGCTGGCTGCCGGTGTATTGCTGATTTCAGTCATACGGGACGCCGCTGTACTTGGTTCCGCCACGTTTGCCGCCCTGCCCTATCCATCCTATTACGCAGTCAGCGTAATCAACGTATTTGACTTCATACAGCGCATCGAAGTGCTGCGCACCGTCACGTTGCTGTTTGGCGCGCTGGTGGAAACCGGCGTCTGCATCTATTGTGCCTGCATAGGGCTTTCCGCTCTGTGCCACCGGGGATTCGCCAAGGGTCTTGCACTTCCAATGGGGCTGCTGATCGCTAGTCTGTCTGCGCTGTTGTTCCGAAATACTGCTGAACTGACCGCGTTCCAGACCATCTTCGGCTGGTGTGCCGGCAGCCTGACGCTGCTGTTAACAGGGATTCTGCTGCTGCGGCTCTGGGCATTGCAGCGCCAACATCGATCAAAGCAAATACCTGTCAGAAGATAAATAAAGCTCCCAAAAAATCCATTTCTTTTATATTACAGGTTGCAGCTATTTTATAAAATAGCTGTTAATACATTCCTGAATTTATTAAATCATTGCTCAATTACATGATCAAATGCAGCCGGATACGAAAAGGCCCCTGCATTATCAAAAGCAGAAACAATCATCGTGCTTTTTTTGCAAGTTTATCACATACTGCATACAATTCATCTTGCAATTCAGACACAACTATACCTAAACTAAGATTAATTCTATCGGGCGAAAAATACTGATCAATATAATTTAATGCATATAGTAATGCTTCCTCTTCTATCTCGCCTTCATGATCAAAAATTTTTATATTCAAAATATCTGCGAATTCGTCGCAGCCTTCATAACCGATACCAAATATCGCTGTTCCGTGCCCATATTCATCGTTAAAGGAATCGTGTAGCTCTTTATTTTGTATTTGAAACCCAGAAATTGTAAGACCGGACGGAAAACGATCAATTCGAACACCACTGTCAATAATGATAACTTTAATATTATTCATTTCTGCACCTCTATATATAGTACTGTGCCTGCATCTCCCATAACTGTTGATATAAACCGCCGGCGTTTAAAAGCTGCCGGTGCGTTCCATATTCGGAGATCGTACCTTGTTCAAAAACCGCAACTTTATCGCAAAACTGACAGCTTGACAACCGATGGGAAATATATATCGTGATTTTTCCATCTATCAGCTTATGAAACTGTGCATATATTTCATATTCTGCCAGCGGATCCAACGCTGAGGTTGGTTCATCCAAAACCACGACAGGTGCATCTTTAAAATATGCTCTTGCAATGGCAAGCTTTTGACCTTCCCCACCGGAAAATTCAATGCCATGTTCATCAAATTCTTTATAAACAGATGTATATATACCACGATCTAAAGCACAGATCTTATCTTTTAATCCGCTTTTTTCAATACATTGCAAAACCGCTTTGTCAGCCGCATCGGTTCCAAGATCCACATTATCTTTTATACTGAACGCAAACAGCTTGAAATCCTGAAATACAACGCCAAGAATATCCATATATTCTTCATACGGTATATGTTGAATGTCTGTGTTATTGACCAAAATTCTGCCTAGATCTGGTCGGTAAAAACGGCAAAGCAGTTTTATAAATGTTATTTTACCAGCGCCGTTCAGTCCGACAATCGATAACGATTCGCCTTTTGATATAGTCAGATTGATATCCTTTAATATAAAGTTCTCGGTATTTGGATACTTAAAATAAACATGTTCAAACGTAATATTATTGATGTTTTTTTGTCTATATGCGTGTCCAACTGCTGTGCACTTTTCAAATTTTTCTCTGCAGTTTCAATACAATATCTGAAATCGCGCGCCAAAATCCCGGATTTCAGCAACTGCGAAACTGATGAGATAATGTTGCTTAAACTGTTTGAAAACGAAGAGATTGATGTCAGATACATCGAAAAATCACCAATCAGCATCCCTTTAAACAATACTTGATAACCCAACATTATATATACTGCTGCTTCCTGCAAAATCGTCGCGACCACAGGCCATATATCATTTTTTTGCAATTCCTTGTTGTTTTCAAACTCTAAATCATAGATTTCCTGAATATTATCGTCGCATTTGGAATAACACCAGTCCTTTAGATCATTGGTCCGTATTTCCTTGCTGAAATTCGGAGATCGCATCAGCGTGTATAAATAACTGTTTTTTCTGATTGCCGGTGTATATAATCCTTTCCATTTCTCAGTCAGACGGCGGCTTTTGGCATCGGTTACGATTTTTGTGGCGGCAACTAATATGATAAACACCAATATGACAGGATGAAAGGTTATAATAATCGCAATCAGCCCCACGATCGTAATAACAGCGCTGATAATATTTACGAGGCTGTCAATCAATTGGAAAAAATTCATGCCGTTTTTAGCCATTTCTATAAAATCACGAACTTTAGGGCATTCTACCATATCATATGGCATTTGCATAACATATTGCCCTAAGAGCATCTGCATTTTTTATAGGTAATATCCATTTGATATTGGGAGTTGTTTTTGATAATAGTTTGCACAACCCAGACAATCAGCGAACAAAGAGCCATTTCTGAAATATACAGCATAATTGATCTGATATTTCTGCCTTGCGTCAATTCATTCAATACCAACCGGACAAAAATAATTGGGATAAATGTACCGAAAACATCCATCAATATTTCTGGTATTTTCAAAAAAACAATCTTTTATTTGTTCTGCCAACAAACCGAAGTAAAAAAAAACGAATTTGATATCAAATGCTGTTTTTCTTTCATAAATTTCCATCTCCTTTCTGTATGCAACACGCTTTATTGCTATGCTTCATTTGCTCTATAACGTTCGGCTTGGCGGTCAAACATATCGCGGTACAGACCATTTTGCTCCATCAGCTCGTCGGGGCTGTCAAGCTCTACAATTTTTCCTTCACTGAAAACGGCTATTCTATCGCAAAACCGCGTAGAGGCCAGCCTGTGTGAAATAAAGATTGATGTTTTTCCGTTAGAAATCTCACCAAACTTCTGATAGATCTCATGTTCAGCAACCGGATCAAAAGAGGCAGTCGGCTCATCCAATATAACAACCGACGCGTCTTTATAATATGCTCGGGCAATCGCAAGCTTCTGACTCTCTCCGCCAGAAAACTCGATGCCGTTTTCATCAAAATTTTTATATATAGACGTTTCCACGCCATTGGGCAAACTTTGAAGCTTTTGCTCCAACCCGGCACTCCGAACTGCCTGTAAAAGCTTCGCATCATCTCGATTCTGGTTTAATACAACATTTTCAGCCAGCGTAAAAGAGAATATCTTATAATCCTGAAATACAACGGCCAATGCATGCGCATAATCCTGCTCGTTTATAAACTGAATATCCTGTCCATTGACCAAAATCCTGCCGAAGTCTGGATAATACAGCCGGCAAAGCAACTTAACAAACGTCGTTTTTCCGGCACCATTCGGTCCAACAATCGCCAGTTTTTCACCGCCGTTGATCTGAATTGATATATTATCAAGCACACGATGATTTTGATTGGGATATGTAAATGAAACGTTTTCAAATGTAATTGTTGGCGCAGCGCAATCTTTATATGGAAACGGTTCTGTGCGCTGCTCCTCATATCTGGTTTTTGCCGTCGACTGCAAAAGCTTGAAATCATCCACCTCTTTTACAAAATAAGAAATACTGTTAAATTTATCGGTCAAAACGTTAAATGCATTTGTCAGCGTATAAATAGAACTGATATACATGCTGAAGGAACCGATCGTAATACTTCCCCATAGAGTTGCAAGGGCCACATATCCATACATAAACAGCATTTGTACAAAACTGATACAATTTGAAACAAGGGCAATTACCGTTTTTTTGTAATGATTTTTCGCTTTTGCTGCGAATATTCTTTTAATGCCTCATTGAATTTGTTTGTAAAAAGGCGGTTCAGTTTGTTGATTCTGACCTCTTTGGCGTTATCAAAATTGACCATCGACTGAAAGATATAATCGCTCATTCGAAGAAATCTCGCGTTGGCAGGTCTGAAATCGAAGTCATATTTTTTGCATGTTTTATCAATGATAAAATTGCTGATAACGACTACTGTGACGATCAGCGTAACAATTGGATTCAGCGTAGTGATGATGTATATACAGGTGCAAAGCTGGATCAATGCGGTAATAAAATTTGCAATATGTCTGAGGAAAAACGCTACCCGCATATCAGTGGCTAAATTCTGTTGCAGATTTCGCGTTTCATTATCCTCCAGATATTGATGATCAATCTTCAGATAATATTTTGTATAATAATATCCGTCTTTGATATCACAAAGATTAAACGACATTTGTATAAATACCTGTGAACATAGTTTCAGCAACCTGTCAACTATAATCGCCGCGATAAAAGTCGCAATCATGATAAATGTCTTTGTGATATCCTGTGAGACCAGCGCGTCTACAATAAATTTGGGGAACAAAATATAAATAAAAGGACTGACAGAATCAATAACTGTTTGAAGTGACAGCCCTATTAGAATGCCTTTATCAAATTTTAGCGCAAACTTTAAGTAATATATAAAATTATTGATACTTTTTTTCATTTGCTCCCCCACCATCGTTAATTTAAATAATTTGAAGGCGAAAGTGATACTCCTTTCGCACGTGATTAATGATGCACTAAATACATTCAATCTTGGAATTTCAGAAATATATAAGATATATTTAAGATCTATAAACAAATCTAGTCCTGTATAATAATAGTAAAATTATATCATAATCAGAACAATAAGTAAATACAGTTTTACAATTTTAAAAATCTCACAAATATTATATAAACCATCTTAAATACCCCTATTTCAAAAAAATATCAATAAACATGCCAATTTTATACTTATTTTGCCATAATTCTTGACAAATAAAATCTTATATTTTATCTTGAAAATAAGATTAAAATAATTAATATGGTTGTATAAAAGGTGGTTGTAAATGGACAAATTAGTAAAAATTGCTGTAATTGATTCTGGAATATCTCAACAATATTTTAATATTCCTATTATAAACTTTAAGCTAGTAGAAAAAAAGGATGGAAATTTTAATTTTACACAAAAAGACGGAGACGATTGTGCAGGTCACGGAAATGCTGTAACAAAACTTATTTTAGATTATACTTCAAAAGTCATAATATATAATTTCAAAATTTTTGATACCAATCATGAAATAACCTGTAAACGCCTTATATATACACTACAATATATTTATCAGTATTTGAATATAGATATAATCAATATAAGTGCGGGGGTTACCTATATAGATAGTACAGACTACCAAGA
Organism: uncultured Clostridia bacterium; assembly: GCA_944384875.1. Taxonomy (GTDB): domain Bacteria; phylum Bacillota; class Clostridia; order Oscillospirales; family Acutalibacteraceae; genus RUG14109. Next base: position 6,099 of record CALWVA010000152.1, read on the forward strand.
ATTGAAAAAGGTCTGTAACAAATTACGGAATAAAAATACATTAGTTATATCGGCTTTTGATAACCATGGTGCTGTATCTTTTCCAGCTGCACTAGACAGTGTAATAGGTGTCGATACAACTACACTGGATGATAAAAACGATCTCGTCGAAGTAAAAAATAGTATGGTAAATCTTTTAGTAAAAAATCAATATTTTCGCACTATTTGGCTACATGGGGAGCGAGCAATAATTCAAGGAGTTAGTTTTGCTTGTGCAAAAGTTACAGGATTAATTTCAAATTATATACAACGAACAGGTAATAAATCTATAAGACAAATATTTGAAGATATTTGTAATAAGACGATTGAATGCGACCGCCCACATTCAATACAAAAACCAAAATTCCAAATAAAAAAAGCCATACTTTTCCCTGTTAATAAAGAATCACTTTCCATCTTACGATTTCAAGATTTAATAAATTTTAAATTAATAAATGTTTATGATGAAAAACTTAGTGGAAAAGTGGGAAAAAATATATTAGGATATCCAATCCTATCCTATAATAATATTAACTGGGAAGAAGATTTTGATACGATCATCCTATCCTGTTTTTCCGAATTATCAAATATAACTCACAATAACTACAAAGAACAGATTATAAAAAAAGCTCAACAATATAATAAACAGATTTATTCTTTTGAAAATTTAGGTCAAAAAAATTCAGCGAGTTATTTTTGGCCTGAAATAAAAAAAATATGGTTCCAAAAAACACATTTAATAAATTGAAAAGACTAACGATGCCGATTGTTAGTGTAATTGGTACAAACACAAAACAAGGAAAATACACACTTCAGCTAGAATTATATCGGCGTTTAACTGCCAAAGGGTATCAAACAGGTTTTTTAGCAACAGAGCCATCAGGATACTTGTTTAATGCTGATGCTGTTTTTCACTTTGGATATAACGCAAATATTAATATTCAACATTGGGAATACATTCCATTAATTAATGAATGGCTATGGGAAATGCAACTCCAGCAAAAAGACATCACTATTACCGGTTGCCAATCAGCCACGTTACACTACGACGGCTCGAATGTAAATTATTTTACTTTTGCTCAACATAATTTTTTATTAGCAAATAATTAAAACATAACATTGCAAGTTCTACCTTATCCCTTTTATAAGTAATGATTTATTAACCAATTACCTTTAAAAAATAATACTCGTTAGAATAATTAAGTTGTTTCTTCATGGTTTTATCTAAGGAGGATTGACGCGCTATGAAAAAAATCAGAAATATTCTTTATATGCTTCATGAAATATGGACAATTTCCAAATTACGCATTTTTCTCATTTTTATTTTAGCGTTTGTCAATACAGCTAATATGCTGGTAAGCATTTATTTCTTTAAATTTATTATTGACGGCATTACGCTGGGCAAAAATATCCCCTATTTTATTACAGTCGTTGCGATCCGATTGGGCGTATTGTTAATTTCTCAATGTTGCGAAAACTTTTTTGTCAACCTCGCATATAAAAAGCTCGATCTGAAAATTAAATATCATCTATCTGTGAAGCTCTATCGAAAAGTGAAAAGCATTGATCTATCCAGCGTGAACAACGCCGACTTTTTTGATAAATATCAACGCGCCATCAACGAAGTCGATGCCAGGGCGAACGGGTTATTGAGCACCTTGAGCGCAACCTGTTCCACCGTTTTAAGTTTGATCAGCCTGATTCTTATATTAGTAACACTTGATCCGGTCTTGATTATCATTTCTGTTGTTGGCATGCTGATCACCGTCTGGGCCAATATCATCAACACCAAAAAGGTTTACCAGATGGATCTAGCCTTTACCCGGATAGACCGTACCTTCGATTATATTAAAAGAATCTTCTATCTTCCGCAATACGCGAAAGATATTCGAAAAACCAACCTTTCCACCTTTCTGCAAGAGCGGTTCAAAAAGCAGACAGATCAAAAACAAAAGCTGATTAACAAGCACTGGCCGCCCATCATTGCAATCGCCGTTGCCGGCAGCTGGTTATATAATTTAATCAATGTCGGGATCGCCGCCTTTTATCTGGCAATGAAAACACTTCGCAACCAGATCACCATCGGCGATTTTACCGCTATGACCAGCGTCATTAATAATTTAAGCAACCAGATGCTGCAGGTTTCAAACATCATATCACAATATGTGCAGCATTCGCAATATATCGACAACTATCTGGAAGTTATCGACTATAAAAGCAAGCTGAAAATCAGTGACCGGCATATTACTCTGCCTCCAAAAACTCCAAAACAGATTGATATACAAGATGTTTGCTTCTGCTATTCCGGAACAGACAAACAAGTACTCAAACATATCTGCTTAACCATTCATGCAAAGGAAAAGATCGCGATCGTCGGTGAAAACGGCGCGGGAAAGACTACGCTAATCAAGCTGATTCAGAGACTATACGATCCTATAACGGGTTGTTTAAAAATGGATGGTATCCCCTATCGAGATATCGATTTAAACGCATTTGACACATTAATCTCTTCGGTCGAACAGGATTTCAATTGTTATGCGCTAACGCTCAAACAAAACATCGCCCTTGCCTCTTTTAACCAGGAAATTGATGAGGAGAAAGTGGATCGGATATTAAAAACCGTAATGCTCGAAAATAAAATTCAGTCACTTCCGAAAGGCTTAGATACCGAATATACGACTGAGTTTGACAACGACGGCGTGGAATTATCGGGAGGTCAGCTGCAAAGACTTGCCATCGCCAGAGCGCTGTATGCAGACGCAGGCGTTATCATCATGGACGAACCCTCCAGCGCATTAGACCCGATCAGTGAAGCGAAAATGTTCGATTTAATCTACAACGCCTGTACAGATAAAACTCTGATTGTAATATCGCATAAATTATCCTGCGTTAAAGATGTAGACAGAATTCTGGTAATGGATAACGGCGAAATTGTCGAAGAAGGCAACCATGCATCTCTGATGCAGCAAAATGGAAAATATGCGGAAATGTTTAAACTTCAGTCAGAGCGATATGGAAATGAATATAAAATAACCTGATAGCAAACTATTGCATTTTGTCTTATTTTTATACCTTTTTGTTTTCATGTTCATATATAAATGGATTATTGGATTATTAAATTGATATAAATTTATCGATTTTATAGTTGTTTTGTAATTTTATGTTTACCTTTTACATTTATTATGCTATAATAAAATTACATTATTATACTGTATTTTTTTAGTATTATGTTTTATAAGCATCCTGTTAAAATAATCAAGCACCCCTTTGAGTTTCTGTTACACAACCATTTTACCAGTCAGCATTTTATAAAAATATCATTGTTGCTCAATATTTTTAACTTAAAATATAAACAACAAACGCAACTGGAGGAGATCAACTTTATAATGATTAAAATAGCGCTTTGTGATGACGAAAAAATCTTTCTCGACCTGTTACATTTCTATCTGAAAATGATTTTTAAAAAGCTTTCTGTAAACGTAGAAATCTCCACTTTTACGAGCGGTAAT
>CALWVA010000153.1 GCA_944384875.1 uncultured Clostridia bacterium
AGCCAGACTAAAAATCTTGAAATTTGCTCTTGATTTTTTTATGGTGGTTGATGTATAATAGTAGAGCAACTTGTTTTGATCCGATTGATTGGATCATTCAAAGAGGCTTTGAAATAATTTTGCGGCTGTATACGATAATAGTCGTAGCCTGTTGTTTTTGAGAGTGCGGGTAGTTGAACGTGTTTTCATGTCTACGTGTGATATTTTTTACTAAGCAGGCAAGAGGTCGGGCGTCGACATGAAATATAAATAAATGCCGGTGTGTTGGAATTGGCAGACGAGACGGACTCAAAATCCGTTGTCAGCGATGGCGTGTGGGTTCGAGTCCCACCACCGGCACCAGAATTGTAAACCTGTTTCAAAGATGAAATGAAACAGGTTTATTTTTTTTAATAAACTTGGCGAATAACATAATGGAACAGTTTTGTATGTTGACAAATTAAGAAATCATGATATTTTGCTTTTGGCAGTGAGGTATGCCAATGTAGTAACATACAAAATCTTCTCTTGTGTTATAATTAAAAGTAAAATTTCTTCAATTCACCCAACGAACCAGTAATTTCTGACACTTTATAGTCGAAAGGCAGGTGAGAATAATGGATGCGGATAAAATAGAAGGCTATATTGAAAGAGTGTATGGATATGCGGTCAATCATACCTTTTCAAGAGACGAAGCCGATGAGCTGTCACAGGAAATTTTATTTACAGCAGTAAGAGAACTACCCAAACTGAAAGATGATAGCAAATTTGAACCGTGGCTTTGGAGTATTGCAAACAATGTTACAAAATCCTTCAGGCGTTACATGGGGAAACAGCGCGCGATGTATTCCTATGATACCCTTGAGACTTTGTCCTGTGAAGATGAATATGGTGATGAAAACGAAGAGTTTTACGATTCGCTCAGAACTAAAATCGCCATGCTTTCAGAAATGTATCGCAGCATCATTATTCTTTACTATTATGACGGTCTTTCAACAAAACAGATCTCTGAAAAGCTGGATATTCCTGAGGGAACAGTTACTTGGCGGCTTTCAGAGGCTCGTAAAAAACTGAAAAGGAAGTGTACAGACATGAATGAAACAGCATTGAAACCGGTAAAACTGATGATTCGTATCAATGGAGAAGGTGATTATAAAGATCCTATCAGCCCATTTCCGTATGTCTATATCAATGACGCACTGTCGCAGAATATTCTGTATTATTGCTACGAAGCTCCTAAAACAGTAGAAGAGCTTGCAAAATTGTGCGGTGTTCCTGCTTATTATATTGAAGATGCTCTGGGGAATCTTATAAAGCGGGAAGCGATGTCGGAAGTATCAAAAGGAAAATACAGAACAGATTTTATCATCTATTCAGAAAAAGCAAGAGAGTACGATGAAAAAGCAAAAGGTGTCTTTGAGCCTGTCGTCGACGGCTTTGTTTCGTCTCTGAAAAAGCTTGCCGATTCTGCTGAAAATCTCGGCATATATACTGCCGAAAAACCAAAAGAGGAGCTTATCTATCTCTATGGTATCATGGCAACGGAGCATTTAAGCGAAAAGCATAATCCGGTTAAATGGGTTGAGCGTTCTGTTCGGTATGACGGCTACCGCTGGAGTTACCATGCTCATTTGATGAATGACAATCAATACCCAATACGAGGACTGGGACGTGAAGAATCGTCAAATCTCGGAAGCAGAGGAAATTACAAGCATATTTCGTATAATTTCGGAGGCTTTTCTTATCGTGAAATGATGTTTGATAACGAAATAAACATTTGTGAGGATATTTTTCTCGGAAGAGAAATAGAGGATACAGATTCGGCTGCGGCAGCAATCGCAAAAGGATTTATTTCCAAAAATGATAACGGCAAATTGTTTGTTACTGTTCCGGCATTTACAAAAGAACAGAAGCGGCAGTTTGATCTGCTGACAGATCAGGCTTTTGAATCCTCAATTGACGGCTACACTGACGCCGTCCGCAAGTATGTGAGTGGTTATAAAAAACTGTTTCCGGAGCATCTGAAGGATGATGTGGCACGAGCTTGCAACTATATGTTTTTAACACTTTATGCTACTCATATCTGTGATATAGCACAGGAGAGAGAACTGCTTCTTTCTCCACATGATGGCAGCATATGCGATGTATTGATACAACATAAATAGTATTTGTTCATAAAATAGGGATAGGTTCTGAGAGTTAACCGATCTAATGAAAAATACAATGTTGTTTCAATGATAAAATATACCAAGGCAAAAATATAAAAAACGAACATTGTAAAGAATAATCTTTTTGTTATACTTTTTATATCAAAAACAAATAAGCCCATAATCTTTGGGGTTGGTTCAAATCTAAATTCTTTTGCATCTTTTTTAGTCCCCGCAGACAGCTCGTCGCCGGCGGTATATCGCTTGCGACGAGCTTTTTCATTTCATTGCAAGGCGCATCGCGCGCCCATTCTGCTGCTTCTCGCTTTCGCAAAAAGTCACACTCGGCTCGCCGTTCGCTTGCAAGCGCCCTCACAACGGCTCGCTGCCGCTACCAATCTTTTGCAGGTTCAAGGCCATATCCAAATTTTATGGTGGCATCTTTTCATATCGCCTTTACATGCAGGGTTGACCAAAAAGGTCAACCCTTTTTATATTCATTCGGAACTGCCGGGATTTTGAAGTGGATTATGTTTAACCGTTTTACGGTAGACGTCTGAGCAGGGAGCTGCATCTAAAGCAAGCACAGCGGAATCTTCATCTGCAAATGCAGGCGGAGATTCCGTTTTTTATTTTTTTCTGCTGTTTTGAATGCATAAAATTAAAAGGCAAAGACCGATTTCCAAAATTTTAAAACAGGCTGTGTTTAAGCCTTCAAAATGCAAGGAGAATCTTCATGTTGTGGTATTTCCAGTAATCTCATATTGTTTCAAAAGCATAAAACAAGTATAATCGGTCATAAATCTAAAATATTTATGGAAGGATAAGATGCAGGATGACGAAAATAAGAGCCTTACTGGCAGTAATTTTTATGACGTGTAGACTCTTATTGGGCAGTGTAACAGTTTCAGCTGCACAGATCAGCCAGACAGCGCTGGCGGCCAGAGATGTGGCCGTTCGAAAGGGTCAAGAAATAGATTTCATATTTTCTTTAGGCAGCTATGTCGATATGAAAAAAGGGATTCATACGGTAAAAGGAAAGGAACGGTGGAGTTTGATTCAGATGTTTTTGAGGAACTGGCGCAAAGACATTTTGAGCCGCTTAATTCCTGGGAGAGCGTCTATTATAATCCGGCGAACAGACAGTTTGTTCTGTTCCGGCGGACAGGCAGTTTGGACGGCGGGGAAGTTCTGAAGATCAGGCTTACGGCAAAGGAGGATCTGCAGGCAAAGGATGCATATGTTGGGGTCGGTATCAGAAGGAACGGAAGATATTTTTCCGGATGATGTAAAGATCAAACTAAGCGCTGTTTCTGAGCAGATCCCGGCAGGATCGCAATCAGATGCAGAAGAAGGGCAGGTACAGCCGGATAGCCCCGTAGATGTGGAACAAGAACAGGCACAGCCGGAAAATGATCAGGAGCCGCCGGCGGTAGAGACCGGAGATGTGTTTCCGGAGGCGGTTGTGTTTTCTATATGCGCTACGGCCGCGCTTCTGATGATCGGGAGCCTGGCGATTGTTCGAAAAAAAGGGCGTGCCGGCAGAGTGAAAATACTGATAGGTGTGATCGTCATCGCCGCTGCGACAGCATTGACTGTGGGCGGCGTATATGCGTTCGGCGGCAAGGGAGATCTTAACGGTGACGGCGCCGTCGATTATACCGACGTGCATATGCTGCAAAAGCATCTGATTGCACTGGAGGTTCTGCCCGACAATCAATGGAATACAGCAGATATGAACGCTGACGGGCAGCTGACAGTCACCGACTTGTCATTATTGATACAGAAAATTGAGAAGACCGCGGACTATGAAGTGACGATTACTTCTACAACGGATAGGTTCTATTATGAAAAACAGCAAGATATTACGCTGCGGTTTTATGCGCAGGTTTCCTATGATGCGGAAATCCAAAGCATGATAATAAACGGCATTGAATACGAGGCTCAAAAAAGCAGAGGGAAGTTCCGAATATATCGTGCAGCTCAAAGCAGCGGATACGCCCGGTGTGCAGGAATTCCATATTACGAAGGTCGGTCTGAAAAGCGGACAGACAGTAGATATTGATTATACGGAAAAGGTCGATGTGCTGAAAACAGCGCCTTCTGTAGAGAATTTTCTGGCAGAAGAACTGGTGGATACAGCACAGATGCAGGTCTCTTTTCTTCTGGCGGATGCAGATTCTGCGCTGACGGATTCCAGGATGGAAGTGCTCAAAAACACGGGTGAAGCGTTTACCACAGTTGACGTAAAAAAAGTTTCCGCAGGAGAAAATGTGTTTCTTCTGGGTCTGGAGGAAGATGCGACATATACACTTCATATTTCGGCGCAGTACGACCGGGATTCAAACGCGCTGGAAGCAGCGGAAGATCACAGCGGAAGTCTCGCTGTGATGAAGGAGATTCAACTGAACATCGATTATCAGTTTTCCTTTGGCAATATGAGCGTAGAGACGGCGGATGGGATCCATACGGAAAAATTCAGTAAAAACCAGCCGGTTATCCTGCGGGTTGAAAGCGGCAATGCGACGACGTTCAGGCCGGACAGAGCCGTCGTGAATGGTGAGATTTATCCGGTGGAGCAGTCTGAAAATGGGTATTTTGTAACCCTGAATGGATTTACACAGACCGGGACAACGGAGATCAGGGTAGAGCAGGTTGTTTTGGAAAACGGGAAAGTCTTCTGGCTTGAAAAAGACAACATCAGCACGGTTATGATCTTAAAAGAGCACCCGGAAGTTGCGAAATTTTCTGCCCGGGAAGATGCGAAAAATGGCCAATTTTATATAGCATTTCCACTGACAGATGCAGATCATACGCTGTCAAACCGGAAGATCCTGATCCAAAAAGCCGAGGGAAAAACAGTCGGCGAGCAGTCTTTCCAGGCCGGTGATCTGCGCGACGGTGTGTTCAGTGGCACTGTTAGGCTGACAGACACCGGACTGACGGCTTCCTATATGGTGCAGATTGTGGCGGATTGTGATCTGTCGGTAGACGGATCTGAGACAGAGCGCCAGAAGGTTTTGGCAGAACAAGAGGTCAACGCACAGCCGAGGACGTTGATAACTGCTGGCAAAGCCGGGCAGGCTTATGTAGAAAAGGCGGCAATCTAGAGCTTTTCTACGAGATTTCTGATAATGTTGAGGCGGAGCTTGTCACATTGGTGGTCAACAATATGGAGCTGACGGTAGAGCATTGGCAGGATCAGACATGGAAGACGACGACCGTAGCGCCGGTAAAAGCGGGAGAGCAGAAGTTTACACTTTCCCAGCTTGTATTTGCCGACGGTACCATTGTAAACGTCAGCCATGATCTTTCTGTGGAAGTGATGAAGTCTGCGCCGACGGTGAAGGACTATGCGGCACAAGACATTCTGGAAAAGGATCAGGTGAAGTTCCGGTTTGACCTGACGGATGAGGATCAGTCTTTCCTTTTTGGCAGGATACAGCTTGTATCCAGTGACGGCACTGGCACAGCGGCGGAACAGGCGATCACGCAGACGGGAACGCAGGAATTTACACTGGATGTAGAAGAGCGGAGGGAATATGTGTTCCGGGTTCTGCTGTCATGGAAAAAGACCGAGGATGGAAGCAGTCAGGTGACAGACGATATCGTTCTGGAGAAGACCGTTTATATGACGCAGGATTATGGCCTGAACCTGTCTGAGATTAAGATATCCGCTGCGGATGGAACGAATACGGTATACTATGAGCTGGACAGTACGGTGAAGATCAGCTTCCGGGCGGAGACCGTCACAAGTCTCGCGGCAGTACAGGTGAAGATGAACGGCAGAATGTACGACCTGAAGCCCGTGGCGCAGAATGTTTATGCATTTATGGCAAAGACCGGTTTGCAGCCGGGCGTGAAAGAGCTGACCCTTGAAAAGATCGAGATGGAGAACGGAAAGGCGCTTTCTGTGGAAAGTGAGAATTCTGTGTTGCTGGAAGTGTTGAAGGCTGTGCCCAAGGTGGAAGGCTTTACATCGGAACAGACAACGCAGGATCAACTGAAGGTGCAGTTTGTGCTGCATGATGCAGATGGCGCGCTTGAAAGCGCGCAGATGCAGATCGCGGAGGAGGGTGGAAACGTTCTCCTGACAAAAGCGGTTTATGCTGGAAAAATGAAGTGGTGGCAGAACTGACAGAGCGGGAGAATTATTCGGTGAAGATCACGGCTGACTTTGATCGGGATACCAATGCTCTGGACGATCAGTCTAACCACTATCAAGGTGAAGAAATCTATACGGCTTCCGTCGCTGCGTCCCGGGACGCCATCCAGTTTAAAGATGTCACCGGCGTTAAGCTGTATTGGAGCGGGGGCGGCAGCACCCAGAAGGTGGACATGCTGGATATCACCGGCGGATTGCCTTCGGATCTGGAGAATTATTATGCCGTAATCGAAATGGAGCGCCTGCCGGATTTCTACGCGGGGATCAGAGAATTTCGCCAGGATGCGGATTCGGGCAGGGTATACGCGGTCATTGATCAGGAGGATGTGATTCTTTATAATGAGAACGGAGAACGGCAAAATGCATATACATTTCCTCTTGCATTCAAAGATGCGCAAGGCGAACATCCTTTAATCCAGAGTGCGCAGGAGCTGTTTTATCAGATGTCTGCCAATCCGAATGGACGCTATGAACTGACCGAGGATCTGGATGCGGCAGGGATATCTGCGGACGCGCCTGCCATTACCGGGACATTTACCGGCGAACTGGACGGGAACGGTTATAAGATTTTGAATCTGCCGACGGCGCTGTTTAACAGATTGAGCGGAGCAAACGTCCATGACCTGGTGATTGAGAATGCACAGATTACCACATCGCGCAGCGGGATTCTGGCGAATGTAATCCAGAATCAGTCTGTGATCGAGAATGTATTTATTGTGCATTCCAGCATTTCCAACGGGGTTGACGAGCTTGGTGCATTTGCAGGCAACCTGAACAATTCGACGATTCGGGAGAGCGCTTCGGTGAATGTATCGGTGAAAGGACTTGTGGCGGTCGGTGGGATGGTCGGGAAAACAAATGCCGGAGCAGTTATCGAGAACTGCTATGTGACCGGAAAGGTGCAGGGCACATATGATCATCCGACCCTGGGCGCAAGAGCAGGCGGTATTGCCGGCTGGCACGGCGGGGGCAAGATCCGGTACTGCTTCACCCAGGTGCAGGTAATCGCCCCGGCGAAGAAAGGAAACGGCGGTATCATCGGCGGGCCCAATACGGGCAGCCCGGTTATCGAGCATTGCCTGAGTATGAGCACAGGCGCCGGATACCGGATCGCAGGGTTTGACGTCCTGGAAAATGCGAAAAATGTCTATGAGTATGCCGGCTCAGACAGCGCTACAAACATTACGGCAGCGAATCAGGATCAGGTGAAAGAGACCGACGCCATTTTTGACAAGAGCTTTTACAGAGACACGCTGGGGTTTTATGAAGACATCTGGAACCTGGATCTGCTGGCATACGGTAAGCGTCCCAACCTGAAAACGGCGCCGGTGGCGGATAATAACTATGACATCCCGGATTATACACAGGTACAGAAAGATAAGAACTATAAACCTGAACGGGAACAGGCATATGCCAATATGGCCAGGCTCATGCCCTTTGCAGATATCCGCACATGGGTGGAATACGGCAACCGGCTTCTGGATACTGACGCTCTGACTGTGCAGGCGGTGCAGTTTGTTCTGCCGCTTGACGGCAACGGCGCTCTGGTGACGGGGATACATCATGACGAACTGCATCGGGTGCAGAAGATCCGCATCGTGTTTGAACAGGGAAAGATGCAGGAGTACGCGGTATCCTGGCAGAAGGTTATGGGCAATGTGGTAGCAGTGTATCGGATTGATGGGACGGATATGATGTATCACTTCCACCATTATATTTCTCACCTTGCGCAAAGTCTGTTGTATGATATCGTAGATTTGGTATCATCTTACGATTATGCGACGGAGATTGCCGTTCTGACCAACGAGGATGAAAGCAGACTTTATACCGATTACTATAACGAGACCGTAAAATCTGACATAAGAGAACTGGTGACAAAGCTCCTGTTTTCTCAGGAGACGTATCCGACCTACTGTAAAAATAAGGCGGTGCAGGAACTGGTTCGGGAGCGAATCAGCGACGAAAACACCTGGAAGAAACTTTTATATGGCTACAATTATTATGATAAATGGTATCGCATTGATTTTCACGGCGTGAACTTGAGCGATTTGCTCTTCTTTAATGGGGAGCTGATGGCGCAGGATATGACTCCGTCGGCTCTGTCGGAAAAGCTTCTGGAGGCAACGTCGGATCAACGGGCGACCCACCGGACTGTTGCGTTTTATAATCGTGTATTGCAGGACTACACAGGCGCATCTCTCATGGATTTCCTGGGAAATCTGGCCCATTGTGTCGCGGGATACGACGATCCCAGCGACTGGTTTGCCGATAATTTTGACGGGATTCTCAAGGAACAGCAACCGTATGGCGGGGCGGATGGGCTCCGGTACCGGATTTGGGATATCTTATCTGGTATAGACGACGGAAGAAAAAGCATTATCCTGCCGATTCTGACTGCACCGCAAGAGGATATGTACCTGATTTCTCTGCCGTCTCAAATCATGCTTGGCAGCATGAACCGCTATACGACCTATCTGAACAAAGACGGAAATGAGCGGGAGCGGATGCGGGAGATCATTGATATCTATGCAGAAAAAATGGGGATTTTTTACGGCGTATCCGCGACATGGATGCGCAGCTCTGTCAGTCAGCTTAACAGTTTTGTGAACATTCAGTATGACACAAGGCTTGGTTTCCCGGAAAGCGAGGCTGCGGCTGCGGGCGATCAGGATAAGGATAAGACGAGAGATCCTGTTATGAAATGGGTATATGAGGCAAATAACACCATTAGTGCAAAAAATGG
>CALWVA010000154.1 GCA_944384875.1 uncultured Clostridia bacterium
GACGTTCTAAGGTATGCCCTCCCTCTCTCTCCATAATATCCAAAATATTATCATCTAAATTTTTTAATGTATCTTCAGATATATCTTGATTTTGAACAAATTCACTATTCAATTTTTGATCTGTCCCTATTGTACCATCAATATCAGAAGATGCAACCACATTTTCTTCCGGTATAGCCGCATCCATATCTATTGCATCCAGCTGCGCACTCATATCCTGTGCATGCATTGTCTCCTGCAAACCGACAGGGGTCTGCTGCGCATCCCCAAACTTCTGCTGGGCGGCCCGCTTTGCCATATAATCCGCCAGTGCAATATCCGAATAGACCGGCTGGCCGTTTACCACAGGCGCTGCCGTGTTCTGCGCAACCCCTTGCGCACCGGGTTGTACAACCTGCACCGGCTGTTCCTGTTCAATTTCCGCGCCGCTTTTCCCCATCTGAAACAGCCGCCGCGCCAGTTGCGCTACCGATCCCAGCGCCGCACCCTGTACCAACCCGCTACCGCCGCTTACCGCTACGCTTCCCGCAAGGTCCAGCAGCGTCTGCCGACGCGCTTCTTTCCGGTTCAGTCCCTGTTTGAGATATTGCGCTTCCAGACGCTTATATTCCGACTGCTCTCCCATCACCACCGTGTCTGCCACGATATCTGTTACCCGGCCTGCCGCTTCGCTTCCCATCTGCAGCAATCCCTGCTCTTTCATGGTTTTCCACAGTGTCTGCCGCACCTTGGCGCTGCTTTTTCCCAGCAGTTTCTCTACCGGCAGCTTGTTCAGTATTCGATCCAGCGCCCCTGTCGTTACACCGCTCCAGAACGCCTGCTCCATCGTTCCTCCCTGATCCAATACCTGTAAAAACCGCTCCGTCCCCCGCTCGGTCGCCAGGATCGTCAGCGTCGTCCCGATATTTCCCCAGCCTGCCAGCGTCGCCGCTGCAAAATCCGCCACCCCCAGCAGCGTTTCATATCCCCATGACGCCACATTGACCCCGAATATTTCCCAGTCTGTCTGCTCCGCGATTTCTTTTGAAACCGTTCCCCGCACCGTCTGCGCAAAATCATTTAGAATATAGCCCATTCGTAAGATAAGTAGGAATAACAATAGCTTCTACGAGTTCAGTTCTTCTATAGATATGCGTCGCTGTCAACTGGATTACTAAACGCTTTTCTAACATAATCTAGTGAAACAATTGTCTTGCTTAAAACCGTAATTCTTTGTTTAAAAAATTACTCTTTTCGTTATATTCCATATAAAGCTAAAAACTAAAAACGCGCAAATCTACATTCCGGTTTGCTTTCAGAACCGGAATACTGCATTCTTTTAACACACTTCCATCTATAAGTAGTTCCTGAGGAACAAATACAATCCCACTTGCATGATTTGCAAACTTTTTTTCAAATGCAAGATAAATCGTTTTTACCTGCTGTTTATCCAACATACTATCAGGATCAAATAAATTCTGCTCTGAAAGCTGTTTATAACCCTTCGTCCTTTCTAAAGTACTTGTTCCAAATAGATGAGGATTATTAACATTTGCTTCTATACCCGTTTCAACAACCTTTACATTTCTCTTCCACTTTATATGTTCTAATAAAAAAATGATTTCCTCTCGTTCTTTTAAAGAAAAAATTTGTTCTATCGCCATCCATTTCTGCATATTTGGAAAAATAATAATGTCCCTATCATTGACCATTGGAATTATTGGAAATATAATATTATCATTATGATTTATATACTGCACCTGTGTCCACAGCATCTTTAAGATTGTACCATCCGGCAATTTAACCATGTTTTCTCCCCCTCAGTTTTCTTCAATAATGTTTTCTTTTCCATATCGTTCCAATAAATATTTTTTAATATTTCTATATATTTCTTCTTGCTTCTTCTTTGATATTTTTTCTTCTTGATAAGGGGGGGCCCACGCTTTTATCAACCCTTTACCTAAAAATATCTTTGGTTCCCTAAAATCAATATCTACTATTAATTTTTTCCCCCCTTCTCTGTATTCTAAGCAATAAAAATGCGGTATGCTAATTTTAATATCGCACATAATGATCTACCTCCTAAAACAGCCTAAAATAAACTTAATCATCATATACCAAACATTTTTTCGATCTTTTAAACCTAATATATTTTTTAAAGATTAAATAATTCGGTAAATATATTTGTTATATTTTTATTGCGTTCCAATGTGGGAAGTTCGATCGTTTTAAATATACTTTGTTCTCTGGAACCAAGTACAAATCCGTATACATTTCCAGACGCCTGAGCGGCATATCTCTCTGATAATCTTTTCCAAACTTCGGACGCTTGCTGTTTTGTTAACGGACTTCGATCTTCAAATAATTTTAAATCATCTAAATATTTTCCTCCCGATGTCATCTCTAATGTCACCTTGTGATTTATCCCAGCAAAATTTTCTGCTAAAGCTCTGTTTCCCGGGCCTGAATAAAATATGGCTGTATTCTCAGCCGTAGAAACATCCAATATCTCTACTAAATCTGTATAATACTTATACGCCTCTTCATTCGTTTGAAACTGGAATTCAGCCGAATTTACATCGTTTGTTTTGTAGCTATTCTGACTTTCCGCTTCCATTATACCATCTTTTGCCGCGCTGTCAATCTGCGCCTGTTTGCGGTAATACGCATACAGGTCCCGGACATTGTCATCTAAGCTCCCCTGCTCCGGGTCTATATACTGCACCGGCTGTTCCTGTTCAATTTCCGCGCCGCTGTTCCCCATCTGAAACAGCCGCCGCGCCAGTTCTCCCACCATCCCCAGCGCCGCGCCCTGTACCAACCCGCTTCCGCCGCTTACCGCTACGCTTCCCGCAAGGTCCAGCAGCGCCTGCCGCCGCACCGAATCAATAGCTTTTGCAATAATATAAACAAAACTCTGAACCTCAAAATGAGAATTCAGAGTTTAAAAAATATTAAATTTCTTATAATGGCTATTGCATAATTAAATCTTGTATCAATGACTCAATTTTAGCTTTTGACAATTACGTTGATTCCTTCAAATATAATGTCTCTCAACACTTCATTATATGTGCCATAATATTTCTTTTCTTTAATTTGGTCAAAAATCTTTTTCATAGTGCCATCAATTATCACTGTTATTCCTTCAATATTCTCTTCTGATCCCTCCTTTCGATAACTTTCATTTATCAGCACCAATGTACTTGCATCCATTATATCTTTCCTCCCTTAAATCTCGCTTTTTCCTCTTGAAATATTTTGTCTATCAGATCGCCTTCATTAATCCAATATTGGTTTTCCACATCAAGTAACCGCTGAAAATTTTCATATTTCCCCTCCCAACCATCAGGTACGTATTTCTCAAACGGAATAGATTCTGGATACAAAGAATACAATTTTTTGTTTAAAAAATCAATATAAAGGCTGGGACGTAATTCTAAAACGGTCTCGCAATATTGCCTATCCATAACTTTCTTTTTTAATTCTTGCGTTGTTATTACGCAATTATTATAAAATGATAAATACTGTTTATAGTTATTTTCATTTAAAATTGCAATATTATTTCTTAAAGATAAAATAAAATCTAAGTTTATTATATATCCCGCTTGCTGATAAGCACGTTCATATTTATAAATATCCATTATCCAAATATCTTTATCTGTTATATACCATTTAAACTTTTGATCATCTTTAACTCCAACAATTATATTTTCAGCATATCTCGGTTCCATTTTTGCCCACCTTAATATTTTTTATTCTATTCGTCTTGCCGAATGTGCATATTCTTCAAGCCAGCTTATCCATGGAGATCCAGGTAATTCATAACTAATTCCTGGTGTTGTTGGATCTACTAATTTCGGCGCAGTCCCACCCTGATTTAACGGATTAAGCCTATATCCATATTGGTCAACTAAATTTTCTCTAATTAACGCATCAAAATATCCTGGCACTTCAAACTCGATAATTTCTGCCCCAGGTCGTGCTGTATCTCTGAAATACCGTGCATGCTTTAAATCATATGCACTAATGTTCAACGCAGCCGTCTTATTTGGTATAGAGATTGTCTGATCTGAATTAATTAAGATTCTATATTGACTCATTTTCCCATCTATCTCTCCCCCTTGCACCCTATAATACTTTTTTCCTCCCTGCGAAGTTAACGTATTATATTCTGTTTCTGTTTCCATTATACCATCTTTTGCCGCGCTGTCAACCTGCGCCTGCTCGCGGTAGTACGCATACAAGTTCCGGACATTGTCATCTAAGCTCCCCTGCTCCGGGTCTATATACTGCACCGGCTGTTCCTGTTCAATTTCCGCGCCGCTGTTCCCCATCTGAAACAGCCGCCGCGCCAGTTCTCCCACCATCCCCAGCGCCGCGCCCTGTACCAACCCGCTTCCGCCGCTTACCGCTACGCTTCCCGCAAGGTCCAGCAGCGCCTGCCGCCGCGCTTCTTTCCGGGTCAGTCCCTGTTTGAGATATTGCGCTTCCAGACGCTTATATTCCGACTGCTCCCCCATCACCACCGTGTCTGCCACG
>CALWVA010000155.1 GCA_944384875.1 uncultured Clostridia bacterium
ATATTCGGGAAGACGGCAGCCTGAAACTCAACTATTTAAGCTCGTTTTTTATCAAAAGCATGCACGATAAGGGTATTAAAGTCGTACCGTTTTTAAGCAATCACTGGAATCGAACGGCGGGTATTAACGCGTTGCAGGACGTGGAATCACTGTCTACGCAGATCGCAGATTATGTTGAAGAGTATGATCTCGACGGCGTCAACGTAGATATTGAAAATGTTACCCATGAGCAGCGGGATCAATATACACAGCTTGTGAGATTGCTGCGAGAGAAGATTCCGAATCATAAGGAGATTTCTGTAGCGGTGGCGGCCAATCCAAACAACTGGCAGCTGGGCTGGCACGGATCCTACGATTATTCTGCGCTTGCCCAATATGCAGATCATCTGTTGGTCATGACATATGATGAACATTATGAGGGCGGGGAAGCGGGCCCTGTTGCAAGTATTGATTTTGTGGAAAAATCTATTCAATATGCGCTGGATCATACCTCCTCGGATAAAATTGTTGTGGGAATTCCCTTCTTCGGGCGGATCTGGAGTCTGGACAACGACCACATTGTTGGAAAAGGGGTTAGCATCAAAACCATACAGCAGATGCTGCAGGATTGTAATGTAACCGTAATTTTTGATGAACAGACCCAATCGGCAAAAGCAGAAATTACCATCACGCAATCTGATGATCAATATACGGTGGGCGGAGATTTTGTTTTACAGCCCGGCCGTTATGTCGTGTGGTATGAAAATGATCAGTCTTATCAGAAAAAACTGGATCTGATCGAAAAGTATGATCTGAAAGGTGCAGGCGCATGGGCGTTGGGGCAGGAGGATGTTTCGATCTGGGATCATTATGAAGATTGGGTAAACGGTGACGAACAGCCCGAAACCGAAGAAACGCAGCCGGATGTTCCAACGATACCGGAACAGCCTACGCCGCCTGCGAATGATGACGCAGACGATGTGTTGCCGCCTGCGACGGATGATCCTACCACCCAGCCGCCCACAACCACCCAGCCGCCTACGACCACCCAGCCGCCCACGACCACCCAACCGCCTACGACCATCCAACCGCCCACGACCACCCAACCGCCTACGACCACCCAACCGCCTACGACCACCCAACCGCCTACGACCATCCAACCGCCTACGACCACCCAGCCGCCCACAACCACCCAGCCGCCTGAAACAGACGAATATTTTATTTATGAGGTTCAAAAAGGCGATTCGCTCTGGAAAATCGCAGAGCGGTATTTGGGGGCAGGCAACAGATATTCTGAAATTATGCAGCTGAATGGCTTGACACGCACGCTTATTTATCCCGGGGCGAAGCTCAAAATACCCGGAACAGCGGATATATCTGAACCGGAGGATTCCGGGCGGGAATATACGGTGAAAAAGGGAGATTCTTTGTGGAAAATCGCCCGCACACAGCTTGGTTCTGGCAGCCGTTATACAGCGATTATGAAACTCAACGGGCTGAAAGGTACCATTATTTATCCCGGTCAGATTTTGAAGTTGCCAAAATAGTGGTTTGAGATGTTTGTCTGATTTGTTTTTCTACTGGTTATGGGACAAAAAAGCTTAAAAGACAGCTATAGAACAACGCCGGCGGTTTGCTGCCGGCGTTGTTTTTAGGCAGATGCGATTTATTGGGAATAAAAGCAAACTGCAACCTATCAGATCAACAATTAACAAAACCCATTGCCTGTGATTATTTTCAATTGCTAAAACAAATCTATAGCTGCTTTTTAATATTTGATGCATGTTGTTTCATTTGTTGGATTTTTCCAGCCGGCACAGAAGCCATCTAAGTTTTCTGCTGTAATCCCTTGTGAGTCACGTTTATGTGTTATATTTGTTTTTTGCTCCTTTTTCGCTTTTGTCATCTTGATGGATGAGACAAGACGATAAGACTTTTTGTTTTATAGTAACGTTGTCTTTTATAACATATAATAACATCATCAAATAAAAAACAAGGCAAAGCTTTACATTTACAAGCGGCATTATGAGAACACTAAATAATCCACATAAAACAAAGAAATAACAAATTTGCGATACACAATCCGTGTATCGCAAGTTTGTCAAGAGGTAACGGAACAGAAGGAGCTAAGCAGACTTTGCTCGGATGTGGTCTGAATAGAATTATAGATCTTGGAAAAACCTATAATCCCATATGTTATAAAAAGTCAATGAATCCGAGTTTTTAAATCATTAAAGTTTGTTAGCAGATTATTTTATCAATTAAATTTTTGATTTTATTATGAACAGTATTGGGAACATAAAAAATATGTAAAAATTCATCTACGCCTATCTTTTTATTGATATTTCCCGCCATATGAGCCAGCCAACTAAAGTATGATTCTATATTAACCTCACAGATTGCTGAGATTAAATAATAATCAAACAGTATGACAATATTCTCTGAAATAGCGTGTGAACCGTCTCCCATATAAATGTTTGTATTGAGTAATGGATCGGTAATTTGATGGGAATATTCATGTAAAAGCGTAAAAAATACATTTTTTATATCTTTTGTATTTTGTGGGAAAGGAGCAAAAGCGCCAAAGTCTCCATTTATACTGCTAAAGCCACGACCATTACGCGTAAGACTAAGAGATAAATATGCCACTGCATTTTTATTAGAATAGTCAAATAAACACTGAAATTCATCGAACCTATGGCGAAGCAGGTTTTCGGTATGAATTTTTTGATCGAATATTTTCTGGTGCTTGTTTTCCCAAAAATCAAAATACATTGCAGATTCATTATGTAAAAGTTGAAGAAAGGGAACGATAAAAATGTTTTTGTCCATCTCGGTAAAGCCATGATGATTCAATAATAATTGTTTTAAGTTGTCCCAGTCGGTGGCATAGAAAGGTAAAAAGTTTATGATTGATAACCTATTGAAATTTTCATTATAGTATTTTTCCATTTGAACAGGTATTGTCAAATCACCATTTCTAATCTGTTTCATAGATTCAACGTAAGCAGGCAAATATAAATCAGATGCGTTATCAACATGAAAATGTGCTAATATGTGATAGATCAAATCAATATGTTTCCCATATTTAAAAACCATCTGCATAGAACCCCCCACTTTCCTTATCATTATATAATTCATACATATAATATCATTATATCACTCAAAATCAAAGAAGTCGATCACTTTTCAGCAATCGACTTCCTCAAAAAATGTCAACAGGTAGCGAAAGAGATGCCTTCACATCTTTGAGAGGAGGACTCGAACCCGCAAAAGGTTGGTAGCGACAGCAAACCGTCGCGAGGGCGCTTGCAACCGAGCAGGTGAGCCGAGCGTGACCTTTTGTGGAGAGGAGGAAACAGTGGGGTGGGTGACCGATTTTTTCATTAAATGAAAAAATCGGAACAAGCGTAACTCGTTCCGATGTGGTCGAGGTGACAGGATTCGAACCTGCGATCCCCTGCTCCCAAAGCAGGTGCGATAGCCAAACTTCGCTACACCTCGATAACAGGATGCCAATATATTATAATATATACGGGCAAAAGTGTCAACCGCAAAGTGAAATGCGTTGAAAGAAAGATGTAGGTGTTACAATGATGTGTGACAAAAGATAAAAAAAGAGAAGCGAACAGGTGAGACCTGTGATAAGGTAAAGTA